>DATGLT010000196.1:0-14803 GCA_035294005.1 Verrucomicrobiia bacterium
TGGAGATCTCCGCGCCATGCCCCAGTTTAGCGCCCAGAAGTTTATACCAGGGGCTCAGATAAACCGAAGCATACAATGGCCCCACAACGTCCAGGCTCAGTTCCATTGTTTTATCAACAAACCATTTTCGGACGTAGTACCAGCTGCGCAACGAATGTTGGCCCGCTTTGATCTTCCCCAGAAGAACCCATTTGAGGAGGACGATCTCGAGGCAAAGCAAGCTGACGAATGAAACGGCGATCAGTGGCGAGAGAAGCAGATACCAATAGTACGGGTCCAGGTAATTGAGCCGGTTCATCACGGCAATTCCCGGGAATAATGCCGCCACGACAAGGACTGGAAAGATCAGCAGCCCCAAAGCCTGTGCGGCGGTGTAGGCGAACCCGTCGCTCTCATTGCCATTTGCTTCACTCATGGCTGAGCCGGTGGATGAGTTGGGTCCCGCTGTCCGCCGCGCCGGAGAACCCGCCCAGGTTTCCCCGCATCCGATACTTTGTCCGGAAGGCAGCAACGAAAGATCCTCCAACTCTCCCCCATCAGCGATGGCCGTGTTCGGCGCGACCGCGGCGCGTGCGCCGACGAAACATCCGCTTCCAATCGTGATTGCGCCAATCGTGAGTCGTCCACCGGACACCGTGTACCCGAGAAGCGCGGCATCTGCGTTGACACTGGTCCCATCTCCAATCGCCAACAGATCGTAAATTGCGAAATTATCCGAGTGGATGAAGACGTTTCGGCCGATTTTTGCGCCCATGAGGCGCAAATAGATATTCAGCAACGGCGTCCCGGAGAGGTAGCTTACCGGAACGGTGCTTTCGACCGCGGTCACCAGCCAGAAACGGAAATAGTACCAACCCCACAACGGGTAATTCCCCGGTTTATATCGTCCAATGACGGCCCATTTGAGAACAATCGCGACGCTCAGCATCACCGGGTAGAGCAACACCAGGCTGGCGAACGCAGCTAAAATAGACGTCATGCCGTCGTAATCTTCTTCGACCATGACGGTGTAGGTCAGGTAAGGCGCCAGCCATTGAAGCGCAAAGAAACCCAGCACAAAGACAAGGCTGAAGAGCTGTCCGAGCCCGCAAAGGAAATGACGCCAAAACGGAACAGCAACGGCGCGTGGCCCGTTTTTAGTTTCCGCGGCCGCGGCATTTGCTGGCAGTTTGGCCTCCCTCCACCGCTTCTGAATCTCCTCGCTGAGTTGACCCGCTGTGGGCCAGCGGTAAAGGTCGGCAACCGAAAGCAATTCAAAACCGGGAATCAGCCGCAATTCCGAGACGGTGCGCGCCGCCAGCAGCGAGTGGCCCCCAAGGTCCAAGAAGAAATCGTCGGTTATTGAAATATCTGCCGTTCCGAAATGCTTGCTCCACATTTCCACCAACTGACGCTCGCAAAGATTGCGAGGCCGGATCAGTTCGGGGCGCCCGGCGCGATCGGGCGAACTGGGGACGGGCAACGCTTTGCGATCGATTTTGCCGCTGGGAAGTGTCGGCAAGGCCGGCAGAACCTCGATCGATGCGGGAATCATGTATCCGGGCAACCGATCACGCAAACGGGCTTTCAACAGCGGCGTTGAGAGAGTTGCTCCTGGCTCTTGAACTACGAATGCCGCGAGACGTTCTCCGTGCAAGGTCACGGCGGCGGCCTGCACTTCAGGCGCTTCAACCAACACCGACTCGATCTCCGACAGTTCAACGCGAAATCCGCGGATCTTAACCTGCGCATCAATCCGGCCCAGGAATTCCAATTCGCCGTCGGCGGTCCACCGCACGCGGTCCCCAGTGCGGTAAAAGCGTTTCGCAGCTTCTTGAGCGAAACTGTACATGATGAACTTTTCCGCTGTGAGCTCCGGCCGCCCAAGGTAACCTCTCGCCACTCCTGCGCCGCCGATCAACAACTCACCCGGTTCAGAGCCTTCAACTGGATTGAGCGATTCGTCGACCACCACTGCGATGCAACCCGGTAGTGGACGGCCTATCGTTACCGGTTTGTCCGGAGCGCACACAGCCCAGGTTGCCACTACAGTCGCTTCCGTCGGCCCATAGGTATTGATGACAACTCTGCCCGGTTTCCACCATTTCCTGACCAGGCTCGGCGGACAGACTTCTCCGCCCAGAATCAGCAGACGCAAATCGGGGACATCCTCCTCGAGTGTAGCCAACAGGGTAGGCACACAGGAGAGGACCGTCACATGAGCTTCCGCGAGCCACCGCGAAAGGCCTGGGCCTGAATGAATGACCTCGGAAGTGCCAACCACCAGGGTTGCGCCGTTGGCAAGAGCCAGCCAGATTTCCTCCACCGACGCGTCAAACGCAATCGAGAATCCCTGGAATACTCGATCGGTTGAATGAATCCCGAACAACCGGCTTTCCGTTTGGACAAAATGGCATGCGCTGTGATGCTCGATTTGAACCCCTTTAGGCCGGCCCGTGGTGCCGGAGGTGTAAATCACGTAGCACAGATCTTCCGGTTGCGACTGGGATGCAGGTTGAAAAGCCCGCGACTCACCGGACATTTGATGAATCGATTGCGCAGTGACTTCAAGGACGCACCCGGAAAATGCCGAGCACTTGTGACGCAGTTCGGGCGAGACCAGCAGCCCCGCTGCGTGACAGTCCCCAAGGATAAATTGGATTCTGTCCGGCGGGTAATCCGGGTCGAGCGGCACGTACGCAGCCCCCGCCTTGAGAATGCCCAATAAAGCCACATAGACCCACGGGCTGCGTTCCAACAGGAACGCGACACAATCGTTGCGGCCGACCCCGTTTGCGGCCAGTTGCGCCGCGACCCGGTCGGAAAGCTGGTTCAGTTCAGCATAAGTCAGCCGTGTGGAATCGCACACCACCGCCACCGAGTTTGGAGAGCGAGCCGCTTGCAGGCTGAACAGTTCGTGCAGCAAACGGACGGGGGCTTTCGAAACGGAAGGAGCACCCTCCGGCAATGAGGCGCTGGAAAGCACCCTCGCAGCATGCAAAGGCCTTCGCTGGATGTCGATATAAATCCCGGCATGGCCGTCGCTTCCGGTTCCGTTTTTGCCAAAACCGATGCGAGGGAAAATACCCCAGTAGGCGATTGAGCAGACCGGCTTAGATTCCTGGAATACGTAGCGAAAGGAGAGTTCGATGAAATTCCTTGCATGGGCCGGCGCGGTTTCGCTGCTGGCCGTCACTACAGACGCTCAAACGGTCCCGCGCGTTGACCCACAGGCCGAGCGCGTGCTCAGGGCAGCGTGCCAATACCTGGCGGAAGCCCCCTACTTCAGCATCAATGCCGAGATTTGGCGCGAGCACGTCAACGAGGAAGGTGAAAAGGTCCAGTTCAGCCGTTCGATGGAAATGGAGATCCGCCGACCGAATCGACTGCACGCCGAAATTGCGTCACCCCATTCGGATCGCGTGTTCTGGTACGATGGCAAATCTCTGACCGTGCTGGACCGGAAGCAGAATGTCTTCAGCAGCGTGAATATGCCGGCTACGCTGGACGAGACCATCGACACTGCGCGCGATCAGTTTGGGATTGATTTCCCGATGATTGATTTGGCCGTGAGCGACCCCTGGACAAACGCCATGGCCAAGGTGATCACGGGCAGATACTTCGGGTTGGCGCCAGCGATGGGTTTCAATTGCCATCACTTGGCTTTTACACAAGAGAACATTGATTGGCAAATTTGGGTTCAGGACGGTCCGCAGCCTTTGATCCGGAAGTTCATCATCACGCACAAGAACGAGCCGGGGGTGCCTGAATTTACCGGATTAATCCGGGAATGGGATTTTAACTCGAGGATTTCCGCAAACACATTCGCCTTCCAAGCACCGCCCGGCGCGATGAAGATCCAGATGCACGGTGATGCGGCGCAACCGGGCGAGGGAGTGCCGCGGCCGACGGGCGCCACTGAACCGCGCAGCACCAGATAGGAGTCATTTATGCCGATGATACGAATTAAATTGGGACGGTGGACCGCAATCTGGCTGGCAGCTGGTGCCGGCCTGGTCTGTTTGCCGGCGCAAGCACAATGGGGCAGCATTCGGGGAAACAACCGGGCTGAACCCAGGGGAAACTCTCAAGGCGAGCGCATGAGCCGTGCCCCTGAAGTTCATGCGGAGCGGGGCAGGAACGAGACGAGGGTGGAGGTCCCACACGAGGAACACCGGGAGGTCTTCTCTCGACCGGAGGTTCATGAAGAACATCGCGGGCCCTCGGAGTGGGAACACCGGCGGTTCGATTTCGATGAAGATCGACGGCGCGGTTATTTCTGGTCCGGGATCGCGTCAGGAATGCTGTATAATGCGCTGCCGTCGGGTTACGTGCCCATTACGGTCGGGGGCAGTCCCTACTATTATTACGATGGGGCGTACTATCAACGGGAGCCCTCGGGGTACATGGCTGTAACCCCGCCGATAGGAGCTGTGGTCCCGGCATTACCGCCCGGTTCGGAGCCGGTATCGACCCCGCAGGGGGTCTTCTATTACGGCGCCGGCGCGTTTTACGTCCAGCAGCCTCAAGGATTCCAGGTCATCCCCCCTCCCCTCGGCGCAACGGTAAGTTACCTTCCGCCAGGGGCGACACAGGTCTATTTGCGGGGCATGGTCTATTACCAGGCGGCAGGAGTGTACTTCATGCCGGTGATGCAAGGCGGGGTCACCGTGTACACTGTCGTCCAACCCTGAGTCGTCGCCATTCAGACAATCACGATCGAATTCGTCGTGCCGTATTGATTGGGCACGGATTCTTTCGCGCCTGGATCGCTGAACCATTGGGCGCCGTCGATGACAAACCGGTACTCGTAACGTCCTGGCGGCAGCCACAAGGTGGTTTTCCAGCTGCCATTGGCGTCCTTACGCAATGGAGTTTTTTGAATGTCCCAGTCGTTGAACGTCCCCGCTATTGTAGCGGTTTTTGGTCCTGACAAATTGAGAATAAAGTCAACCGGCTTTTCCATGGGCCGTTGCGCCGGAACCTCCGGCGCAACGGGACGGGAAACAGTGGTGGAACGATTGTGTCTTGGCCGCATATATTGGGTGTTGTTTAAATTTCTGGAATCAGCAAGGCCGGCCGGCCCCGCAGCCATCGGGCGACAAGAATAATCGGGAAGCCGAAAATCGAAATAGGGTCTTTACCCCTTTCAACTCACTGCCATGCTGAGGAGGAATTCGATATTGGATCGGGTCTTTTTAAGTTTGTTGAGGACCAGTTCCATCGCTTCCACAGGCGGCACTCCGGTCAGAGCGCGCCGCAAGATCACAACCTTGTTGTATTCATCCGGATGATACAGCAACTCTTCTTTGCGCGTGCCGGAACGCTCGATGTTAATGGAAGGAAAAATGCGGCGATCAACCAGGGCGCGATCCAAGTGGACCTCCATGTTGCCCGTGCCCTTGAACTCTTCAAAAATGACTTCATCCATCCGGGAACCAGTATCCACCAGCGCCGTCGCAATGATGGTCAGCGACCCCCCTTCCTCGATATTTCGGGCCGCCCCAAAAAACCGTTTCGGTTTGTGCAACGCGTTGGCATCGACACCGCCGGACAGGATCTTCCCGGAATGCGGCTGGACCGTGTTGTAGGCGCGGGCGAGGCGGGTGATTGAATCCAGGAGAATGACCACATCGCGCTTGTGCTCGATCATGCGCTTGGCCTTTTCAATGACCATCTCGGCGACTTGCACATGGCGCTCAGGCGGTTCGTCGAAAGTCGAGCTAATCACTTCGGCTCCGCGACAGGTCCGTTCCATGTCGGTCACTTCTTCGGGACGCTCGTCGATCAGCAATATGAACAGGTACGCCTCCGGATTGTTTTTCAGAATCGCGTTGGCCAGTTTTTGCATCAGGACGGTTTTGCCGGTGCGCGGCGGCGCGACGATCAAACCGCGCGTTCCCTTTCCAATCGGGCACACCAGGTCCAGCACACGGGTGGACAACTCGTCCGAAGCCGTCTCCAGTATGAACCGCTTGTTGGGAAACAGCGGGGTAAGGTTGTCAAAATGGGTTTTATCTTTTGCCTTGTCCGGATCTTCCTGGTCGACCGCTTCGACTTTCAGCAACGCAAAGAATCTCTCTTTTTCCTTGGGAGGCCGGATTTGGCCGGCAATCAGGTTGCCGGTTTGAAGGTCGAAACGGCGAATCTGCGACGGCGAGACGTAAATATCCTCAGGGCAAGGCAGGTAATTGAAACTTTGCGATCGCAGAAATCCGAATCCTTCCGGCAAGACTTCGAGCACGCCTTCGGAAAAGAGGACACCGGCCCGTTCGGCGTTCTTTTGGAGGATGTGGAAAATGACTTCATGCTTCCGCATCGTGCCAAAATTCTCGACCGAAAGATCGCGCGCCATCTGATTCAATTCACTCATCGACATGGCCTGGAGCTTGGCGATGTTGATCGAAGTCGCGGCGATGTGATCTTTGTCATCGCCTGCGCGGCCATCGTTCTTTTGGTTTTGGGATGGCTGCTGGGGCCTGCGCGGCGCCGGCTGCTCAGGGGCGGGACGTTGCCGGCGCGGCTGCTGGTTCAGGTCCACGGCGCCATCGGCTGTCTCGGGAGTAGAGCCGGCGGACTGCATGGCAGCCTGGGGTTCCTCGGAGATCGGCGGTTCGGCCACCGCAACAGCCGGCGGAGCGGGCTCGACGCCGTTTTCGTTCGGCATCTCGCCTTCAGCCGGCTTGGCGGCTTTTGTTTTGGCCTTTTTGATCGGTCTAGGCATAAGTCAGTCTACGTTTTAAAATTGTTACAGCGGTGGAGATCAGGAGAGATCTTCACGAGGCTGGTTAACTGCCCCGGTATCCATTGGACGATTCAGGAATGAATCAGTTCAAATCGGAATTTTGATTCGTTCGACCGGGAGCGTCTGCAAAGGTGAACCGTATTCCCCAACTTCGCAAGGGGAATTTGGTTACGATACGGCCGTACCATGAACCACATCCTTATGCGTGTCAAGCGCGTCGGAAAGTAACGGAGGCCTCCAACGCAAGCTCTGTCCAAAATCAGTACGGCAGCGGGAACCTGGCGGTCAACTCGCGAACCCGCTGACGCACCTTGGCAATGCCTTCCACGTTTTTGAGGTCAAGCAGCACCTCGCTGATCATGTCGGCAATGGCAGCCATCTCCGGCTCTTTCATTCCTCGAGTAGTCACCGCGGGTGTTCCCAAACGGATGCCGCTGGCCTGAAATGGCGACCGCGTTTCAAATGGAATGGTGTTCTTGTTGATGGTGATCCCCGCTTCATCGAGAGCCGCCTGGCATTCTTTGCCGGTCACTCCCCTGGCTCCAACATCCACAAGCATCAAATGGTTGTCGGTGCCCCCGCTGACCAGCCGGAACCCGTTGTGCTTCATTCCTTCAGCCAGGGCCTTTGCGTTGCGCACAATTTGTTCCTGGTATGATTTGAAAACGGGTTGCAGCGCCTCTTGAAAGCACACCGCCTTGGCCGCAATGACATGCATCAAAGGCCCGCCCTGAATGCCCGGGAAGGCCTGCGAATCTATTTCTTTGGCGTAGCGCTCTTTGCACAACACGAGCCCCCCGCGGGGACCGCGCAGGGTCTTGTGCGTCGTCGTGGTTACAAAGTCAGCGTGCGGGATCGGGCTCGGATGCAAACCGGTCGCCACCAGCCCGGCGATATGAGCGATATCGGCCAGGAGGAACGCTTCCACTTCCCGAGCAATTCTGCCCATTCTCTCGAAATCGATAATCCGTGGATAAGCGCTGGCGCCGACGGTGATCATGCGCGGCCGATGTTCTCGCGCCATCGCGGCAAGTTGATCGTAATCGATCCGCTCATCGCCTTTGCGCACGCCGTAATGAACGATCTCAAAGAATTTTCCTGAGAAGTTCGCTTTATTCCCATGAGTCAAATGGCCCCCGTGCGTCAGGTCCATCGTCAGCATCTTGTCGCCGGGTTTGAGAAAGGCGAAATAAACCGCCATGTTCGCGCCACTGCCGGAATGGGGCTGAACATTCGCGTGTTCGGCTCCGAAGAGGGCTTTGGCTCGTTCAATTGCCAGTCGCTCGACGGCGTCCACGTTCTCGCAACCGCCATACCAGCGTTTGCCCGGGTAACCCTCCGCGTACTTGTTGGTCAGGACGGATCCCTGGGCCTCCATGACGGCGGGGCTCGTGAAATTCTCGCTCGCGATGAGTTCGATATTCTCCTGCTGGCGCTGCCGTTCGTGTTCAATCACCGCGGCGATGTCGGGATCGATTGCTTGCAGGCGAAAATCCGTCGGAATGATTCGGCTTTCCATTTTGCTGATTCGGCGCTCGTGGCGCCCACCCTCAAATTGTGTCGCGAGGAACGTTTCGACGATCCGCGCCGCCCGCTCCGGTGAGGTGGTTTTCCCGGCCAGGCAAATTACATTCGCGTTGTTGTGGCGACGAGCCAACGCGGCGGTGTCTTCGTCGGACACCAGCGCGGCGCGCACACCCGGGACTTTGTTGGCGGCCATGCTCATGCCCAGGCCCGTGCTGCAGATTAAGACTCCGAAATCGGTGCGGCGATGCGCCACACTTTGGCCGACGAGCAGCGCAAAATCACTGTAGTCGCTCGGGTCGGCGGAATGCGAGCCAAGATCGGCCACGCTGATGCCGCGGCTCTCAAGGTGGCGCTTGAGCCACTCCTTCAGTTCGTAACCCCCGTGATCGCTGCCCAAAGCGACAACGGCCTGTTTAGGCGCGGGCGGGCCGGGCGCGTGACTCTGCTCAATAAACCGCAGCAGCGATGGGATCCCTTGCTCGATCTGGTCCCGGCAGGTCAAATAGATGTCGTACGAACCCCCGATTGGGTCGCTGATGTCCTTCTCAAACTGGTCCAAAGTCTCGTCGAATTCGCGCAGCAGAAACGTTTTCTCGGCCGCCATCGGGTAGAGCATCATCACCGTGTCGATGTGACTGTGGGTCATGCCGAAAATGTAATCTGCCTGCATCACCAGGTCCGGCGTAAGCATCCGGCTGCGTTGCGCGGAAATGTCGATGCCCAATTCTTTAACCGCCTGCACTGCGTACGCGCTGGGTGGCTGGCCTTCCATGGCTCCCAAGCCCGCCGACAAAACCCGGTAGTCACCCCGTCCCTGCACCGCATGACGAAACAAGCCCTCAGCCATGGGGCTGCGACAAACGTTGCCGGTGCAAACAAAAAGGACCGTCTTCATGAATTGCTTCTCACATCAGAACTTGGGACGGCACATCCCAATCGTCAACGCGTAAATCAGGAATGCGTCTGACGAATCACGCTTAGCCCCTTCAAAAAGTCCAACGCCCGGGCCAGGACTGGATCTTGAACCGTTGGTTTGTCGACCTCCCCGCGATCAACGCTATTCGTATCCACCTCCGACAACGCCCCGCTTCGTCGTTCCCTGACTAATTCCGCCTCGTTCATTCGTAGACGTCGCGCGCGCGGACCGGCGCCACTTGCTGCCGCAGCCGCGGTTTGCGGCTGAGGTCCCCCGGATAATTCTTTGAAAGGGTCGTTGAAATAAACGCGTTCTTCAGCGGGAGGAACGTCCACCTGGATATCGGGCTTGATGCCCTCGCTGGATAGGCTTGTGCCGTCGCCCAGGACGACGGGAGTCATGGCGATGCGCAACTGCTGGCCGTCGCTAAGCGGGTATGCTTTTGCGATCATCGCCTGGCCGGCAGTTCTCCTTCCGATGACCAGGCCGGCCCCGACCTCGCGTAACACAGCTGCCAGAGCCTCGGACGCCGCCGCTGTCTTTTCGTTCACCAGAACGGCCACCGCCAGGCCAGGCGCATCCTGCTTCTCCTTCGAACGCACCAGTCCTGCGCCCCAGTCCAGCAGGGCTTGATCCTTTTTTGTGAATTCGTCGGCAGTTGCAGCTGCCTCGGCGTAATCCGAGCCGTCGCTGTACCGTAAGTCCAAAACCAATCCGTCCAGTTTGTTGCTGCTGCCCAGATCCTGCCAGGCTTTGCGAATTGCGGAAGCCAGTCCTTCGCCGACCCTTCCGACGCGGATGTATCCGATCGGGCCGTCGAACAAACTGGTTTTCGTGACCAGCGCCGCGCTCGAGTTGGTTCCAGGTGGCTCGGCGCCGGCCAGGGATACTTTCGGCGCCAACGCGGTAATCAGGCCCTGGACGGCGGCGCGGTTGAGTTCAGCTTCGCTGATACCCGTAAGATGCTGTTTAACGAGGTTGTAAACCTCATTGAAGTCCGGCGCCGGCGCCTTGTCAGCTGCACGGGTGGACACCCCGCCTAAAACAAGCAGGCAAACGACTGGAACGACCGCAATCCCTTGTCTCGTCATCTGCGGCTACAATGCGTGATGTGAGCGCGAATGTAAAGCGCGCCCCCGCAACTCAGATCAGTGCGGCGGCGCCAATATCCCTGCGGGCGTGAGCGCCTTCAAACCGGATCAAGTCGACAGCCTCGTATGCGGTCCGGCGGGCCTCAGCAAGGGTTGCACCCAACGCGGTTACACCAAGCACACGGCCCCCGTTTGTCACGATCCGATCGCCGCTGCAAGCCGTTCCGGCATGAAATACCTTGACCCCTTCTATCTTCTGCGCCTCCTCAAGCCCGTCAATAGGCTTGCCCTTTGCGTAGCTACCAGGATACCCCCCGGAAGCCATAATGACACACACCGCATTTTCGGGCCGCCACTTGGGATGATAGTTCGATAAATTGCCTTCGGCACTGGCTTTCAGCAGTTCGAGCAAATCGCTCTCCAACCGGACCAGGTAAACCTGCGTTTCCGGGTCACCGAATCGCGCGTTAAATTCAAGCACCTTCGGGCCGTGTTTGGTCAGCATTAATCCTGGATAGAGAATTCCACGGAAATCGATTCCATCGACGGCGCATCCTTTGAGCCAACGTTTCAAAATCGTCTCCTCGGCTTGCCGCATTTGAGCATCCGAAACAAATGGCACCGGCGAGCAGGTTCCCATGCCCCCCGTGTTTAAACCACGATCGCCGTCAAGGGCACGTTTATGGTCCTGAGATGTCGGGAACAATCGGGCAGTTTTGCCGTCACAAAGGGCGTGCAACGAAACCTCGACTCCTTCGAGGAACTCCTGAATGACAATGGTGGAACCGGCCTGGCCAAAGCTCTTTTCAACAAGGATCTCATCGATGGCCCTGTCCGTTTCCTGCTCCGATGCGCAGATCAGGACGCCTTTTCCCAGAGCTAGCCCGTCCGCTTTGACCGCGCATTTGCCTTTGAGCGACCGTCCAAATGCCTTGGCCTGGGCCGGGTCGGAGAAAACACCCGATCGGGCAGTTGGTATACCGTGCCGGTCCATGAAAGCCTGCGCAAATGCCTTGGAGGATTCAAACTGCGCGGCTTTGCGATTCGGCCCCCAAATCGGAAGGCCGTGTTGCTGAAACAAATCCACGATGCCCATGGCCAGCGGGTTGTCAGGGCCAACGACAGTAAGGTCCGGCTTCTGTGTCCGCGCGAAACTCAGCAAGGCATCGAGGTCTTCGGCGTTGATTTTAAGGCACTCAACAGGCGCGCCGTTACCCAGGCGTTCCTGGGCAATTCCAGCATTGCCGGGGGCGCACCACATTTTGGAGGCGTGTGGGGACTGGGCTAGTTTCCACACCAGCGCGTGCTCGCGCCCGCCGGAGCCAATCACGAGGATCTTCATCGCGCGCATTCAATCAGGATTTGGCTCGAGCGCAAAAGTTTTCCGCCTTTTCCGCCGATCAGACTGGACATTTCTTCGCGTTCGTGTACACGGAACAACTCTAAATTAAAGAAGTCACAGGAAAGAATATGAGAATTTTATTAACGGCATTGTTATTCGCTGCGCTTGCGGCCGGGGCTCAGCAGCGGTCAACCGCTGCGGAAGCGACGCCCGCGGCCCAGGAAAAGCCGGCATTCAAGGATGATCGGGAGAAGGCCAGCTACGCAGTGGGCATTTTCGTGGGCAACCAGATCAAACGCAGCAATATGGACGTCGACCTCAATATCCTTTTGGGCGCCGTGCAGGATGTCCTGGGTGGAAAGGATTTGCGCCTGACGGATATGCAGGCCTCCGAAGCCATTCGCACCTACCAGGCGGAAGCCCGCCGCAAACTGGCGGAAAAGAACAAGAAAGAAGGGGAAGCGTTCCTGACAGAAAACAAAAACAAACCCGGTGTTCAAACCAAGAGCGTTTCGTTGCCGGATGGCTCCTCGGCTGAAATGCAATACAAAGTCATCACCGAAGGCACAGGCGAGATCCCCAAGAGCAATGACACCGTCAGCGTCAATTACCGCGGCACGCTTCTGAACGGCAAAGAATTCGACAGCTCTTACAAGCGCGGACAACCCGCGAAGTTTATGGTCAACCGGGTCGTCAAGGGTTGGACGGCAGCCCTTGAAAGCATGAAGGTCGGTTCCAAATGGGAACTCTACATCCCCTCGGGACTAGCTTATGGAGACATGGGCAACGCGAACATCGAGCCCGGCGCTACTTTGATTTTCGAAGTTGAACTACTTGGGATTGAACCTCCGCCTCCGGCCACCCCCCCTGCCCAGCCGCTGACCAGCGACATCATCAAAGTGCCTTCTGCCGAGGAACTCAAGAAAGGCGCTAAAATCGAGGTGATTAAGGCGGAGGACGCGGCCAAGCAGGCTCAACAAGCCACTCCGACGAACAACGATAAGACCGAAAAGAAATAGTCCAGCTTAACGAACCACTCCAAGGCTCCGCATTGCGGGGCCTTTTTTGTCCCTGGAAGGTGTGCCGCCTCTATTGCACCAGCGCCCGCCCGTGGCCCTTCACAACGTGGCCAATCACCCAAGCCTGGTGCTGCTGTGCTTTGACGAACCGCAACACTTCATCCTGCTTTTGTTGTGAGACAATGAGCGTCATGCCAATGCCCATGTTGAAAACCTGGTACAGTTCATTCTCCGGGATCGCGCCCTTCTCAGCCAGGATCCTGAAAATAGGCAAGACCTCCCATGAGCCTTTCCGGATAATGACGTCGCAGGTTTGAGGCAATACCCTGGGGATGTTATCCACGAAACCGCCGCCGGTAATGTGCGCTATTCCTTTGATAATGCCCGAACCATTCCGGTTGAACTTGCGCAAGAGCTGTTTCACAAGCGGACCATAACTCAAGTGAACTTTTAACAACTCCTCGCCCACGCTGGTTTGGAGGCCGGGCAGCCGGCTCGAGGGCTTGAGCTTCATTCGTTCGAACAGGATTCTTCTGGCCAGAGAATAGCCGTTGGTGTGCAACCCGCTTGAGGCAAGCCCGATGACCGCATCGCCGGGCTTGATTTTCCTGCCGTCCAACATCCCGGCCTTTTCGACCACTCCTACAATGGTGCCGCTGACGTCATACTCCCCGGGTTGATAAAAGCCGGGCATCTGCGCCGTTTCTCCCCCGATCAACGCGCAACCGTTTTCTGCGCACGCCTTGGCAAAGCCCCTGAGTATTTCTCGAAAAACCCGCGGTTCGAGTTTTCCCGTGCCAAGGTAATCCAGGAAAAAGAGCGGTTCGGCGCCCAAGACCGCGATGTCATTCACGCAGTGGTTCACCAGGTCCTGGCCGATGGTGTCGTGACGGTCCATGGCAAACGCAATTTTAAGTTTGGTCCCGACTCCATCGACGCTGGACACCAAAACCGGTTGCCGGTATTTCCGGCAGTCCAGCGCGAACAATCCGCCAAATCCGCCCACCTTCCCGAGCACTCCGTTTCGATGGGTGCTGGCCAGCAAATGCGGCAACGTGGCCTTTACTTTGTTCCCGAGATCGATATCCACGCCGGCTTTGGCGTATGCCTTTTGTTTCATCGCGCGAAAGCTTATCCGCCGAGGCAACCTTGTCCAACTTTTACCGGGAGCGCCGAATTTCGATCACGACAGGGTGTGCCAGAATCCCATGCGCGTTATCGCGCTGATTGACGACCCCGAGGTCGTCCGCAAGATTCTCCGCCACCTGGGCCTGTGGCACGACCCGCCACCGCCAGCAGCCCTTCCCCGGCCGAGCAATTGCATACTCGAACCCTGGCTGGAGGACCTCATGCCTGAGTACGAGAACGTCCTGACCGATTGAGGCGCTGCACCTCAGGAGGATCGGCCATGGCCCGGTGTCATCGGCGCATCTCCCAGTTTGCATCTCAAACTTGGGCAAAGGCTGGCAAAAACCTTTCTGCCTGGGCTTGGGTTGAACTTTTATCGGAATTGACGCCCTCAAGCGCAATGACACATTCCTTTTGATGCTGGGGCCGACGAAAAAGCAATTCTCCTTAACCTGCGCAGCACCCAGTACATGCGATGCCAAAAAAGCAATTTCTTATCAATTATCAATTATCAATGACCCTGGTTTGACCCCTTTTTTCGAAGCGAATTGAGTTGAACAGTTGAACCGGATTTCCACAGGCCCGTCAGGGCCGAAATCTTTGTAGTTACGGCCATCAAAAACATTCCGGAGCTCCGTCCAGGAGCGGCATATGTTTCAAAATCGAAAATCGGAATTCCGAAATCGAAAATAATCGCAAATCCCAAATCTAGCGCGGCCCGGAAGCGTGCGTTTGGAGCCACAAGACATCCGGATTGGCCCCTCCCTGAGCCCATGAAATGGCCACATAGCCATCTTGAGAGATGGGCGGTTGAGTCCGCGGATCCAGCCATTTGTGCGGCTCAACATGGTTGTCCCCAAACACGAGGTTCGCGGCGCCCTTGTGGTGGGCTGCGGGCAAATCCCCAAGTGATGCCGGCCCGTTCCACATATCCACCAGGAACACAGCGTCATCAATGCTGTCCTCTCGCTCATCCAGAATGACAAAAGTGCCACACGGCGCGGGATTCACCATGTCAGAGGTTCTGCGTATGACTTTGAACGGTTGAAGGGGGTA
>DATGLT010000197.1:0-12220 GCA_035294005.1 Verrucomicrobiia bacterium
GTCCTCGACGACGGCACCCAGGTGAACACACTCCCCACCAGCATTGGCGGCGTGACCGGCGGCGGCACTGGCAACAGCCAGGCCGAAAAACCCTGGGTCATCTTCTTCTATCCCTACCTCCACAATCGCAAGGCCGCCTTCTGCCCAGCCGATCGTACACCGCGCTCAAGCGTCCTTGCCACAGACCTGCAGGCTTACAACGGCTCCATCACCAGCACCAGCCAAACCCCGCCGCCCAACTCAGAACAGGCCATCGCCCAGACCCAACATCTCACCATCGAAAGCTACCTCCTGAATTCCATCTTCACACACAAATCCGCCCGCTACGCGGTCGAAGGTGTCCTCTCGGGCTTTGCCACCGACAACGCCGTCGCCAGTCTTCCAAATCGAAATATCATCATGTTCTCCGAGCGCAACTCCGAAGCCCTGAACGCCGCCGACAACTCGGATTTTGGCAGCGTGAACCAGGACGACTACGACACCTGGCCGGGTGAAGCTGCCCTCGTTCAGTGGGGTTCCGGCAAGTATGGCAATCAGGGCTGGATCCGCTACAACCGCCACGGTCAGGGCGCCAACTACATCTATGCCGACGCCCACGTCGAATACCTGCGCTGGTCCAAAGCCCGCTACGACCAGTTCCCCGACTACGTCGTCCGCAAGCCGCTCGCTAACCCGCGGCAGTGAACCGGCGGCCCACCTTCTCGGAAATACAGCCCCTGCATTGCGATGCCGCCGACCAACTCCATTACAAAGTAAGGACCTCCGCTGTCGCTTGCACCCGCATCCAACACTTTTGCGATGTTTGGGTGATCCACCACGAAAAAGTAACCCTCTTTTATAACCTGGGCAGAAATTTCGGATTATCTGTCAGGAGACCGACTTGCGCGATTTTGCTTCTTCAGAAAATTCCTGGCGTATAACCGGTCCCACTATCGTCTGGTTAGAAGGAGGAAGGCGATTTCGACTATCCACAAAATTGAGGCGCAAACGAGGAGTCGAATCATGAAAGCATTGGCGCGACGCCGCGGCACGGCAGCTCCCGAATTGTCGACGGAGCAATCCTCAACGCACCAATCGAGACCCGACGAGCCTTCGTCGCATTCACCGGAAAACCAGCGGTAGCGGTCGGGAATAAACCCCTCAGCGGCCAAGTGCCGCACAAAGAACTCTTTGTCTCTCGCCGAGAAGCCGCCGCGGGCCGCGCGAATGCGGACCCCGGTCTCATGGTTTTCCACTCTCAAAACATTGTCGGGCCGTTGAAGAACGAACTCGAAGGTTTGCGAAGCGGAAGCCGGCCCCTCTGATTTTCGATGCGCTTTCATGTTGGTGGTCCGCCGAAACCAAACTATCGTAGTTCCGGCACCCAAGGAATTTGCACCGGACCAGCAGGGGCAGGTAATAAAAAGATCGTTAAAAATGTCGCCCAAACTGGATGACCATGCCACCGAGGATGATTAGAGCCAAGCCTAGCCAGGTCGAGGGCGGAATGGTCTCTCCCAGGATAAATTTTCCAAACAGGATGCTGACCAGGGCAAAGAAACCAACATACACGCCGAGTAGTTTGGAAAAATCCCAATTGACGGAATTCACGAGCAGCGCGTAACAACCCAGTGTTGCGCACCCCATCAAGATCCAAAGCACACTGCGAGACCGGAGGCCTCGGCGAACGTGATCAAAGAGCAAGTTGCACAATAATCTGCGCAATTACTAGTCGTTATCAGCACCGGTCAGTTCGTTGATCCATCGCCAGACTCTCTGGGTCACTATGTAATTGAAGTAAGGCCCGCCTTGAGGCATTTGGGCACCGCAGGGAGGGCTGGTGATTTTTTCGTATAACAGGCTGTTAAAGGGATCGCTCGGAACGACGTAGGTGTACGTGCCATTGCACTGGCCTCCCGTGCCTGCGCTTATATACATGAGCGAGAGGGCGCTGCCGGAGGTAAAATCCGGTGGGAACGTGGGTCCGTGACACCCTACGCAGATGCCTCCGAAGGCCGGCCCATTGGGCCGGTTGAGGATGAGATTGCGATAATACGATAGACGCACCAAAGTGGTGATGGTCCCGCACGAAACCCGAGGAACGGTTTTTCCTGTGACCCGGTCGGTGAAGCTGTCAGCCACCTGGAACACGTTAGTGTAGAGGCCGTCCTCGTTTAGTTCTGAGGCATCTTCCGTGGGAGTCCCGCTAAGCGCTCCGGTCGGCGAGAACGCGATGCCTGCCGGGAGATCGCCAGAGATTACGGTCCAGTTCAAGGGCGGGGTTCCGTTCGTGACTGCAAGGGCGACTCTCGCTGCGGCCCCCGTCTTTAGGGTGATTTGTGTAGTGAGAAGCGCCGGAGGAGGCGGAATGACCCTCAGATCATATGAATGGGAGTAGTTGCTTCCGGTGGCGTCAGTGACGGTCACGGTCAATTGTCGGCGTTGACCCGCGACCAAATTGGTCCCGGTTGAACTGAGTCGCAAGACGGCGTTGGAGGAATGGTTGTTGATCAACGCGGCAGAAATGCCATCCGGAGTCGAACCGGAAAACTGTAGGTCATAAGGGGGGTTCCCTGTTGCGGCGGGGGACACGTCCTTTGCGTAAGCCCGGCCTGCTGTCGCATCGGGAAGGCTGGTTTCACCCGGGCTTAGGAGGGGAGAAGACGGCACCAGGGTGAGTCGATTGGCCGGGAGGCCCGCGACGCGATAAAAGATTCGGCTATCATTCAACGGCATGTCAAAGCTCAAGGCGGCTCCATTTCCCGGCCGATTGGTAAGGTCGGTCCAGTAGGTCTGAAGGACGTCGGAAGTTTGGAGGGTGTAAACGGAGCCGGTCGCGGAGTTGATGCTGATGGAGGCGCGCTGGTTTTGAAGTGCAATGGAAAGGATTCGAAACGGCGGGACCACCGTATTGGTCTGGGCAGGGAGGCTTCCTTGCGCTAGCAGACAAAAAACACACCAAACAGAAAATCGCATTTTCTCTTTAACCATGGAATGACGGTGGAGTCAATTGCCCGAGGGATAAACTGCGCTCAGCTTGTAAAATTGCGCCCCACCTGAATACGGCGCCGTTACGGTGTGCATCAGGCAGTGTCCACAGATGACGAAGTGGCCGGTTTGATCGCAGTCCGGGACGTTCTTCGTCCGGAAGCCACGGAAGCAGTGGCACGGCTTAAGGAGCAGAGCATTCGGCTGGTGATGCTCACCGGGGATAACCCAAGAGCAGCCGGAGTCATCGCGTCGGAAGCCGGCATCGGCGAGGCACATGCCGCCCTGCTCCCGGAAGACAAGCTGCGGTTGGTCCGCGAATGGCAAAGCAAAGGAAACCAGGTCACTTTTGTTGGCGACGGGATTAATGACGCCCCGGCCCTGGCTGCGGCGGACATCGGAGTGGCGATGGGAGCGGCCGGAGCCGATGTGGCGATCGAGACCTCAGACATCGCGTTTCTCAGTGACGATCTGACCAAGATGCCGGAAATCATTGCGCTCTCCCGCCGCACCTTGAGCATCATTCGGCAAAACATCGCGTTCAGTGTGGGCCTCAACATCTTGTCAGTAGTCGCTGCCGGCTTGGGCTGGATCAGCCCGATTGGCGGAGCGATCATTCACGAAGGCGGCGCCATGGCCGTCATCATTAACGCCGTCCGGTTGCTGCGTTAGGCAGCGCCTGCGCAAGTCAAACCGCTGTTCGCGGTGGTGCTGCGTTCAGGCTCGCAAATGAAAATAAAGGATCAGTGCCGCGATCACACCGAAACCAGTGGCAAAACTTCCGAGCACGAGAGCTTTGTGGTGTTTGAAAATCTCGCCGAGCAGGGCATGGATGGCCAGATACAAAAATCCCCCGCCGGCATTGGCCAGAGCCAGCGCCAGCCAGAGATTGGACACGTTTCGCAAAAGAAACCAGCCCAGCAATCCGCCTAAAACCGTCGTGGATTCAACCGCCGTCACGAACCACAACATTGCAGGTCGTTTGAAACCTCCTCCGAGGAGAAGTGCTCCCAGAGCCAGACCTTCCGGGAATTTATGCACGCAGATCGCAAAACTGACGGACAAATCAACAGCTCTGCTTTCCTCGTGGCCCACTGCCAGCGCTAATCCGTCCACGGTGCAATGAATCCCAAGTGCGATCATCATCGCCAAAGCGAATTCGGCGAGACGGTGGGTTGTTGCCTCGTCGAAATGACTGGCAGCGCAGGCCGGGCAGATGTGAAAAATATATCCGCTGACAACAGCGAAAAGGAGATAGCCTGACCCGACGCCCAGAAAGAACTGCCACCAGCGCAACGACTCCAGGCATTCCGGCGCAATGCCGCAAACCGCTACACCTAACAAAGTTCCGGCCCCCAGGCTAATGAAGGTGCAAAGCTGTTTGTGCGTCCGAGCCACCAACGCGCTAAAACCTCCTCCCGCTAAAGCGACCGCGAACGCCACAATGATGCGGGCCAAAACGGGGGCCAGGGTCTGGGTCGGGTTCATCTTACACAGCGAATCAGATTTGGGCGGTCAAATACGGACCGCGACCAACACCACGGCTTCCCCGCTTGCATGTGCATCAAAATTCCGGCTTTGGGCCTCCGTTTGCCTCATCAATTTCGGACTGGGATTCATGTGTTCGCGGGTCGTCACCGCTGCGCTTTGTGAGCGCTGCCAATAATTCATGATCAACGGATGATGTGGGCTCACTGGCTCGGACCTCGCCAGTGCCGGTGGTTTTCAACAAATGCGTGAGGACCTTATCAGCAGCAGGTTCTGTCTCTTGCACGGTGCACGGCGGCTTTGCTTCTTGCTCTTGCGCTTGCGTCTCTTCACGGGCTCCAACGGGTGAACCGCAGGACGAAGTAGATACGCCAATCTCACTACAGATGATCTGCAACAACCTCGCTGCCGTCGTGTCCGGCAAAAGATCGACGATTAGGCGAAGGTGTTCGCGTTTAGCCAGCAATTCCTCAAGAGTTCCCACTACTTGGAGTTCGCCGCGATTAAGAATTCCAATACGATTACAAACACCTTTCGCATCAACCAGTGAACCGCAGCAAAGAATCACTGTACGCCCCTGAAAAACGAGGTCCTGGATCAATTGAGTCATCTCGCCGCGGCCGGTTTCATCCAAGGCAAGGAAAGGTTCATCGAGCAGCACCAACCGGGTCTTCTGCGCAACGATTCGCTTCATCGCCGCCATCCGTTCCTTCCCGTTTGGGCTGTAAGGAAGCTTCTCCCTGGAAGTCTCCGGCTGAGCTCCTCTGACCAGATCCTTAAAGAAGCCGATTGCCTGAACCAGGAACTGTGAATAAGCATGATTCGGATTCTGGGGAAGATAAGAAACGCGAGCCCTGACGGCTCGCCGCCAAAACGAGCGCCCAAGCACCTTGGCCTTGCCTTCGGACGGAGATAACCATCCAGCGAGGATTCTAGCCGCTGTGGATTTGCCTGAGCCGCTCGGGCCAAGCAAGCCAAACACCTCGCCGGGATAAACCTCGAAACTGACATTTGTAAGAGATCGGACGTACCCGGGGTCAAAATAGCGACTCACACTGCGCATTTCAGCCACGATTTCTCTTGGTTTCACGTCAGCAGAGTTCAGGGTTGGCACTCTAGAGTTCATTCCTTAGTTTGCACTTGGAATATACACCTGCGCGTTGTCCATCCGGTAGATGCCGACAAGATAACCGTTCTCGCGAATTTCGCCCACCCGCAACCGGCCGATTATCGTGATCGGCTGGTCCATGATGGGCTTCACTCCTTCCCCGGCGGGTTGAACACAAACCCACTCATTGATTTTAGGCACTGAGCCAAAGCAGCACATATTTTGGTTGCGCAGCAGCAGAAACTCGATAGTCAGTCCGTTATTGGTTCTTAAGGGGAGGAGAAAGCCGCGAATGGCGACGAACCGGTTGTCGAGCGCCTGCACTGACTCGGGAATCTTCGCGCGGGTGGCCGCAGAGGCAGAGACCGGATCTTTGGCGCCGTCCGCCATTTGCGTAGTAACCTCAAAAGGGAATCCGGAGAGCCTAACAAAATCCAAATCCTCGCACCCGGCCGGAAGGGGAGGTCCCGACAGGGCTGCCAGCTGCGCGGGACTGTAGATGACTTTGGCAGGACTCCCGCCAAAACCGCCATCCCGATTGGTACCCTCATTTTGGCTAACTTGGAACTCGACCATTCGATGCTGGAAAGACGCCGGCTTCGGACGCTTCCGTCTGCCCTGCGTGTTCGAGGGGTTTGTCCCTGCGACCAGGGCTGCGTTGGATGCAATCGTTGAAGCAGGAGCGTTCGACGGCGCCACATCGATTGGCTCCCCTCGAAGATCACCGATTTCCCGCAAGCCTCTGGGGGTGTTTGTCCGAGGCGCGGGGGATGTCAATAACCAGAGTAATGCCAAACCTGATGCTGCGAACAAGCAGAACAGCACGCGAAGTGTAGAGACCCCTGCACACCAGGATTCGCGTGCTGCCGGCTTGCGGTCGCGAGCCAAGCGGACTTCTGCCGTCCTTGAAATCCGCATTGTCATTCTCGCGGCCCTTTGACTTTTTGGGCATCCAAGCTATAGATGCCGACCAATTCCCCGTTCTCTCTCACATCGCCAACGTGAAAAACGCCGCAAACGGTGACTGGCACATCCATGATTGGCTTTACCCCCTTTCCAGGAACTCGAACGTTCACCCACTCCGTAATTTTCGGTGGCATTCCATAACAGCACAGGCTCTGGTTCTTCAGAAGCAGGAATTGCGTAGTGAGCCTCCCGTCGTATTTCATGGGAAGCATAAACCCGCGGACGCTTACCTCTTTCTCGTTCAGCGCTCTTACGTCCTCCGGGATCTGCGTCAGACAGCTCCACGTCGCAGAGCGCATGTCTGACGCCTTATCCACCATTTGGTCGGTCACAAAAAAGTGGAAACCGGAAAGCCTTTGGAAAGTCAGAGAGGAATAGCCGGACTCATCTGCTTTTGGTTGTTGAGCGACTTCGCGGGCATTTGCCGTCGTTGATACAGACCCCAGCCCCCGCGCAGCCCCCATGTCGGAAGGCAAACTTGCCATTAACCTATGCACCCGTTGAGCTTTGACATTTGCCGCCAGTTGTTCCGGCGATATCTGTGGTGGCACGGAAATTACCATCCAAAATAAGGCGGCAACCACCACAGCACTCAAGGCCAGGATTAAGCTGGCGCGTCGAGTAGCCGCAGCCAGTAGCTTGGCCTGACGGAACTCTCTCCTGCTCATTAGCGGCTTGGGCTTCCTCGTAAACAGCCGGCCCAACCAGCCCTTTTGCCTCGATCGAAATGCCTTCGCTCCCCTTTTGTAATCTTTTCGTTTCATCAGAATCTCTCTCAGGAAAGAGGGAC
Source organism: Verrucomicrobiia bacterium (assembly GCA_035294005.1). Taxonomy (GTDB): domain Bacteria; phylum Verrucomicrobiota; class Verrucomicrobiia; order Limisphaerales; family UBA8199; genus JANXQE01. The sequence continues at coordinate 7,320 of DATGLT010000197.1, forward strand.
CAAGTATTCGGCAACTTCAGTGCGGTAAGCCTTCAAAGCCGGAGCCATCCCCGCCACGGCGCCAAGTGCCACGAGCGCAACGGGCGCCCACAACAAAACCGGCTCGAATTTGAACGGATCGAAGACGATTCCGGTCTGAGCGCGAATGACCGCGGTCACACCCGTGATTATAACTCCGTAAATGGCGAACCCAGCGAGCACGCCCAATGCAGAGATTGAACCCGCCTCCATAATGATCGCGGCGACAACCGTAAGCCGCCTTGCCCCCAAAGTACGCAGGATGGCGATTTCGCGCCCCCGCTCGTTTATTGAATTGTAAATTGATGCGAGAATCGAGGCGGCAGCGACGACGGCAACCAGATAGCAGATCAAAGCCAACACCCGGTCAAACCACTCGAGTTTGTCAAAGAGACCCGCCATGACTTGTCCAATGGGCCATGCGAAGGTTAAGCGGTTACCCTGTTTGTTATACATCATGTCCATTTGGAACCCGGCCAAAGCGCTGCCACCCTTAAGTTTCACGAGAACCGCACTAATGTCTTCGGCGGCATTTGGATCGTGGCCTGTCATCTTCTGGACTCCCTCCAATGGAATCCAAATAACGCGGTCAGCGGGTGTATTGGACGGTTCCAAGAGTCCCACAACTAGATAGGTCTCTGAGTGTTGATTCTTTTCGTCAAAGATCAGGCCGTGATAAGGATGGAACGTGTCGCCGAGCTTGAGGCCAAGTCTGCGAGCAACAAAATTGCCGACCACTGCTTCCCGTAAGGAGGGATCAAAGAACCGCCCCCGGGGTTCGACTTCGAAGCGCTTGCCAGGAGCGTATTGCGATTTAGCAAAGAATTCCGGCGTCGTGCCGACGATGCGATAGCCGCGGTAGTTGTCTCCCACCGCAAGTGGAACAGCCAGTGCCACGTTAGGGTTCTTTTGGATATCAAGATAATCTGACCACGCCAAATTGCCGGGAGACGATTCGAGCTGAAAAATGGCATTGAGCACCAACTGGAGCTTGGAGCCGCGCGCGCCTAGAACCGCGTCAAACCCGGCATTGATACCGGTGAAGGCGGCTCGGGATTGATCCTCAACCGACCAGACTGACATGAGAAGCCCGGCTGCGAGTGCAACGCACACCCCAGTGACGCACGTTGAAAGAGCGTGATGGCGAAGGCTTTTCCAGACGATGGACCAAATCGTCATGCGGGTACCTCCCTTGGCGAAGTCTGATTGATTTGGCTGAATTGCTGAACGTGCTCGAACTGCGAGAGCGCCTCACGATCGTGACTCACAAGGAGCAAGGCGGCATTGTTTTCATGGCATGTTTGCCTGATTAATGCGAGGGCACTTCGGCCGCTCCGTTGGTCCAGGTTACCGGTCGGTTCGTCCGCCAACACCAGCTTGGGACGATTAGCCAATGCTCGAGCTACCGCAACTCGCTGTTGCTGACCTGTGGAGAGCTGCCGTGGGTAGTGCTGCAGCCTGTCGGCCAAACCAACGCGGTTCAAGAGGGCCTCGGCAAAACCGCGGTTAACACCTCGACCAAAGGACATCGCCAGCAGCACGTTCTCGAGGCAGGTGTAACCTTGAAGCAGGTTAAAACTCTGGAAAATATAGCCGATTGTGCTCGCTCGGAGGCGATCCCGCTGTGACTCTTTAAGCTCCGACATTTCCTGGCCTGCGAGCAGGATGCTTCCCGTGTCGGGCTTCAGAATGCCGGCAATTAGTTGGAGAAATGTCGTTTTACCTGAGCCGCTTTCTCCCTGCAAAGCGACTTGCGCCTTCGCTGCCAGGCTGAAGTATTTCACATCGATAATCGACTGTTTGTCGCCTTCGGGCCCGACAAACGCCTTTTTGAGCCGGGAGATTTCGAGTAGTGGCATAAGGTATCACCGAACGGGCACTGCGTTCCGGTTCGTCGCCTGGTTTAAACCGTTTATCCACTCCGTAATGGCTTGGGGATTCGGTGAGATCGCCTTGAGCCGCTCGAGTAATGCCAAAGCCTTGCCAGGATGATCCGCCTGTTCCTCCAATTTGGCCAACGCGGCCAGGAGTTGTTCGGTTACAAATTTGTTCTGCTCCTTCTGCTCTTCCGTCGCCGTTTGAAGATTGCTCAGACCCGCCTCCCAAAGATTGCGGGCGCGGACAGGATCGTTTTTGGATTCAGAATAAAGCCGCCCCAGATCGAATAGGAGCTGCGGATTGCCAGGGTTTTCTCTTAACCCCTCCCGAAGGAAATCTTCGGCTTCGTCCGTCTTGCCCATGCGCCGCAGCCAATACGCCGTGACTGAGTAGGTCTCGACCCGCTTGGGATCGAGATCGGAAGACAATTTCATCCACGGTAGAATCTCCCGGACCTCTGCCTCTTTTTGTTCGCCGTTCGCGCCTCCCTCAGTCAGGTGTGTGTGAACCGATGGGAAAAACTGCCGACCGAAGCGGTCGATCCAGTTGCGCGAGGGGCCCAGAAAGGTGGTCTCATCGCCCGTGTTCTTGCCACGCATCGCACCCGAATCCTCCGCAATGTGCGGGGTTTTGTATGACTGGAGATTGTCGTAAATGCTCGGGTAGAAGCCACTGTGGAAATAAGAATCGGCCTTGACGAAAAAATGATTAGCAAACAAGCGCCGGGCGTCCCCCATCGCCACTGCCATAAGGTTTCCGGATTCGGCGCGGTTACCTCGCCAGTTTTGAAACCAGGTTGTCAGATCCGTGGCTAAACAGAAACAGATTGTAAGCAGTAGGAGCAAAGAATATTGCGCCGTGTGTGTTTTGCGCGCGGCTAGTGGTCTACCCAAAGTTATCGGGTTCCGGTCTGTCATAGCAGTCTCAGGTGAGGGCTTTGCGACGGAACAAAAGACATGCGGCCAGAAGAAAAAAACCGGCGTAAGCCGAGGCATAGGCTATCGCTTTTAGGCACACCAACCACCTCACCGGCGGCCAGTCATGAACGACCAGGTCGCGCAGATCAAAAAACTCCAGGTGCGGAATGGTGAAGAAAAGCGCCTCCAAGGCGCTGCTGGCCGGTTGAGGAACTTGCATGGCCACTTTGTCCAAATGTCTTCCCAACAGGAGAATGAACGTGACGACAACAAAGCATATTGTCGTGTTGGCGGATGCTGCACTGAAGACTAACGAGCCGACCAATGCCATCGACACGACGACGCCCAACATGATCCAATGCAAGGTCATGGCTTGAAAGTAATTTGCCAACGGCCATTGATGCTCCTTGGACATTGCTGCCACGCCAAAGAAAAGGTAGAAAACCAACAGCGTGATAGCGCAAGCAAGCCAGCACCCCAGAAACTTGCCCAGAATCACTTGAGTCCGGGTGACTGGTTTTGCGAGCAGCGGAAAGATGGTGCGGCTCTCACGTTCCATCGGAATCTGGCGTGCAGTCGTGGTAATGGCGATGACCAATGAGCAAATCCAAATGAGGAGCAGGCACATTTCCTTCAGATAGCGAACGATGTGGTCATCGTGAAACAGATTGACCGAACCCATGACCAGCGTGATGAGCGCCGTCAGTACAAACAGGACATAAAAGTCTTTGCGACGATAGAGGTCCTTGATGACGATGCCGGCTATGGTGAGAGTTGTGCTCATGATGGGAGATGAGTAGGCTTAGACGGTGAATAACCAACTACCTTGAGAAAAAGCTGCTCCAGGCTGAGTCGATATTGCTCGGCCAAATCGCTGACCCTGCCCTCCAACTTGAGCCGGCCCTGGTCGAGGATGGCCACACGATCGCAGACAGTCTCCACTTCGCCCAACTCGTGCGATGAAAAGAATACCGTTTTGCCTTCGGTTTTGAGTCTTTGGATGATTTCGCGGACCTTCATCCGGCCAATTGGGTCCAGACCACTGGTTGGCTCGTCCAGGATGAGAAGGTCTGGATCGTTAATCAGTGCCTGGGCCAGTCCAACCCGCTGCTGCATTCCCTTGGAATAGGTCTTGATTTGGCGCTTTCTGGCGTGTTCCAGCTCCACAAGTTTCAAAACCTGGTCAATGCGCCGCTCGGTCTCGGCCCTGGGGATTTTGAAGATGCGCGCGTAGAATCGTAACAGCTCCTCGGCGCTTAAAAATTTGTAATAGTAGGTGAGCTCAGGCAGATAGCCGATGCGTTGGCGTGCTATAGGCTCACGAACCGTGGTGCCAAAGAGGTAAGCATCTCCGCTTGTCGCATTGATAAAGCCCAGGAGCACATTCATGGTCGTGGTCTTGCCCGCCCCGTTCGGACCGAGGAACCCGAAGACCTCCCCCTGGTTCACTGAGAGGTTGAGACCATCGACGGTTCGTTTGGCAGAGGAGCGCGAGCCACTAGTGTTCGTGCGATAATCCACGCAAAGGTTTTCGATTCGGAGAATCGACTCGGCGGAGGGTGTGATGTCCGGGTTGGTCGCCTGGCTTGGGGTTGGCAACCCGCAATCCTGGGATAATGCCGCGTTCATTCGGTTAGATCCATTCCGAGCCTCGATTCAGAAAACGTAGGTCAGGCCGCCGAAGAAGCCTAGCCGTTGGCCATATTGAGCCGCGTTGACACCCACCCCCGCTCCGTCACGAAGCTGGTAGATGTTGTCAGTGATATTCACGACATCCAACCTGGCTTTGAGGCGCTCTTTGCCATGGAACTTGAATCCTTCCTCGACGCCGAGACTCACCGAAAAGTAAGACGGAACCGTGGAATCATTGGGAGTGTCAACGGTCGTTCTCAAGCCGCTGCCGTACAGCGCATCGACATAGACGCGTGTGCTGCCGTCGGAGCGTTTCCAGAGGTAGGACGCCCCGAAGGAACCGGTGACGCGCTGATCGTGGTCGAGATGGATCCAATGATTCTGCACGTAAGCAATGTCCGTCGGGTTGAACAGAAACTGGGATGAAACCCAGTCTTCTCCTTTCGCCACCGAGTA
>DATGLT010000198.1:0-12854 GCA_035294005.1 Verrucomicrobiia bacterium
GCCATATTGCGGGATGCGCCAATCCTCATTCTCGACGAGGCGACCAACTCACTGGATCCCGAAGCGGAAAAGATTGTGCAGGATGCACTGGAAGAATTGGCGAAGGGCCGCACGACGATCTGCATCGCGCACCGGCTTTCAACGATACAAAACGCCGACCTGATCGTGGTGTTGGACAAAGGAAGAATCGTCGAAACCGGGAGGCACGAGCAGTTGCTGCAAGCCCGGGGACTTTACTCAAAGTTATACGAACTGGCGTACGAGACGGCGGCTGCCTGATCCTGCCCTAGTGGCTCGAAGTCAGAACCAGGACCTGTTCGAGCGTTGAAACTCCGTCCCGGACCCGATCCAGCGCCGCCATGCGCAGCGTCCGCATGCCCTGGCCAATGGCGACTTTGCCCATTTCTCTGGAGTTGGCGCGGGAGATGATGAGCTTGCGCAACTCGTCGGAAACGGTCATTGCCTCAATGATGGCAAGCCGGCCTGCGTAGCCGCTGTTTTTGCAGCGATCACAGCCGCGGCCGCGGTATAGAGTTACACCATCAAAGATGCTGGGATCGATCGTGAGGTCCTGGTACATCTTCGACGGGTAAGTAACGGGTTCCTTGCAATGCGAGCAGATGCGGCGCATCAACCTTTGAGCGCACGCGAGAATTACCGAGGAGGAAATCAGGAACGGGGCGATCCCCATATCGTCCAGCCGCACGATCGCGCCAGGGGCGTCATTACAGTGCATCGTGCTGAGCACCTGGTGGCCGGTCAGGGCGGCTTCGACCGCAATTTCAGCGGTCTCGGTATCGCGAATTTCACCGATCATGATGATGTCGGGGTCCTGGCGAAGAATGGACCGCAGCGCATTGGCGAAGGACAACCCGATTTCCTTTTTCACCGGCACCTGGTTGATGCCAGGCACCTGGAACTCGACCGGGTCTTCAACCGTGATGATGTTGTAAACCGGGTTGTTCAGTTCGTTCAGCGCGGAATAGAGCGTCGTGGTCTTGCCCGAACCGGTTGGTCCGGTGACCAGGATCAAGCCGTGGGGAGCGTCGATGGCCGTCTTGAATTGCCGGAAAGTATCTGGATCCAGGCCGAGCTTGTCGATGCTGGCCGACAGGTTCGATTTGTCGAGCAACCGAAGCACGATTTTTTCGCCGTGCACCGTCGGCATGATGGACACGCGCAAGTCGTAATCTTTGCCGCCGACCTTGATGCGCATGCGGCCGTCCTGGGGCAACCGCCGTTCGGCGATGTCCAGGCTGCTCATGATTTTGAAACGCGATGCCAGCGCCAGCTGCATTTGTTTTGGGGGCGGTGTGGCGTCCGACAGAACGCCATCGATGCGATAACGCAGGCGCACGGTTTTCTCGAACGGCTCGATGTGAACGTCGCTGGCCCTGTCCTTGACTGCTTGCAGGAGAATGAGGTTGGCGAGCTTGATGACCGGGGCCTCCTCGCTCGAGGCGGCGAGTTGGTCGAGGTTGACCTCTTCCATCGCCTCGCGTGAAATCTCGACGTTTTCGTCGGTTTCATTCGTGTCCGCCTGCTGTTTGGCGGCGTCCTTGATAATGTCTTCCATGCTTCCGCTGCGCGAGGAGTCGACATGGTTGAGTTTATCGAGGATGGCTTTTTCGGAAGCAATGAGCGGGGAGACCTCGAGCTTGGTGATGCGCCGGACATCGTCGATGGCCAGGACGTTGAGCGGGTCGGCCATCGCCAGGAACAATTTGTTTTCGAGGCGTGAAACGGGGATGACCTTGTAATTGTTGGCCACTTCCCGCGGCAGCAAATCGGCCACCTCCATCGGAATGGTGACCCGGGGGAGATTGACCGGCGGCACATTGAGGACGCGGCCCATCGAAATGGCCATGTCCTGCTCGCTGACATACGACTTTTCCAGGAGGAGCTTGAGCAGCCGGGTGCCCTCCTTTTTTTGCTGGTCAAGCAGTTCTTCAACCTGCCGCGCCGTCAATAGGCCGTCTTCGACCAGTGCGTCGGCGATGCGTTCACCAAATGTTTTGACGGGGGGCATGGGTTGGGCTTAACGGAACGCTTTGCGGATGTACTTAACCAGTTCCATCGGCGGCACGAGATACCAGAGCAAGCGCTGCCCGCTGGCTGAAGCCAGCTCGCGTGCTGCCTGTTGGTTGAACGGATTGGCGGTGGCGACTAAAACCGATTTGCTCATCCGGTCAAACGGGAGCACGCACCAACGCTGGCAAGTTGCGCTCGGGAACGCCCGCGCCAGTTCGACGTCGATGTCGTAAAGCTGCAGCGGGATGAAAGCAAAACGCGATTTGTCTGAAAGCAGTTTCAATGACTTTTCGACCGGCAAAATTCCTTTGTCGGCCAGCACCGAAATGAATGGCTCGATCACGGTGCCGGGCGCGCTGTTGCCATTGGGCCAGCAAAGATCGAAGTCTCCCTGGCTAATCACTTTTGCATCGACGAACAACTTGTGCATCGTCCGCCGGCCATCCTCGGCCTCCGCCTGGGGCGTTTTTCCGGTGGCCACCGGCTTGGTGATGGTGATCGTGTCTCCTGACTTCCTGGCGGGCGCCGCTTCAGGAGGAGCTTCGATCGGAAAATTGTTGGCCTTGCTCTCGATCTCCTTGAGCGCTTCCTGGACATCCCGGTCGTTGGGATGGCGCTGAAGAACTGTTTCGTATTCGAGGATGGCAGAGGAGAGTTGGCCCATCTGAACGTACGCCTGGGCAATGCGCTTGGAGGTCCCCACCACGTCGTTTTCGCGGCCCAGCTTGGAATAGGCTTCCTTCAGGATTTCCAACGATTGGTAGTCCTGCGGTTGCGACTGAGTGATGACCTCGAACATCTCAACGGTTTGAGCCAGTTGAGCTTCCTCACTCGGAGTTAATGTGCTCGCCATGTAATGTCTAAATCAGCCCGATTGCCGCCTTTCAACCACTTCGCAACCCGTTTACAAAGCATCGCCAAGGCTGCGCTGTGGGGCCAGGCAGCTTCCCTAAAGCAAACTTCCGGCCATTTTATTTTCCGGAGCCATTTAGTCCGCCGTGGATTGGCCTTCCAAGGCCGGCCTGCTTGAAAACAAAGGAAATCCCGGCCGTTTTTTCGCCTAACCCGCTCAGAAACAAAGGAACGCATTTTTTCCAACCAACGCTCCGATGGCCTTTTATGAAAACCGGGCACGAACTCTGTGACAATGTCTCAGACACTTTTGCCCAGAATTCGCACCGCGAAAGTTGATTTATTAACTCAACTCACCAATTCTAATTGCGTCTCGAGGCGCCGTGTCCGGCGTATCGGGTTTGGACGAAGCCTCGGGCATACAAAACGAATGCAGGCATTTATCCCAGTCATGTCACCGGCACCCGGTGAAAGGTGCTGCCGGTTTGTGGGGGATCGATTGGAATTTCGACTGGCGGATCTCGAAGGCCGGCCGCCGCCGGAAGGGTGGCGCGCTTTCTTGCGCACAAACCTCGGCCGTGCCGCTGAACTCCGCCGGGAAATTCTGGAGGCGCACACACGCGCGCTCAACCCGGCCGGAGGTTCCTGGCGCGACGTGCCGATGGCTCGCGATGCGGATGGTTGGCGGCTCAACTTGCCTGTGGCGGAGGTTGGGTACTTCAAGGCCAAGGCTTACGCTGTGGATCCCAGGGGATGGCAACGCTGGCCCGAGGGCGCCGATTTCGGAATTTCGGTGCACCCTGACCAGTACCGGACTGGAAACACTTTATACTGTGCGTTTACGCGTCTCTTCGGAGACGCGGCCCCGGTCGACATCAAAGCAGACAAGGATTCCAAATTCTTTACCGGGTTGGATCAGGCAGGCTACACCGCAATCCCGCCCTCGGGAAAACTGAGAGACCTGACGCGCCAGCTGCCTCATATCATCCAGCGCCTCGGGTGCCGGATTCTTCAGTTGCTGCCCGTCAATCCCACCCCGACTACGTATGCGCGGTTTGGCCGTTACGGGAGCCCGTATGCCGCGCTGGACTTGACCGCAATTGACCCGGCCCTCGTCGTTTTCGACCGAAAGACCACCGGCGTTGATCAGTTTCGTGAACTCACTTATGCCGCCCATCTCCAAGGCGCCGTTGTTTTTTTGGATATCGTCATTAACCACACCGGCTGGGGCTCGGTCCTTCAAGAAACCCATCCAGAATGGTTTTTGCGGAACACGGACCAGACCTTTGCCAGCCCGGGAGCCTGGGGCGTCACATGGGAGGACCTCGTTGAGTTGAAACACGAGAACGTCGCGCTCTGGGATGAACTTTCAGAAATTTTTCTGACCTGGTGCCGTCGCGGGGTGGATGGATTCCGGTGCGACGCGGGTTACAAAGTGCCGGTCGCGGCGTGGCAATACATCGTGGCGCGCGTCCAGCAGGAATTTCCCGACACCATTTTCCTGCTCGAGGGGCTTGGCGGCGCCTGGGAAGCAACCGAGGCGCTGCTGACCGAGGGCGGCATGCAATGGGCCTACTCAGAGCTCTTTCAGAACTACACGCCTTTGGCGATTTCCGGTTATCTCGATCATTTTATTCGCCAATCCCCCCGGGTGGGCCTGCTCCTGCATTACAGCGAGACGCACGACAACGAGCGTCTGGCCGCGCGCGGCGGCACCTGGTCCCTGCTGCGCAACCGGCTCTGCGGCCTGGCCAGTGTCGGCGGAGGATTCGGCTTCACCTGCGGCGTGGAATGGCTTGCCACCGAAAAAATCCGCGTGCACGACCGCACCCCTCTGAACTGGGACAGCCCTGAAAACCTGGTCGCGGAAATTGCCGCGTTAAATCGGTTGCTGTCGAATCATCCATGCTTCTTTGACGGCGCACGGTTGACCCGGGTTAGCCCGCCCGAATCAGCCGTGTTCTGCCTGTTGCGCGAGTCCGAGGATGGAAGCGACCGGGTTTTGATTCTCGTCAATACATCGCCGGAGCGATCCGAGTCGATCGAACTGCGGGGCGAATCCGCGGTATCACGGCCCTCCGCCACTTTGCCCGCACAAGCTTCGCGATCGGAAAAAGTGACCGGTGGCGTTCTGAAACTGGCGCGCGGCTGTCCCGGCCTCGAGCACTGGGTTGATTTGTTAGACCAAAAACCTCCGGCCTCGGAGGATTTGGGCAATGGCAAGGTTTTGTTCCGGCTGCAACCCGGGGGTACTTTCTGTCTCTCACCCTCCGCTGAAGTTGCCGGTGGGGGTGAAAGATATCGTTCGGAGCGAGCGCGAGCCGGTTGGGCAATCCAGGCAATCAGCGCAATGCATCCTGCCGAGACGATCCCGTTTTTCGATTGGCGAAAACTGGCTCGATGTGTCGATGAAGATCCCGCGCGTTTCCTTGGCGTTCTGAGCGGGATTGGTCCCGGCAAGCTCTCCGCGGCCTTTGTCGACGAGTTGGGCGCTGGGAGCCCGTCGGCATTTCCCCAAGTAATTAACTGGTCGCTGTTGGATGCACGCCGCATCACCCTGGTTCCGCCCGGCCATTGGTTGCTCATTCAAGACACAGCGCCGTTTCGTGTTGCTCTCGAGTGTGGCTCGACCCGTCTCGCCAGGCGTGCCGGCTCAGTTTCGACGTCGATCGGCCACATCGCAGCTTTTGCCCCGCAGGAATCGTACGGGGATGCTTTGCTTCAACTTGAACGTTACGACCCGGGCCGCCCGCAATGTGAGGCGACCATTCGGTTTCTGCCTCCTACGCCGCCGAATTCAACGTTCGAAGACCGGTTCACAGCCGAGAACCTCGATCCCGCCGCTGTGGTTTTGCTCACCAACGAGCGTGGGGGAATGGCCAGGCTTTGCGTGGATCTGGGAAGGATCACGTCCAAGTACGATTGCGCGCTCGCCGCCAACCTCCACCCGTCATTGCCGGTCGACCGTCACGTTTTCGCGAAGCGAATCCGCGTCTGGGTGAATGCTGATGGGTTTCTCTCATCCCTGGATGCTCGCAATCTTCGGTGGTTCAAAGCGGGTCCCCCCGCGCTCTGGCATTTTGTGGCGAACGCCGGTGACGGCAGAACCGTCGAAATCCAAATCACGGCGCAGATGTTGCCCGGGCTCAACACGACAGTCTTCTCCTTCGCCCGCCCGAGCGCAAAGCAGGCGCGCGGGAAACAATTGCCCGAAACCTCGGACGTCCGCCTCACAGTCCGTGTTGATATCGAGGATCGCAATTTTCATTGGGAAACCAAACGAAATGGCGGCGCGGATTTTCACTTTTCGAGCCACACCGTTTCGCTTCCGGCCCGGATCGGCGCGAATTTGCGTCCTGAAACCGACCCCCATGAACTCCAGGGCGAACAGTTTTCCGGGTTCGCGTTTAACCCGGCATCAGATCGGCAACTGCGGGTATTTTCCACCGCCGGCTTGTATCACCCGGCGCCCGAGTGGAGCGAAAACATTCCGCACCCGGTGGAACAGAGCCGCGGCCAGACCGGAAGCGGAGACGCGTTCAGTCCCGGCTGGTTTGAGTTGCCGTTGGGAAAAGGCACGACGCACGACTTGATTCTGACTGCAGATGCTTCGGATCCGGCGCGCGAAACCCTGGCGTTTGCGCGGACCTGCTTTAGCAGTCAAAGCGATCCCGGCGCGCTCAAGGATGGACGCGCCGAACCGGGTTCAGACGTCGACTCCATCCAATTCGGTGAGCAGTTGATGAAAGCCGTCCGTGCCTATGTGGTCACCCGCGGCTCCGGCAAGACAGTGATCGCCGGTTACCCGTGGTTCCTGGATTGGGGCCGGGACACGTTTATTTGCGCCCGCGGCTTGCTGGCCGCCGGCATGAAAGCCGAGGTGCAGCAAATCCTGCTTACATTCGCCAGGTTCGAACGCGACGGCACCTTGCCTAACACGATCTTTGGCGAGGACGCTTCAAACCGAGACACCTCGGATGCGCCCCTTTGGTTTGGATTGGTGTGCGAAGAACTCGGTGCCGATCTCGATTCGCTGTCGCCCGCTCCGGGAAGAACCTTGCGCGACGTTCTTGAAAGCATCGCCTCGAATTATATTCGGGGAACCCCCAATGGCATTCGCATGGATCCGGACTCGGGCTTGATTTGGAGCCCGAGTCATTTCACCTGGATGGACACCAATTACCCGGCCTGCACCCCACGCGAGGGTTACCCGGTGGAAATCCAGGCTCTTTGGATTCGGCTGCTGCGGCAATTGGCCTCGTGCTCAAAAGGCGCACAACGCGAGAAATGGAAACGACTGGCAAGCCAGGCTTGCGCCTCGCTCGAAGGGAGATTTTGGCACGAGGACAAGGGCTATTACGCCGATGTGTTGATCGCTGGACGCGGCCAACCCGCGTCAGCTGCGGTCGCCGATGACGCGCTCCGGAGTAATTGTTTGCTGGTCGTCAGCCTCGGGCTCTGCGCCGGTGAGCGCGCCCGGCGCTGTGTTCTGGCCGCCTTGCAACACCTGGTCGTTCCGGGGGCATTGCGTTCGCTGGCCCCGTTGCCCGTCTCGGTGCCGCTGCCGAATATCGGCAATGACGGCCGTCTGCTCAATGATCCTCGTTTTCCATATTGGGCCCGCTATGAAGGCGACGAGGACACCCGCCGCAAACCGGCCTACCATAACGGCACTGCTTGGACCTGGGGGCTTCCGAACTTTTGTGAAGCCATGGCCCGCGGCTGGGACTTTTCACCCGAAGCGGTCGCGGCAGCGCGCGCGTACCTTGGTTCCGTTCGACAAGTCATGTCGAAGGGTTGCCTCGGACAAATCCCGGAGATTTTGGACGGTGACGCCCCTCACCTGCCCCGCGGTTGTGACGCGCAGGCCTGGGGTGTGACCGAGGCGTTGCGCGTCTGGAAATTGCTCCAATGAGGATAGTTGTCCTCGACGGCCACACCTTGAATCCTGGCGATTTAAGCTGGGAACCTCTAAAAACCCTCGGGCCGTGCGACGTTCACGAGCGCACTGCTTCGACCGAATTGATTTCCCGAGCTCTCGATGCCGGTATTCTGCTTACAAACAAGGTGGAAATCGGCGCCGCAACGATTGCCAATCTGCCGAACCTTAAGTTCATCGGGGTTACCGCGACCGGCACGAACATTGTGGATCTCGAGGCCGCGCGAAAAAGGGACATTCCCGTCACAAATGTTCCCAGCTATGGCACGGCGTCCGTAGCCCAGGCCACAATCGCCCTGCTCCTGGAATTAACACACGGGGTGGGTCATCACGCACAAACCGTTCGGGTGGGTCGCTGGTCCGCGAGCAGGGATTTTTGTTATTGGGACCAGCCATTGATTGAATTATTCGGCCTGACGATGGGTATCATCGGTTTGGGCAGCATCGGCCTTGCAGTTGCGAAGCTATCGGTTGCGTTTGGAATGACCGTGCTGGCGACCCCCTCAACGCGCAATCCCGCCGTTCCATGGGTCAAATACGTGGGCTTGGAAGAGTTACTTCGCCAAAGCGACGTGGTGAGCCTGCATTGCCCGTTAACTGCGGAAACGCGGGGACTAATAAACGCGCGGACACTAGGCTGGATAAAGCCCTCGGCTTTTCTGATTAACTCCAGCCGCGGGCAATTGATCGACGAGGCCGCTTTGGCCGAAGCGCTCAATGTGGGAAGGATCGCCGGGGCGGGCCTGGATGTATTAAGTCTTGAGCCGCCTCCGCCTGCTAACCCGCTGCTACAGGCCAGGAATTGCATTATAACACCGCACTTTGCGTGGGCTACTCGGGCGGCGCGCCAGCGGCTGATGGATGCTACGGTGAACAACGTCCGCGCCTTCCTTCAAGGCCGGCCCGTCAATGTAGTGAACTGAATCCTCGCCGGTTCCGCGGCTCATCGGGGACCGCCCCGCTGGAGCGGGTCCCAATACCTGGAGTTGATGAGCGCTTGGGCTGAGCGATCGGCCGGATTGGCGGGAGGATTGATGTTCTCGCTTTTGCGCGCTTCGGAATGGCCATCATTAAACGAGACGACTGCCATTCCAAGGTGGCGTTTCGGTTCAACCCCCTCGTATGTTGGAAACGAACTGTGGGCGACCACGGCGGGATCCATGCAGGCCGACTCCCACCAGAGACTGCTGCCCCAGAGCGGCGGGTTCCCGTAAGGCTGTTTGTCTCCAATCACCAGGTTATCCGAAGGTTGCCGCACACCCGAGCGTTTGAATGTATCCTGGACTGCGAACGCGATTCCGCCCACAACAATGCTGTCACTCCCGTAGGGGTGGTGTCCCAGGAAAAATCCGTTGTAGCCGTAGCCGACGCGATTGCAGTCGAAGGACCATTCCCACACGGTCCCATCATCCAGCCGTTTGCCGTTGATAGCAGGGTCGTGGAAGAGATTACTGCGTCCGTTGCCATACGTGACGATGGCCGTGCCCCACCAGTTGGTAAGAGATAACGTCGGGTCGTCGGTAGTGAGCCCCTGATTACGATGTGCCGGGAACGTGTCGTTGTTTTCCTCGGTATAAAATTGCATGAACAAGCCTATCTGCCGAAGGTTGTTCAGGCACACCGTCCGTTGGCCCTTCGATTTTGCTTTGGTTAAGGCGGGCAACAGCATTGCGGCGAGGATCGCGATGATCGCGATTACCACCAGCAGTTCGATGAGAGTAAAACCGCTGCTTCTCCGGTTGCGCGCTCTCCAGACAGACGTATTCATAGATGCGTCGAGACGATCGAGTCTCCAAGTGGCTTACTGGACTTTAGTATACGCCAACTCGGCCGCGCCGCAACACGGGTTGCAGGTTAGCGCGCCCGCCAGCCGGCCAGCCGGGCCGGCAACAAGACCACACCTTTTAGCAACCCGAACACGGCTCTCACCGCCGTTGACGCCACCCTGAACGGAACCAGAAGCAGCCAAGTCAGCGGAATGATCGCCAAGGCCGCGACCGCGACCGGCCAGCAAAGCACAAACAGGATGCACCAGAGCAACCAGGCTATTAACGTTTTCATCATACGTTCCCGCTCAATTCGCGTGTTCACCCGCAACGCAACATTGGAGTCGTAATGCCAATACCCAATCGCATTGCACGAAGTTTCAACTTTTCGGGAGAGCCGGCTTATAGCCGGCTTTAATCTCATAAACACCCGAATCGGTCGAAGCTTTTGTTAACCTAGCCCGATCGAAACCCGGCAATTCCTTGAGAGGTCGGTGTCGGAAGCTACACCATTTCATGGCCCGGCCCCGGACTTCCAGGCTTGGTTTTTGGGAGCAACCCAAGCATGCTGTTCACTCATGCAGTTAATCCGCGACATCTACGCCGCCAAACAAGGCACAGGCAAACCTGTGATTTCGTTTGAATTTTTCCCGCCGAAAACGGATGACGGCGACAGGACGCTATTTGAGAAAACAATACCGATGTTGATGAAGAGCAGGCCTGATTACTGCTCGGTAACGTACGGCGCGGGCGGCAGCACGCGAGACAAAACGTTGCGGATCGTGGATCGGATTCAAAGAGAGCACAAGCTCACCGCGGTTGCGCACCTGACCTGCGTCTGTTCCACGCGCGAACAGATACGCGAGTTGCTGAGCCAGATTAGATCCCTCGGGGTTAAAAACGTCCTGGCGTTGCGGGGGGACCCGCCGGGAGGCGGGGAGTTTGTTCCCACACCTGGCGGCTTCGAATATTCCAGCGAGTTGGTCCGGTTCATTCGTGAGCAGGGCGATTTCTGCGTAGGGGTTGCCGGGTTTCCGGAGGGGCATATCGCTTGCAAAGCGGGAAAGCTGGCCGACTGGCGGTATTTGGGCGAAAAGATCCAGGCTGGAGCCGACTTCGTTGTGACCCAACTTTTCTTTGATAACGCGGATTATTACGAGTTCCGCGACCACTTGGTTCGCAAGCATAACGTGCGCATTCCGCTGGTGCCCGGGATTGTCCCGATACTCAGCGGTTCGCAAATCAAGAGGTTCACCGCGTTGTGCGGCGCGCGCATTCCCGCTCCCCTGGCGGCCCAACTGGACAAACTGGGCGACGACGACGCGGCGGTGACACAGTTCGGTGTCGAATATGCAACGCGGCAATGCGAAGACCTCCTCAAACAAGGGGCTCCAGGCATTCACTTTTACACGTTGAACAAGGCGCAATCGACCAGCGCCGTGTTGCGCAACCTGGGCATGGCCGCCGAGGCGGCCGCCTGAGTGGACTCCTTTCAGACGGCGTAGCCGCGTTCGGCAAAGCGCCTCTACCGATTGTGCTTTCAATGCCCCGTCAGAATTATCCCCTTGATCTTTGGTCGCCGCTCATGGCTCGATCGTGCGATGTCGCATAGCTTGCCCAGCCGTGAAGCGGTTTCCAAATCGCTTCCCCGCGCGCCGCGGCCGGGCCGGGCCCTCGGGAACAATGCTCGAGTCGAAGCCCAGCCGTTCCTGAAATGGGCCGGGGGCAAGTCACAACTTCTCGAACAATTCGAGCCCTTTTTTCCGGAATCCATCCGTGGTTATTGCGAGCCTTTTCTGGGAGGGGGCGCCGTGTTTTTTCATCTGAAAGCCCGCTTTCCGAAAATGCGGGCCCAATTGCGCGATAACAATGCCGAGCTGGTCAATTGTTACCAGGTCGTTCGAGACCAGGTCCAGGACCTCATGCGCCGCCTGGATGCCCACCTCGCTGAATTTCGTGAAAGCGGCGAGAGCTACTATTACCAGGTGCGCAGCCTCAACAAAACCGATGCCGTCGACCGCGCCGCGCGCATGATTTTTCTCAACAAGACCTGCTACAACGGACTGTGGCGCGTGAACGGAAGCGGACAATTCAATGTGCCGATCGGATCTTATCGACCGGACCGCGTTTCCCTTTATGACCGCGGTAATCTCCTGGCCGCCAGTGCCGCACTGGAAGACGTGGATATTGCAGTCCAGGACTTTCGCAAAACTCTCGCCGGCGCTCACAAGGACGAGTTTGTTTACGTCGATCCTCCGTATTTTCCTTTATCCAGGACGGCCAATTTCACCTCGTACACTCGCGAAGTGTTCGGGCAATCCGAGCAGGAGGAGTTGGCGCGCCTGGTCTCGGACGCCGCCGCCAGGGGGGCCTTGCTCATGATTTCCAATTCGGACACACCCACGACGCGCAAGCTGTATGGGGAGTTTGATTTGCGAACCGTCCAGGCGCGCCGGGCTGTCAATTGCGACGGTTCAAAGCGCGGCCGTATTTCAGAATTGGTTGTCCTGACCTATGCGATTTAAACCTTCTCAGAGCGGCATCGCATGCCCGGCAGAGGATTAGCCGTCTCGAACGGCGACGAGCTCGTGCGGGCTGTGGCCCAACTCGCGTCAGACCTGGGCCTGGAATTCCGTGAACAGGTGCGCGTGGCCCGCCGCATTTGGGGCGCGATACGCCACATTGACGTGGTACTCACGCATCCGCAAACCCGCAAAACGCTCGGCATTGAATGCAAATATCAGGCAGTCCCGGGAACGGCGGAGGAAAAAATCCCCTCGATCATCACCGACATCGCCGCCTGGCCAATTCCGGGGCTGGTGGTTTTCGCGGGAGCGGGGTTTACCGAAAACATGAAACTATTTCTAATCTCGACCGGCAAAGCCGTCGAGTTTCCGGATCTGGAACCCTGGCTGAGGCTATTTTTCGGCCTTCCCCTGGCCTGAGGGTGGTTTGACGACAGCAACTTATGCGGAGTTCCGCATAAGGTCACGAAGCGAACCCGGCAACTACCAGGGATATTTTTTCGTACTTTTCCCGTTAACCCCCGAGAGTCCACCCGGCGCGATATTCCGTTCGCACGAATTTGTTTGCGTCCTCGAGATTGGTGAACCTGAGTTCTGCGGGATCCCAGAGCAACCGGCACAAAGTGAGGTCCTCTCGGAGTTGAACGCGCAGGGCGACATTGCCCAGAAGGACGGATTCGGCCAACGGCCCCGCCCAGTCAAAATTGGAGCCGGGTTTCTTGCCGCCTTTGCATGCTTCGA
>DATGLT010000199.1:0-24063 GCA_035294005.1 Verrucomicrobiia bacterium
GCCCATGTACACCACCCAGAGATCCCCTTCGCGATTGGCGCACGCTCTTGCGATCGGCAGGATCACATGGCAGTTAATGGCCACCATCGCCGTATTGATCACCTCAAAGCGCCGATCGGGATAACGTTCCCGCAGTAGGACTGCTAACATTCGCGGCAGTCCGAACTTCAGATCCGGATCGCCCATCGCCGCGGACTCGCCCATGACAAAAATGCGAATCGTGTTGGCAGGTTTTTTCTGCGGAAAGGACAGCGGCGCCGGCGAGCGCGCCAGGCCGGGCGGAAAGAAACGCCTTCCAAAGTCCGAGTTCTCCACCCACGCCTCGACTCCTCGAACACGGCCGGTTTTGAAAAAGTCTGTCGAGTACCCGTACCCCGCGCACCGAAGCGTGAATTCCAGGCAGATGAGAATGAACAGGGGCACGCCCACGATTGCGACCACACGAAAAACTTTGCTGCGGTTCTCGAGCGGCCGCTCTTGGAGGGGGCTCTTCCGGACAGTTGTTGCGGAGGGTTGCCGCTCTGGAGCGCGATTAGCCAACGGCCAATTCTAACTGGTGTTGGAGATCGCGTCCAGAAAAGCGGCGAGTGGGCTCTCATCCTTTTTGGCTCGGGCCATGGCCAAATTAGTTGTGCTTTTTTTAAAAGTTTTTCTTGTTTGCGTACCTATTAGGCCTGCATAACAGGACCGAGAAAAGATTTAGAAGAGATAAAAACCCATATGAACAGAATTCGAATCGCAGCGTGTGCGCTGCTCCTGGCGGGTGTTTCCGGTTATGGAGGCACTTTCTCGGCAGACTTCGCCACACAAGACACCTCAGCGTTTATCCTCAACGGCGCAGGCCTTCTCCCAGACGCGAATACCTGGTACCCGGTTATCGCAACGAACCGGCTGGTACTTACAATTAACAGCACGAACCTGAGCGGTTCGATTTCACCCAACGACTTTGACAACGCCTCTCCCATCGAGTCCTTTGTGGCCAAGTTCAAACTGCAGTTCGGTCCCGGCAGCGGCAATGCCGCGGACGGAGCGGCTTTCAGTTTTGGCCCGGACATCAACCAGTTCAGCACCACCTACAACGAGGTGGGTGCGGGGGGCGCGTCCTTTGCCATTTCATTCCACACTTACACCAGCAACGGGGGGCCTGCCGTTGATGCGTATCTTTTCGGGCAACGCATCGGCCATTTTCCCATCGCCAAAACCAACATGGTCAACTCGAAACTCCAGGATGTAACCATTCAACTTAAAAAGAATTCGACCCTGGATGTGACCTACGCCGGTTCGGTTATTTTTACCAATCTTTATATGCCGGATTGGGGTCCTACCAACGGCTATTTCATTATTTCTGGCCGCACGGGAGGAGAAACCGAAGAAACCGATATTGCGAACCTCTCAATCAACACGACGTTGCTTGGGACGCTCGTGGCGCCCACCATCACCGCGGACCCGGTCGCCGTCTCGGTCAAGGAAGGCAATTCGGCTTCCTTCAGCGTGGCCTTTGATGGGACAGGCCCCTTCACCATCCAATGGCTCAAAAACGGCACCCCCATTCAAGACGCCACTAATCAGAACGTGACCCTTTCGCCCGTGCTGTACGCAGATAATAATTCAAAGATTTCGGCCCGGGTGACGAACCAGGCCGGGAGCACCACCTCGGCGGGCGCAAACGTATCGGTGACACCGGACACCACGGCGCCCACGGTTGTGAAAGCCTCGGGCGACATGTCCTTTTCCGTCGTTACAATCACCTATTCGAAGCCGGTTTCGGACAGCGCGCTCAACAAAGCCGACTATTCGTTCGACCAGGGAGTCACGGTTTCGGCTGTGGACCGGGTAAACACGACAACCGTGAAGCTGACCACGAGCAAAATGACTCAGAATTCAACGTACACGCTTACAATCAACGGTGTTCAGGATATCTCGACGACACCCAACACCATTGCAGCCAATACGAAAGTTACGGTGCGAACGTTTGTTTTCATGGCGGACACCGCGCTGCATTCAAAGTACATGGGTTTTCCTGATAACAGCAGGGCCCCAGCTGTGATGAATGATCCCCGTTTCGGCGTCTCTCCCGACCGGCGTGACTTGATTACTGCGTTCGAATATCCCGCCAACGGGAACGGTCGCGACGGCACGGCTGATCCGGCGCGCAATTACGCCGACACCATCGAGAGCTTTTTCATCCCCGCCACTACGGGAAATTACGTCTTTTTCACCGCAGGCGCCGATTATTGGGCGCTGTACTTGAGCACCGACGAAAGCCCGGCCAATAAGAACCTGATTTGTGAAGTCGGCGGGTGGACAAATCCGCGCGGATGGAATACGGGGCAGGGCGGGACATCGATGATCAACGGGCGCTCGGACACGTTTTCAAATCCAACGTGGCCCACCGGCAACACCATCACGCTGACGGCAGGCCAGCGCTATTACATGCTTCTCCTTCATACCGATCCCTCATGGGCGGGCGGGGATGACTTTGGCGCTACCTTCAAGCTGGAAGGCGCCGCCGATCCGGCGGCCGGGGATCCGCCAAAACTGACCGGGAACCTGATCGGCTATTACATCGATCCCGACGGCGCTTCGATCACTTTCGACAATCAACCGCAAAATGCCTCGGCCCAGGAGGGTGGTTCTGTCACTTTCTCCGTTGTGGCCACGGGTGTTTCCGCCTACGGCACGAATGTGACCTACCAATGGCAAGCCGCTCCGAAGAACAGCACCACTTTCACCAACATCCCGGGAGCCACGAGCGCCTCCTACAGCACGCCGCCCTTGCTGCGCAGCATCTACGACGGCATGCAATTCCGAGTAGTCGGCTCGGTGCCGCCGATCACCCAAAACAGCGCTATCGCGGTGCTTACGGTTTCGGCCAATACCACTCCCCCGGTTGCCACCGCGGGAGCCATGCTCGATTCCACACCCGGAGTCGTCGACATCGGAATCGGTTTTGACAAGCCGATGGACGACGCTTCTGCAAGCGCCTTGGCGAACTACTCTGTCTCCGCGGGAACTGTCGTGAGCCTGACCTGGAACAGCAACCGGTTCACGGCGAATTCTCAAAACCCCGCTGCCATGGTTCGGAAGCAAACCGCCCTGCTTAAGGTCTCCGGGATTGCGGGCACCAGCGGGACTGTAACGATCAAAAACGTGAAAGACATTTACGGCAACACGCTTACTTCGGCCACATTGCCCTTCACGATCAACACAAACATGCAGTGGGGTGTGGTTGGTGCCAACCAGGATGGCGGTTGGAACGCGGTCGTGCCTGTTACCGCCAATGGATTCGACGTCTACAGCGATGGGTCCGGCGAATGGGGCAACTATGACGAAGCCACCTTTGTTTACGAGCAGGTGACCGGTGACTTCGACAAAAAACTCCGTGTGGAGTACCAGGACGGATCGAGCCAGTGGGCTCGCGCTGGCCTGGTCGTCCGTGACGTCACGAACTTCGGAGTGAATGCCGCCGCACAACAAGGCAGCCAGCCTCCCGGTAATTCGGGCACGCCGCCTTTCGACGGAAAAGCCGGCCGTTATCAGAAAATGCACGTGAACCCGGTCGGCGCTACACTGACCGGCCCCGGCAACCTCGGCAATGCGTCCTGGGAAGGCAACCGGCGCCTGGATACGGGCGGGCCGTGCTCTTCGGCCCTCAATGCCGCTAATGGCGTCCCTCAATATCCTAACGCCTGGTGTCGCATCAAACGTGTTGGGCAGACCTTCACTGTGTATCGGAGCGATGATGGCGTGAACTGGATCACCATGGGATCGACAACCTGGGGTCAGGATGATGCGTCCAAATCGCCAATGCCCAATACACTCTTTGTTGGGCCGGAGTTTTCTCCGGAAACAGGGAATGTCTCCCAGGCCGCTGACCGGGGCACATTCCTCGCTCAATTCCGCGATTACGGCAATTACGTCGCCGTTTTCAACCCGCAGTTGAAAGTGGGTTCTGACCCTTCGGGCAAGGTCACCGTGACCTGGACGACGGGCACACTGGTTTCAAGCCCGACCGTCAACGGCAACTATAGTCCGGTCCAGAACGCAACCAGCCCATTCCAGGTGACGCCTGCGCCGGGTTCAACGACCTTCTACAAAGTCAAACCGTAGTTCATTCGATAACCGATGTTCCGCGGGAGCCGGGCCGCCAGGGTCCGGCTCCTTTTGTTTTGGTGCGGGACCTGGCCTGGGACTTTGGGAAATGTCAACTAAGGTCGGCAATCTGGAGCCAATGTAACCCAAGAAAGCTTTACGTATCTAATAGATATCGTGATATTTTCTAATCTTTTTCTTGCATCGAATCCGGCCTTGGCCTAAGTAAGTCCTCATCAGTCTTTCAGTGCGCGTTGGGGGAATTGTCTTTTTTCCCGCAGCGAAACACTTCAAGGCTGGTGTTAAAGGCAGTCAGGAGGGAACTCGAAAACGATCGTTCCGCTCAACAAACCAAATATGAAAACACCTGTGAAAACTCTGGCGTTGCTCCTCCTTTCCGGGGCGGCAGCCTGCGCCGGAACCTTTACCAACGCATTCAACGACCCCAACAACACGACCGGCACCACTTTTGGCGGAGCCGGGACCGTCTCGGGCTCCATGTTCAGTCCTTTGATTGTCAGCAATTATCTTGTCCTGACCACCAACCAGCAAAACTTGCAGGGGAGCGTCGTGCTCGATGACCTGGATCCCGGATCGACGATCGGGGCTTTCAGCGTGCGGTTCAATCTCCTCCTCGATTCCGGGGGCGCAACGCCCGCGGACGGCTTCGCGTTCGTCTTTGGGGACATCACACCCGGCCAGACCTGGGATGAAGAAGGCCCGACTTCAATGAACGGCATCACCGTCAGCTTCGACACCTATAATAACAGCGCCGCTGACGACGCGCCGTCAATCGATGTCAAGGTAAACGGAGGGTACAACAACTATTTGTTCCATGATCACCTGGACATCACCAACCTGATGAGTGCGACGTTCAGCCCCGTGGTCATCACGCTCAAGCAGAACGGCACCCTCAGTTTGTCTTACAAGGGCCAGGTTATCTTTACCAACCTTTACCTGACGGGGTTCGTGCCCGCCTCAGGATATGTGTTCGGTTTTGGAGCCCGAACGGGCGGGCTAAGTGAGAACTGCTACATCAATGATTTGAGCGTGACGACCTCGCTTCAAAGTGCCCTGGCTGGCCCGACGGTGACGACGGCCCCGCAAAATGTCACCGTCAACGAGCACGGGTCGGCGACGTTCAACGTGGGATTCGATGGCACCCCGCCATTCACGTTTCAGTGGTATAGCAACAACGTCGCTGTGACCGACGCGACCAACGCATTTTTAACCATAACCAATCTGGCAGCAGCCGCGACGGGGTCGACCTTTGACGTCGGCATCACGAACGGCCAGGGTGGCGTCCTGTCCGCCGCGGCCATGCTAACGGTCAACGCGGATACCAACCGCCCCAGCCTGGTTTCCATTGTTGCCGCAAAAGACTTTACACACCTGACTGTTACGTTCTCCAAGCCGGTAACCGCAGCGTCTTCGCAAAATACCGCGAACTATTCCATTAACGGGGTGACGGTCATGTCAGCAGTTCAGTCGACCAATAACCCGGCGGTTGTGGTGCTGACCACCAGCCCGCAAAAGGAAGGGACCCCGTACACCCTCACCGTCAATAACGTGATCGACCAATCCAGTTCGGGCAACTCAATCCTCCCGAACAGCACCCTCGCGTTTACGAGCCCGGTTTTCGTGGTGAACGGAGCCGGCGCACTGCTTGGCACCAATGGCACTTCCTATGACGTGGGGTTGAGCTATTCTCTTTTGCCCGACCAGGCGAGTGCCACCACCCTGGCAAACTATACGATCGCAGGGGCAACCGTCACGGGCATCACTTCCCTGACCAACTCGTCGCCCGGCGTTGTTCTTCAAGTGACTGGTCTTCACGTGGGAAGCAATTACACCGTGGCGGTCAGCGGGCTTAAGGACAATGTCGGCAACACCATTTCGGCAACCAATCTGACCTTCACCGTCTCGCGCATGCAGTGGGGCGTTGTCGGTGCGGATCAGTTGCAATTGGGTAACGCGGTCATTCCTGTCGGAACGAATGGCTTTGACGTTTACAGCGATGGAGTCGCCGAATGGGGGAATTACGACGAAGCCACTTTCGTTTACGAAAAGATCACGGGCGACTTCGACAAAAAGCTGCGGGTGGAGTACCAGGATCCTTCCAGCCAGTGGGCGCGTGCGGGTCTGATCGCGCGCGACGTCCCGAATTTTGGAGTTGATGCGCCCACGCAGGAGGGCAGCCAGCCGGGCAATACTCCAACTTTCCCATACGATGGGAAAGCCGGGCGCTACCAAAAAATCCACGTGAATCCTGTCACGACCATAATGGGAACGCCGGGCAACAATCTGTGGGAAGGCAACCGGAGGCTGGACACCGGCGGCGGGTGCACAACAGCGCTCACGAACGTCAATTCCAATCCCAAGTACCCAAATGCATGGTGCCGGCTGCAGCGGGTTGGCCAGAAGTTTTCAATCTACCGCAGCGACGACGGCGTGAACTGGGTATTCCTGGGTTCAACCACGTGGGGAGTGGACGACCTATCCAAAACCCCAATGCCGGCCACACTGTATGTCGGGCCTGAATACTGTCCTGAGAATGGAAACATCACAGACGCTTCATTGAAAGGGGTGTTCGTGGCGAAGTTCCGTGATTATGGAGATGTGGCGGCGTCGACGGGCGCTCCAACTCTCAGCTACACCCGCACGCCATCCGGCTTGTCGATTACCTTTAATGGCACGTTACAGTCGGCAGATGTTGTTACCGGGCCCTGGACCAACGTGCCAGGAGCAACCAGTCCATTTACGGTGACGCCCAGCACGCCTGCAAAGTTCTTCCGGGCGAAGCAATAGCCAAAGCCGAGGCAGTTTCCACGAGGCCGGGCGAAAGCCCGGCCTTTTTGCTCAGGAGCAGCCATTCACCCGGGACAATGCGTCCTGGGCGAGTTCTATGATCCCCACGAGCGAGGCGGCGTCGCGGTTCTGCCGCAGAGTTTCGACCCAGTCGGTAAAGGTCGCTTCCGGGTTCGACCTGGGGTCAGGCAGCATCCGCCACCGGCGTGTCCTCCAATCAAAAAAGATTCGATTGGGGTCATATGCGTAAGGCCGTGGCAAACCCGCCAGGAGCAGCCGCAGCATGTTGCGATCACATGCCGCCAACACCAGCGTTCCCACAAAACGCAATTCCGCTTCCTGCGCTTCATCCAATTGAGGCGTGTTCTCGATGGAAAAACTAAGCCAACCTTCCTCCTGCAATCGAGCTGCCGATTGCCAATGCAGTCCAATTTCGTCGCACAAGGAACGCGGGCTTGGAGGAAACAGCAATTGCTGCCCCGGTGCTATGCGCGCCAGTTGTGGGCTGTCTTCCGGGAGTTGGGCTGCAGTACCCGTCAATGCTGAATCGGGACCGCCGTGGACTGACATCGGTTGAAACGTCGGGCGCATTGGTTGTGGTTCTTGTTACCCGGACGGGTTGAGCCTAGGACTGGAACTAAAAAAGAAAAGAGAAATTGCTTCTTCCGCCAGCGAACAGGGGAGCCTGCGGGATTGAGTGTGCGCCTACTGAGAGCGTACTCGGTAAAAACGGCTCGCTGTTGGAGGATTGGTATCCTGCAGGCTGAGAGTGCCCCCGGTGGCGGTCTGCCACGTTCCAGCAGGCGACCATGCGGGATCCTGAAGCGTGTTCTTATATTCCAACAGGTAATTAAGACCCGATATCGTCGAGACAACCGCGCTGAAACCCGTCGGTGTGTTAGTCGAACCCGTGATCGAAGGGGAAATGAGAACCCGCAAGGTCGCGGTGGAACTCGTGATCGATCCCGCGTTGTTTGTGACGGTCAGGGCATAGCCGCCGGCTTGCTGCGGCTGGATGTTCCCCAGAGAAAGCGCAGTTGTTGTTTGGCCGGGCAGCGCATTTCCGTTGAAAGTCCACTGGTACGTTAAAGGGGCGCTGCCGTTGGCGGTGGCGAAGAAGGTCGCGCTGCCGCCGGGGAGGACGATCTGGTTGGTTGGTTGCGCAACGATGGAGGGTGGGACCAGGACATTCAGTTGCGCCACGAGGCTGGTACTCGAGCCGTAATTGTTTGTGATCACAGCATCATAGCCGCCTACATTCGAAGGCGCCGCCGCATTCAGGTTAAAACTACTGCTCGTTGCGCCGGCAATGGGCGCTCCGTTGAAGCGCCATTGATAACCAAAGGGATTACTGCCCGAGGCAGCCAATGAAAATGTTGCGTTTTGGCCTTGGACGACCGTCAGGTTCGAGGGCTGTTGAGAAACTGAGGGTGGGATACCCACCGTCAGGCTGGCAATGACGCTCGTGATCGATCCGGCTGAATTCGAAATCACCACGCAATAGGCGCCTGCCACCGCCGGCTGAACCGAACTGAGGGCCATGATATTGCCGTTTGTTCCTACTGCATTCGTTTGGTTGAACCACCACTGAAACGAAAGGGGCCCCGAACCGGTAGCAGCGACCTGGAAGCTCGCGTCGCCACCCATTGCCACGTCCTGGTTGGTGGGCTGAGCGGTAATGGCGGGCGGCACGAGAACGGTGAGTTGTGCCACGCTTGTTGTCGCGGCGCCATATGGATTGCTGGCCACGGCATCATACGAGCCGGCGTTCGCTGTCAGCGCATTGGCTATGGTAAACGATTGACTGGTCGCTCCGGCAATTCCGGCGCCGTTGAAGCGCCATTGATACGCAATGGGAGAGTCGCCTGCCGCGGTGAACTGGAAGGTCGCGCTTTGCCCTTGTGCGACGACTTGGCCGCTCGGTTGTTGTGAAATAGAGGGCGGAGTGCCAACCGTCAGCAACGCCACCTGACTGGTCACCGATCCCGCTGAATTCGTCACTACTACGGTATACGCTCCGCTTTGTCCCGGTTGCGCGTTGGTGAGGCTGAGCGTATTGGCGTTGGAACCGACTCCGTTGCTACCGTTAAACCACCATTGATAACTCAGGGGAGCCGTACCTGTTGCGCCGATTGCAAATTGGGCAGTGGCTCCAGCCAGGATGGTCTGGTTGGTCGGTTGAGCTGAAATCGAAGGGGGTACGAGCACAGTCAATTGCGCCACTGCGCTCGTGGCGGCGCCCGCGGAATTTGTCACCACAACCAGGTAGTTTCCAGACTCGTTAGGCTGAACATTGGGTTGTGCCAATGAGGAAGCAGTCGCTCCGGCAATCGCGGCATTATTGAAAAACCATTGGTAGTTGAGGGGACCTGAACCCGTGGCGGCGGACTGGAAGGTCACGTTTGTGCCGGTCACAACCGTTGCGCTGGTGGGTTGCTGTGTGATTTGAGGCGGCAAGAGCACCGTTAAAGTGGCTACGCTGCTGGTGATCGAGCCCGCGGAGTTCGTGACCACGACCGAGTAGGCGCCGGCCTGGTTGGTTTGAATCGCCGTAAGCCCCAGGGCGCTGGTTGTGGCTGAGGCAAGGTTGGCGCCGTTAAAGGTCCATTGGTAACTGAGCGGAGCGGTTCCACTGGCTTGGACCTGGAACGCGGCGTTGGCGCCAACAACCGCGGTTTGGTTGGTCGGTTGCGCCGAAATCGAAGGGGGTACGAGCACAGTCAATTGAGCCACTGCGCTCGTCGCGGCTCCGGCGGAGTTTGTAACCACAACGAGGTAGTTTCCAGCCTGACCAGGCTGAACGTTGGTTCTTGCGAAGGACGATGAAGTCGCTCCGGCAATCGCGGCATTGTTGAAAAACCATTGGTAGTTGAGGGGGCCTGAGCCCGTGGCGGCGGATTGGAAGGTCACGTTTGTGCCGGTAACAACCGTGGCACTTGCGGGCTGCTGAGTGATCTGAGGCGGCAGAAGAACCGTCAAAGTCGCTACGCTGCTAGTGATCGAGCCTGCGGAGTTCGTGACTACAACCGAGTAGGCGCCGGCCTGGTTGGTTTGAATCGCCGTAAGCGCCAGGGCGCTGGTTGTGGCTGAGGCAAGGTTCGCGCCGCTAAAGGTCCATTGATAACTCAGCGGAGCGGTTCCGTTGGCTTGGACCTGGAACGCAGCGTTGGCGCCCGCAACCGCGGTTTGATTGGTCGGTTGCGCGGTAATTGCGGGCGGCACAAGAACCGTGAGGGTTGCCACTGCGCTCGTCACAGAGCCGGACGGGTTCGAAACAATTGCCGCGTAATTGCCCGCTTGAGCCGGTTGCGCGCCGCTCAAAGCAAGCATTGATGCGGTCGCTCCGGCCAGGTTTGTTCCGGCGAAAGTCCATTGATACGTTAGGGGCACGCTACCGCCGGCCCCAACGTAGAACGCGGCGTTGCCGCCCTGGATGACAACCTGATTTGTTGGTTGAGCGGTGACAGACGCAGGCACATATACCGCCATGGTAGCTGTTGAGGAGTTGTTCGTGGAAACGGGGTCGAATGTTGATGTCGTGACGGCAACGCTGTTGGTGAGTGTTCCAGCAGCTGTCGGTTGCACTGTCACCAACAGGTTGCTGGAGGCGCCCGAGGCGAGGGCGCCGATTGTACAGGCAACCGATCCACCCAGGTTAATGCAGCCTGGCGAACCTGACACGAACGTCACGTTGGCGGGCAAAGAATCGGTAACCGTGACGTTGGCTGCCGATGACGGGCCCGTGTTAGAGATTTTGAGTGTGTAAACCAGGTTCTGGCCCACAGAGCCGGGATTTGGACTGGCACTTTGAGTCGCGCCGACGTCGGCACTTGGCGTGCAACAACTGTAGAAATTGTCCTGCAACGAGATGGAATCGACGTACCACCCGACGGCTTGGGAAGTGTTAACTCCCGATGCGAGCGCCCATTTCAGCTGAATGTTCTGGCCAGCCGCTGATGCCGGCAGTGCCACGGTTGTGGTTATCCAACCGCCAGAAGTTCCTCCCCAGGCCTGCGTGCCGCCAAGCGGGTTGGCGGTGCCATTGGCCAACGTGCAGTTGTATCCGCCCGCGATGAAGCTGCCTCCGGCTGAGATGATGTCGGTGAATGCGCCGCCGCCGATTGAGATCTCCAGAACTCCGCCATTATAATAATTCGTCGCCCGCGGATGCGAAGTGGTTCGCATCGCGAGGTTGTAATTCTGCCTGAATGTAAGCTGGGCTGAGGCGGAGTTGATGGAAATAACCGGGGTAACCAGTTCCGTCTGGGCGGCGTTCCCGGTATCGGGTGCGAAAACTGAGTTTGGCGACGTGTCGAAAGTAGCCGTGGTGGTGGCCCAAGTAGACTGAAGCCCGCTCGCGACGGCCGTTGTCCAGCCGCTGGGCAAAGCAGGGGTGCTGACTGAGTCGAACGCCTGCGAAAAACTGGTCGTAGGGGTAACGGCTCCGAGTCGAATTGCAAAGTTGACGGTGCCGAGATTGGCGGCCCCGTCTTGCAGCTGCAGGCTTGCGTTTATGATTCCTCCGCAAGCGCCGTTGGCTGTGAAGCTGAAGGGGCGGGTGACGGCGGCCCCTGCGGCTGGCAGGGCGCCGAAAGTCTGGGGACCGCTGGGCGATACCACTCCGCCGGTCGCTTGCAAGGTTGCTACCAGGTTAGTAGTGCTGGCCGATCCTGTATTGATCAGCCCGAAATTCATGGTCACCGTTTCGCCGGGATCGACTGCGTTGTTTGAGCAGCTCTCGATTGTAAGCGCAAGGCTGTTGGAAACCACCTGCGGTGTCGCTGCCCCCGCCAGGGCGTTGATCAAGCTTGCGCCCGCCGGCGTCCCCAGGCCTGTGCAAAGATCGTATCCGGTCGTCGCGCTAAACTTGGTGGGGCTTGCCGGGTTGGTATTGTTGCCGCTCGTAATGTCATGAAAAGCAGTAGAATATCCCGCGCCAGACGCAATCGAGTACAGGGCAGGATTCAAGAAGCCAACGGGTTGCCCGCCATTGCCTGCCGCTTGCTGGTTGATTAACGCCGTAAAACCGGCCCATAGCGGTGCCGCGCAGCTCGTACCGCCGACTCCTCCCGAACTTCCATTGTTGTAAGTGACCCAGATATTATCCGCAGTGAGAGCCACGTCGGGTATGTTGCGCATCGTGGTCGATCCCTGGTTTCCAGACATGCTCACCGACTGCTGCCAGGTTGGAATGCTGTAGGTCGTACTGATCCCGCCACTCGTTCCGTTCGTTCCCGAGCCGTTGTTGTACCAGTTCCAGGTCTTTTCAGAAGTCCAGGCGCCCCCGGGACCGCTCGTGCTTAACGTGGTTCCGCCAACGACCGTGATGTACGGACTGTCAGCCGGTTGCGGGATCGCGCCGGTGTACGCTCCGTCGTCGCCGGAGGCCTGAAAAAACGATTGTCCCTGCGCGGCCATTTGCTGGAATATTGAGTCCGAACTCGGGCTGCCGGTCCATGTCCACGAGGAACTCAATTGCTTGGCCAGGTTGTCGTTGGCCATCGCCGAGAGAATGCTGTTGGGCGCGGTGCTTGAACCACCTTCGTACACGAGGATCCGGCTCACGCCCGGCGCCATCGCCATCGCCACTTCGATGTCCAGCGCCACTTCAATGTTGCCACCCCCGGGAGATCCGACCGTCCCCACCACGACATTTGTCAGCGGCACATTCGGCAACCCGGACTGCGATTCATACGAGGTGATGTCGGCCGCGTAGTAGGTGTCGAATTCCAAAAGACCGATGGCCTGCCCGTTGCCATTGGCTGCAACCCCGGGCGCGTAAGCCGCACGAAAGTCGCCGCCCCGGTACAATCCGCCCGGGCCGGATCCGCCGGCAGGCCTGGGGCCTGAGGCCGCGGGCTTCACGGAGGCGTTGTGAACTAATGGACGCGGTAAGCTGTAGTTGTCCAGTCCGGAGATGTCCAGGATTGGGACAGTGCTCTCGATCGTCGGTTCCACGCTGGGTGCGTAGAAGGTTCTCGGCTCATTGGGATGCTGGTATACCTGCAGGTTGATGTGGAAGGCTTTTTCTATGTCGGCCGCCGAGCCTTCCACGTCGAGGATGACCCTGTTGGCATGCCTGCGCGTTACGGTAAGTCCCTGGGCCTGGGCGAAGTCAGCGACCGCCTGGTAATCCTGTTCTGTGGGCCCGAACAGTTCGGTGAACTGAGCCGGGGTCAGGTATTTTCGGAACTCAGTGCTTCTCGGATCGTAAAGCTCCTTCAGCAGATTGGTGAGCGCGACGCGGTTGCGCAGGGGCAGCCCGATGGCCAGGCTCAGGTTCTTGTTGGGATCGAGCCTGTTTAGCGGCAATAAGCGGTCAACACCCGCCGGGACATGGCCGGTCAATGTGCGGGTCGAGACAGCCGTTAAGCTGAAAGGACTCAGGAAAATCAATGCTCCCAGGGGCAAAACTCCCGCGAACCTTCGAAAAGAGGCAAGGCAAAATCGCATTTTCAATTATTTTGACAGCAGGCGGGATGCAGCTTCTATGCCGAGTAAATTCTGACGGATCTTTAGCCATACTTTATCAGACGTGAGAGATTTGCCTCAACCTGTTTTTCGAGCGAACCCCCTTTGTTTGACTTCTCTTGAATCGAGGAATTCGAGCTTTGCTTGAAGCGCGCCGGCTTGGATTGCCGGTTGGCGAGGGTAGAGGACGAGAATAAAAGCCATCTCCTTGAAACTGTGGGCCGATGGCAATCATCAAAGTTGCCCCGGCTTGGGGCCAGCCCGCCCGACCCTGAGAAGTTCTAAATCCGAGAGGGCAACTTCCGGCTGAACAGCAGGTGGTCACCCTATTAGGAGCGACCCGTGGGGGTGCGATGTTACCTTAGGGTTAAGTGGGGTGGTCAAGGCGGCCTGGTTTATTCAGGTCGCCTTTAATTTTTTCACCGAAGCTATTCCGCTCGCAACGTCACGATACCCCACGCGGGCACGTGCAAGGTATGACCCGATTCCTGCAAGGGTTCCTCGCTCAGATTACTGATCCATACTTTGTGCGGCTCCGGCTTGCTCCAGGACAGGCCGACTTTCTTCGGTTCGCCTGAGGCCCCAAAAAGCCGCACAATCAGCCCGCGCCCGTCGTCCGCGGGTTTCATCAGCGTGACCAGGACCTTGCCGGACGAAAGTTCGAAGCGCGATTTGGCGGGGTGTTTGCCCCTGGCTTTGGCGACAATGAGTGGTTGGGAACACTCGATACCGAATCGCGCGGCCTCCTCGGAGGCGAACTCCAAGTGTGGTCGGAGAGAAAACCTGAAATTGACAAGGCCTTCCTGGTCGGCTCGATAATTGGTGTGCCAGTGGTTGTTCATGGCCCAGGCATAGACCGTTTGCGACGGGGCGAGGTGTTGGATCCAGGCGCGATAATCTGTCTGCGAGCCCAGCAGGTTCGCTGTAAGCCCGCCCACTTCCACCAGGGGACTGTCTACCGGTGACCACGTTACGCCAAAGCGGCTGTTGGAAACGTCGACCCATCGCTGGACGCTAAACCAGTTCTTGCACGCTGCCGGTATCTGGTCGACCTCCGGCCGGATGACGGCCCAACCCACATCCATTCGCATGATTCCCTTTGGAACTCCGAAACCGAATCCAATGTGCACGCCTTCCTTGGCTCGGACCGGAAGTTTGTCCACGGTGTCGATGAAATCCACGCGGTTGAGTCCGTTAACCACTCGGACTTCGCGGGTCAGGCCGCGGCAACCAGGAGCCGAAGATTCGATCAACAACGAAGCAACCAGCGGCCCATTCTCTTTGGCGCTGATCCTCGGAGGACCATTGCGCTGCGCCCCGGCCGGCTCCGACCCGGGAAGATAAAAATAATCATTCAATTCCGTTGCTGAGTTGGTGTCCACCAGTTCGCGGCCTGCTTTTCGGCTGAAAAGGTACTTGATGGCTCCCGTCCGTTCGTCGACACGAACAAAGAAGTCCGAAGAAATTAATCTAGCGGGTTCCGTTCGAGCCCCGCCGCGCAATGGTTGGGAATCCGTTCTAATCCGGAATCGAGCCGCCCCAAGGCCAGGCACATTCGACGCCAGGAAAACCAATTCTCCGCCGCTGAGCCTTTGGGCCGGAACGGGCCGCCCAGTCTCGTCCTGGACCGCATCTCCCAGGGCGGCCAGTTCCGGCGGCACAGTGACCAGGTCCGTTCGCGGCCAGGAAGAGGTGTTGTAGACATCCAACTCGCCAGGGACTTCGTCCGAGGCGATTGCGCCGGCAGCTCTGTTCAAAAGGTCCTTTGACTTGCGGTCAGCGCCCAAGGCAAACCCCTGTTTGACTTCCCACTGTTCTCTGACGAATGGAAGGTCCGGCTCCCGGATGCTGTTGTGAGCCCCCCACGTATGCTCGCTGTAAAGGAGCACGTCCCGCCATGCCGCCTGGAATTCCGCGACCGGAAAATTCGTTTCTCCACGAATGCTCCAAAGCGTTTCCGCCTGCGTCAACCGTTCGGCCGACGCGCGGTTTAGCCCCGTCTCGCGCGCCGAAGAGCCCGCCCCATCCTCCCAATACGGTGTGTAATCTCCACTGTAAACAGGCAGTTTATTACCGTAACGCCGTTCGAATTCATGAAAAGCTACCGACGTGGTCCGGATCGCCAGGTGAGGGTACACGTAGTGTGAGTTCCAGTCGCGGACGACTTCTGACAAGTGTTCGTCCGGAGACCCGTTGTCCCCGTGCACGTTCCATCGCAGGTAGGTCAGGTCGTACGGGTAGGCATTCGTTTCGAGCTCTTTTAAATATTCCGGGATGAACCGCGCGAGAGCGGCGCCTTCGCCGATCAAATGTCCCAGCGCGTACCCCCGGGAAGGACACCAGCAAAGCACGCGGCTCTTGCCGTCCGGGCCTTGCCACCAGAATGGCTTGTTTTGCCATTCTTTCATCGTGCTGCCCATCCGATCGAAATAGTTGGGAGCAAATGAAAAGTATTTTACCCCTGCCTGGGTCATTGCCGAGACGGTGCTCCAGGTGTATCCCGGCACGTCACTGATCATCGCCGAATCAATCGGCACGCCGCAAACCTTCGAAACTCGGGTGGCGTAACTCATCAGGTTCAACAGTTCTTCAGGCCGGCACAATCCCGTCAGGATATTGCAATAGAACGCGTCCAGCCCTACCTGGCCCGATCGAACCGCGGCAATCAGCGCCTCTCTCTTTTCTGGCGAGCAATCCCGCAGATAGTTTTCCACTGGCCACAGAACTTCGACGTTCCATTTGAATTGCGCATCGGCCGGGTAATCCGCGGTCTCTCTCGCCAGTCTGAGCCCCGTCTCAATATTTGAATTCTGTTTCGCTTCAACGTCCGCCTGCAAAGCTGTGTAGCCGATGTCCACGTGCGAATGGGGCAAAAGAAAAATCTCCCAGGGCCGCACCGGTCGAATTATTGTCGTGGTGCTCACCACAGGCTTTCCTTGAGCCCGGAGATTCAAGTGCAACTCCTTCTCGCTATCCACGGCCGGGACGGTTACCTCGACGCTCTGCGTTCCTGCCGTCAAGTGAACCTGTTTGGATTCGCTTCCCTCAACTTCCAATGTTGCATCGAGCGCTTCGATGTACGGATACTCAACCTGCACTCGCAGCGGTTGGACCTCACCGTCTTTTGTCTTCTCCCGGAGTTGTATTAAGGCAGCCGAAAGGCTCGTCGCGGTTGGCCATGGTTCTGAATTGCCGACGGTAAAAAACGCCAACTCTGCCGCGCCCACGGTTGCCAAACCAGACCCCAATTCGGTGACCTGCCATCTGGCCCTGGTGGCCGTCACCACGTTCGTAAAAACAATGCGGGTGACTCCCGCGCGTTCATTCAGATGTCGAATTGGAAATCGCCCGACGGGTTTCCCTTCGGAATCCAGGAACAGAAGCTCAGATGTGGAGATCGTCGCCGGATCATTCCGCTCGATGTGTTCGAACCCCGCCAACCGGACCGCCTTGCCAAAATCCACTTCGATGAACGTGTTGGTGCCTCTTCCGTTCGAGGCGTATTCAGTGCCACGGTCCCCGTCAAAAACGTTGGCCGCCTCGAACTTGCCCGGGTAGGCGGGGGCGCTCGACACAATCCGCGGAGGGGCCAGCTTCTGCAATCGCGTAAAGCCAGGCTCCGCCGCTGCAACCGGGCTCGGAAGATTGCCGTCGAACAGGGCGCCGGCAATCAGAACGCAGAATAAAATGGGCAATTGCCTGCTCATGACCTTCCTTTAGCGGTTCGATCCGCAACGAGCGAGGAAAAATTCAGGGAATCTTACTACGGGCGCGGCTTGTGTAAGAATATTAAATCCAATGCATTAAGTCCCCTGAAAATCCTGTCCTCGCTGCGCCCGGGGTTGCTCCGAATCCTCGGTTCACTTTGCCCCGGAGGCCTGCTAACATTGCTATAAAACCGGGCCTGACAGGTTCGCGCTCAACGGCGAGCCCAGTCCCTCATCCAGTTTGGCTATATGGAAAAGTTTATGCATTGGCTGGGCGGCCGCCTTGGGGCATTGCTGGCGGCGAACGGCCCGGGCGTCGAAGGCGCCGGCGGTCCAAAGGCGGAACCGGGCACAAATGCAAAGGCCAGAACCACGGCCATAGGTTTGGCCTACACTTGCGCGGTGGGCATGGTGGACTTACTGGCGCCGCGCGGCATGAATTTCGACTTTTTCTACCTGTTGGGCTGCGCATTCGTGGGGTGGGCTGCCGGGGCGCGGTCCGCCGCATTGATCACTCTGGCTTCAGGCGCGTTTTTGTATTGCGACGGTCTGCCGCCGGGTGCCGGGTCGGTTGCGGGCTGGATCGTGCATTGGAACCTGGTTATTCGGCTGATGGGTTTTGGCGCGGTAGGTTGGCTGGCTGCCGAGGTGGGAAGATTGACACGGAGCCTCGAGCGGACCATCCAGGAGAAAACCGGGCGACTCCAAAGCGAAATGGAAGAGCACAAGGAAACAGCGGTTCGACTGCGGGAAACGCTTGAGTTGTTCCGGCAGGTGACTGAGAACATCACGGAGGTCTTTTGGGTCACCGATCCTGCGAAGACGCGCGTAAATTATGTAAGCCGCGGCTTCGAACGTGTTTGGGGCCAGCCGCGCCAAACCATCTACACCAGTCCGGCAACCTGGCTGGAGGGCGTTTATGTGGCCGACCGGCCGCGCGTAATGCATGCGACGTACACCCAGCAGATCACCGGTGATTACGATGAACAGTACCGCGTTCAACGTCCGGACGGCACGCTATGCTGGGTCCACGACCGGGCATTTCCCGTTCGCAACGAAAAGGACGAGGTCTATCGGATTGTGGGGATCACCGAGGACATCACCGAACACAAGCGCGCGGAACAGTTGCTCGAGGCCCAGCGGGACGTGGGTGTTGCGCTGAGCGTTACCAACGATCTGAATGTGGCGCTGGAGCGTCTTCTGGCCACCGCCACGACGCTCGAGGGAATCGATTGCGGCGGAGTTTACCTTGTAAACTCCGAAACAGGCGCTCTCGAACTCGAGGCCCATTGCGGTTTGTCGCCGGAGTTTGTTCAAAAAGTGGCGAGGTACGAGCCTGATGCCCCGGAAACCTGGCTGGCGAAGGAGGGCAGGGTGCGGTACCCGATTTGTTCGGCCCAAAGCAATACGGAGGGTTGTTTCTGGAGCGGTGAAGGGTTGAGAGCGCTGGCCTTGATTCCGATGAAACACGAAGACCAGGTCCTGGGCGTGCTGAACCTGGGATCGCATGTGCAGGATGAAATTCCGCTGGCGATCGGGGTGGCGCTCGAGACAATCGCGGCCCAGGCTGCCGGCGCGATCGCCCGCATCCGGCTGGAACGGCAGATCCTGGAGATCAGCGATCGCGAGCAGGCCCGAATTGGGCAGGACATTCACGACGGATTGTGCCAGCAGCTCATCGGGATGGCGTTCAACGTGAATTCCCTCGAGCAGTCGCTCAGCTCCCAGAACTTGTCCGAAGCGGCGACTGCCCGGAAAATATCTTTGCTCTTGGACGAGGCGATCACGGAGGCGCGCCGCGTATGCCGCGGGTTGTATCCGGTGCGGCTCAAAACTGAGGGCTTAGTGCCCGCGCTTGAAGAACTGGCCCATACCGTTGCCGAACGGTTTAACCTCGTATGCGAATGCGAGCTGGGCAGCCGTCGATTGCTGTGTGACATCACCACGGCAACCCACCTTTATCGGATCGCGCAAGAAGCGGTGAACAACGCCGTGAAGCACAGCGGCGCGCGCCGGGTTCTCATCCGGCTGAGCGCATCCGAAACCGGCATCGAGTTGCTGGTCCAGGACAACGGAGGCGGAATCAAGCCCAGCAAAGGCCGCGACGGCGGCGGGATGGGCATGCACATCATGGATTACCGGGCGCGCAGCATTGGCGGCCGGCTCCAGGTTGCCGATATCGGAGCGGGCACGGCCGTGATTTGCAGGGTGCCGCAACGCGTCAGCAACCTTGCGGAAGACTGCGAAGTGCTGGCAGGCTAAATGGGTGACGCAGAGCGCAGCCGCGCCGGTGATGGATCGGCTCCGCGGCAATTGTTCTGGCAATCATGAGTTCCGAAAATAAACCGACCCGTGTGCTTCTGGTGGACGATCATCCCGTCGTCCGCGAGGGGTTGGCGGAGAGCATTAATCGCGAGAGCGATCTGACCGTTTGCGCCCAGGCGGAGGATCACCAGGGGGCGCTCCGCGCGATCGAAACGCATCATCCCGAACTGATCGTGGTGGACCTAATGCTGCGCGACTCCAGCGGCATGGAACTTATAAAGGATATCCACGCCCGGTGGCCCCGGCTGCTTATCCTGGTGGTTTCCATGCACGACGAAACACTCTATGCGGAGCGGGTTCTTAGAGCCGGGGCGCAGGGATACATTACCAAGCAGCAAGCTACGCACGATATCCTGCTGGCGATCCGCCGCGTGCTCGGAGGTGGTATTTACCTCAACGAACGCACGGCCTCAGCCGTGCTGGCTCGCCTTGCCGCCAAACCCCAGGCCCCGAGTCACTCGATACCGGATTTGCTTGCCGACCGTGAACTCGAGGTGTTTGAACTGACCGGCAGGGGATTGAGCACGCGGGAAATTGCCGGCCAACTGCGAATTGATGTGAAAACCGTTGATACCTACCGCGCGCGCATTCGCGACAAGCTTAATCTCAAAAGTTCAAGCGAACTGCTCCAACTAGCCATCCGCTGGAACCAGGGCCGTCGCTAAGAGCGGCCCCGAGAACAAGTCCTTCCTATTTCGTGTGGCTCGTTCGGCTTTTCAACCAGTCGAAGTCCGTTCGAGGCTCGGCTGGAATGGGACTGATGCGAGCGCCGTGGACCGCTTGAATGGTGCTGGCCGCCTTCCAGCTGTGCGCCTCGAGGTGTCCGTCCGCAAACGAGAAGTTTGCCCCGCCGTTATGATAGGAGCCCGGGAGGTTGCCCCACGTGTATGCATTAAGGTCGTTGACGAAAAAGCCGTCGTTGAGGGTGTCGGCATTTTCATCGAGGAAGACGAATGTGTCGGTTGGGTTTTTGAACTCGGTCTTTTTCAAAAATTGCATATAGAGCGGATTGAAACGATTGGTCAATTCGCCCGGATTTCCAACCATCGCATTCATGGACATGCTCCGGATCCGTTGGCCGTTGGGGGCGGGGACCTGGTCGGCTGGGCACTTGTAGATTTTTGTCGAGCGACTAGCAAACGGACCCAGTTTGGAATCGCTGAGATAAACCAGGTTGGTATTGTCGTCACTGGCCATCCAATCTTCGACGTTATTCGCCCAGGTCTGCCGTCGTGCGAGTGTTTCCGGCACACCGTGGTTGTTGACCAGCAGGTCGGCATTGTCATCCGAGTAGAGGGCCCATGCCAGGGACAGCTGCCGAATGTTGTTTCCACAGGTCATCGATTGAGCTTTCGCCTTGGTGCGAGTCAAGGCGGGCAAGAGCAATGCAGCCAAAATGGCGATAATGGCGATTACCACCAGCAGCTCGATCAAGGTAAAGGCCGGGAGCTTTCGGCACAGGCGATGCCGCATGGGGCGACTCTAACGCAAATGTCCGGCCAGGCAAGCCCCTGTAGCGGGGGCCCCGGAGAACGCCGCTAATGCCGGGCAATTTAAATCCAGCCGCGGCGCGCCAGTTGCATCTTAATCAGCTGGGTTAAGCCAACGTAACAGGCAAGTGTGGCGGCCAGGATGCCCCAGAATAAAGGCGGCAGGGGAACAAAGCCGAGGGTCGCAGCCAAAGGCGAAACAGGCAGATACGCGCCGAAGGCCATGATCAGGATCGTTGTCAAGGTCAGCTGCCAACTGGCGCGTGACTGAATAAACGGTATTAAGCTGGTGCGAATGATGTGGATAATCAGGGTCTGCGTCATGAGAGATTCGACGAACCACCCCGTATGGAAGAGCGCCGCGGCGTAGGTGTTATCGGGAGAAGTGCTGGTAAAGCGCGACGCCAAATCGGCCGGCGGCGCGA
Source organism: Verrucomicrobiia bacterium (assembly GCA_035294005.1). Lineage (GTDB taxonomy): Bacteria > Verrucomicrobiota > Verrucomicrobiia > Limisphaerales > UBA8199 > JANXQE01. Next base: position 21,319 of record DATGLT010000199.1, read on the forward strand.
GGTGGAGATTATTGCATTTGAATACAAACCACATGACAAGGTAGGTGGTATAATCGAAAATCGAGCTGATTGGCCCGATAAAAACAATGAACTTGGCAATCTCGCCCATGTTCCACGGGCGAGGTTTGGAGATCATGGTAGGGCCGACATTGTCTGTTGGGATAGGCACCTGCGAGAAGTCATACAGCAGATTGTTCGTCAGCACCTGGATCGGGGCCATCGGAACGTAGGGCAGCCAGGCGCTCGCGCCGATCACGCTGAACATATTACCAAAATTCGAGCTGGCGCCCATGCGGATGTATTTCAAGATATTGACAAATACCTTGCGGCCCTCCAGGACCCCTTCTTCCAGAACCAGCAAGCTCTTCTCCAGCAGGATGACGTCCGCCGATTCCTTTGCGATATCGACCGCATTGTCCACCGAAATACCCACATCGGCCGCGCGGAGGGCCGGAGCGTCGTTGATGCCGTCACCCATGAACCCAATGACGTGCCCCTTTCGTTGAAGGGCTTGAACGATTCTCTGTTTGTGCGCCGGAGATAATCTCGCAAAAACGTCAGTCGACTCGACCGCCTCGGCCAGTTGCGGGTCGGACATCGTCTCGACCTGGCTGCCCAGCACAATTTTTTTAGCGTTGATCCCGACTTCGGTGCAGACCTTGCGCGTGACCAGGTCGTTGTCGCCGGTGAGGACCTTCACGGTGACGCCGTGCTGGCGCAGCACATCAATTGCCTTTGCCGCCGTGTCCTTGGGCGGATCCAGGAATGCCAGGTAACCCGTCAGGACCAATTGCGACTCATCGGCCTTTGAATACGCCGCCTGCTTCTCGACTTTCCTTGTCGCCACTGCCAGCACCCGAAACCCGTCTTCGCTGAGATCGTTGACCTGTTCGATCAAATCCCCGACCAGGATCGGTTCCATCGGAAAGATTTCGCCGTCGCTTTCAAAATGCGTGCACCTGGCGAACACCGCTTCGGGCGCTCCTTTGGTGAGCAATTCACGCGTCCCTTCGGGCCCTTCGACCACGACCGACATCATCCTGCGCGTAAAGTCAAAAGGGATCTCGTCGACTTTGGTGTACTTGTCCAGCGACAGTTTGCCGTGCAGCTCCTGGTGATGCAGAACGGCGCGGTCGAGGATGTTCTTCAGGCCGGTCTGAAAATGGCTGATGAGGTAGGCGTCCTGCAGAACCGTTTGGCTCTCACTTTTAAAAACGTCACAATAAATTTCCAGGATGACATGGTCCATCGTCAGCGTGCCGGTTTTATCCGTGCACAGGACATCCATGGCGCCGAAGTTTTGAATCGAGTTCAGTCGCTTGACGATGACCTTTTTGCGAGACATCGCCAGGGCGCCTTTGGAGAGGCAAACCGAGACAATCATCGGCAGCATTTCGGGCGTCAGCCCCACCGCGACCGCGAGCGAAAAGAAGAACGCTTCTTTCCAATCGCCTTTCGTCACCCCGTTGATGACGAATACCAGCGGCACCATCACGGCCATAAACCGGATCATGAGCCATGTGAATTTCTTCACGCCACGATCAAAGGCGGTCTCGACCGTACGACCCGACAGTGTGCGAGCCATTCTTCCGAAGTAAGTCTGAGCTGCTGTCGCCACAATCACCGCCAGGGCTGATCCGCTCTCCACGCTGGTGCCCAGGAAACAAATATTGGTGTGTTCGATCGAGGAGACGTTCGGTCGCGTGTCACGCGCGTCGGTCTTTTCTACAGGCATCGATTCGCCCGTGAGGGTTGCCTGGATGACGAACAGGTCCTTGGCCGAAATCAGGCGGACGTCGCCCGGTATCATGTCGCCCGCCGAGAGTTTAACCACGTCGCCGGGGACCAGTTGTTGGAGCGGAATCTCCCGGGTCTGGCCGTCCCGCACGACCGTGGCGGTGACGCTGATCATCGCCTTGAGTTTGGCCGCCGCGGTGTCGGCACGGGTTTCCTGAACGAACCTCAGCGACACTCCCAAAATCACCATCAGCAGCATGACACTTCCGGCTCGAAAATCGCCTGTGGCAAATGAAAGGATTGCGAGGACTGTCAGCAGGATTACCAGGGGATTGCGCGTGGCGAGATAGAGCCTTTGCAGCCAACCTTCGTGCTTTTGAGCCCCGACCTCGTTTGGGCCGTATTGTTCCAGCCGTCGCGCGGCTTCCTCTTCGGTCAACCCGTTTGCCGAACTTCCTATCGCATTCAGCACTTCGGCTGCATCCTTCAACGCCGCTTCAGTGGCAGCATCGTTAGGGCGTGGACTGACTGTGGTTGTTGGGGCTGTCATAACAAAGTATTTACCGCGCGCTGAGCCAGAGCACTTTAAAGCTTGAACACGCGGGGTCAAGCCAGCCAGAGAAGCAGAGAAGCAGGCGTCGGACGTCCCAGGCAAACAACCGCGAAGCCTCCTGATGGCGTGGACCCCATTCTGCGCGTTTGTTCGTTATCGCTGTTCTCGGATCGTGGTTCTTTCGTCGCAGTCTCTGTTACAGGCTTGTCACATTCGTGTTATGGCTTTATAAGGCGGCAATGGCGGAGCGGGCAAAAACTTCCAATTCGTTAGAACCGCAGAAGCGATTTTCGTACTATTTCATGTGCGGTCTGCTCCTGGTGTTGGTCCTCTTGCGTTTACCGGTCCCGTTGATTGCCGCCCTGTTTACGTATCTTGCCCTGTCCCGTATGAATTGGTCTAAGCTGGGTGGGAAATGGACTGCCGTCAGCCTCTTTGCAATCGCGTTCCTTGCG
>DATGLT010000200.1:0-3106 GCA_035294005.1 Verrucomicrobiia bacterium
CGCCGAAATTGCATTGAACGAGAGAGATTACCCGACGTGCAAGGATTGTCTTGCGCACGTAATTGGCCGGGACCCGACGAACTACAAGGGTTTGCTTATCCTGGGGAATCTTCAACTGAGCCAGGGCCAAACGACTCAAGCGATTGCCAATTTCGAGCGCGTGTCCAGTCTTTACGACCGTTCGGCTCCCGCCCAGTTTGAGGCGGCCCGGGCGTACCTGCTCAACGGTGACACTGCCAAAGCCAGAGCAAAATTGAATCGCGCCCTTGTTTTGGACCCTGATTTTTCCCAGGCAACCTTGGTCTTAGCCAACATCTACCTGCGAAAGGGCGAAACCGACGCGGCCATTGCTTCGCTGAAAGACCTCATCAAAAAGCAGCCCGACCTGGCTCAAGCTTACCTTCTGCTGGCCAACGTTTACCTTGCGCAGAACGAGCCCGACCAAGCTGTTAGAATCTGCCAGGAGATGCAGGGCCGGTTTCCGTCGAGTCCAGAAGCGCTGCTGGTGTTGGGCTCTGTTTTAGCCAAAGAAAATCGCGCTGACGATGCCCGGCGCGCATTTCAGCAATGCCTCCAAATGGCACCCACCTTTGTGCCGGCCCTGGAGCGAATCGTTGATCTGGATCTCGAAAAGAAGGATTACTCCGCCGCGATCGATCGCGTGACCGCGAGTATCCAAAATCAGCAGGGCGAACCATCCCAGCTTTGGTTATTGCTGGCCAAGGTGCGAATTGCGAAAGCAAAATCATTCGTGAACGCCACTACCAATGCTATGGCTTCACCTCAATTCGGAGATGTTCCCGCCGCCCAACCCGAAATCAGTGAGGCCGAAAAGTGCCTTCTTAAATCCATCTCAATCAATCCTGGCCTGAGGAACGCCTACCTGATGCTCTCCTCGCTTTATGTTTCCTCACATCGGGAGACGCAAGCTGTCCAGCGTCTTTCTGATTTTCTGTCGAAAACCAACGACATCGCCGCTCAGATGCAATTGGGCATGATTCAGGACAGCCTCAAGAATTTCGAGGCAGCGCGAGGTGCCTATGAAAAGGTCCTCGAGTTGGACCCCAATTTCAGTCTCGCCTTGAATAACCTGGCGTTCATCTACTCCGAACATTTTGGAAACATCGAAAAAGGTTACGATTTGGCGGAGCGAGCGCGCCGTTTGATGCCTGACGACCCTTCAGTTGCAGATACCCTGGGCTGGATTCTCTTCAAACGCGGCCAATTTGAACGCGCGCTCGGGATCATTGAGGAAAGCGCCGCCAAGCTTCACGACGATCCTGAGATTCAATACCACCTCGGCATGGCTCATTACATGTTGGGAGACGAAGACCCGGCCCGGGCCGCGCTTCAGCGCGCAGTCCAAAACCCCAAGTCTTTCGATGCCAAAGCCGATGCTGAGCGCCGCTTGGCAGTTTTGGCGTGGGACGTGAGGACTGCAGGCTCGGCGGCCATTGCTGACTTGAATGCTTTCCTCAAATCCAATCCGTCAGACCCGGTGGCATTGTGCCGGTTAGGCATCTTGCAAGAACGTGCCGGGGCGACCAACGAGGCTGTATTGAATTACCAGGCGGCGCTTAAATGCAACCCACAAAGCCCGGCGGTCCTAATCAGGCTAGCCCATGCGCTTCTTTCAACGGATCCCAAACATGCCCTCGATCTTGCAAAACAAGCGCACACCCTGGCCCCCGATAATGCCGAGGGATCCGCAGTCCTGGGCGAGTTGGTGTTATCCTCCGGCGATCCAAAATGGGCGCTAAGCTTACTGCAGGACGCTGCTCGGACACTTCCTGCGGACCCGGAAGTCGCTTTCCACCTGGCTTGGGCGTACTACGAATCCGGCAAAGTCCCGGATGCACTTTCTACAATGCAAAAGGCATCCAGTTCGACGCGGCCCGATTTGCTTTCAGGAGCCCAGCAGTTCATGCGATTTGCAAGTGCCCAAGAGGATGCATCCAAAGCCGCGGGAATTTTTGCGGAGTCCCAAAAGGTGCTGGAGCGCCAACCAAATTATGTTCCAGCACTCGCCGTCTCTGCCATGGCTGAGGAAGGCCGAGGCAATTTCAAGCAGGCCGTCGTTCTTTACCGGCAGATCCTAAACACCTACCCGCAGTTTGGCCCAGCCGCCCGCCGCTTGGCGCTTATCTATTGCGAGCACCTGGCTGATGATTCAACCGCTTACGGGTACGCAGTGTCCGCCCGAGAGGCTTTTCCTAAGGACCCTGACGTTTCGAAGGTTCTGGGAATTCTCGAATACCGCAAAGGCAATTACCGGCGCGCAGACCAACTTCTCCGAGAGGCGGCTCGAGAACATAAAACGGAGAGCTCGGTTTTCTACTACCTTGGTATGGCCCTTTACAAGGAAAACGCGCGAAACGAATCCAAGGATGCCCTCCAAAAGGCTTTGACCCTTAACTTGCCTTCCGATCTCGCCGAGGACGCCCGCAGGGTTCTGCTGCAGATGCAATAAGCCAATTGCGTGCGCATCATGCGCATCATTCAACGCGCGAACGAGTTGGGCAAACTTTGTCGGACAAACTTACAGTCGATAGCGGAAGTAGAAATAAGGAGCGATTTAGCCTGGAAAGCACGGATTTTGTCAGTGAATAGCACCTTTGGCAGGTCGACACATGTCGGAATAGTTTACGCTGTCGGGAGAGCGAAAGGTTCTTTATTTGCCGTTCTGAAAAAACCACAAACTACTGTGTGTGAGTACGTTATATACACAATATCGAAACTTTGATATGTTTGGCACCACCCATGCTTAAGTCTATTTGACCGTGCAAAGTAAACAAAGTAACCAGTCATGATTAGGCGATTTTTAACCATCTCAGCAGCTGTGCTGGCCATTGCTTGTGTTGGCAAAGCGTTTTCAGCCGAAATCCTTACGTTAGATGATGGGAACGGGCACTCCACGACGTTGTCTTCCACCACAGGGTTTCTGACCTTCAATGGTTCGATTGGGGACTGGAGCATCAATGTCACAACCGGCATATCCGACGGCACAGCAGACTCGCCTCATTTGGATCTGAACTCGATAGACAAATATGTTGGCTCTGGCGGTCTGGGGAGTGCTCTGAAAATAACCTTCACCGAAGATGGCATT
>DATGLT010000201.1:0-2765 GCA_035294005.1 Verrucomicrobiia bacterium
GGCTACTTCCTTTATGTGCGGGATCAGCAACCGGTAATCCTCGGCGCCAGTTACCAATACTTTGTGGTCCGCTTCAACGAGAAACACGAGGTCGCCGAAATCATTCCCGCGGGCACCGTCACCTTGCCTCCGCCTTAATTCTATGAAACGGCCAATGCAAACGCCTCGGACCGGCGCCAGACGCCGGTGCTCTTGGTTGCTGGCGACTCTGCTTGCGGCGGGCGTTGTGCTGGGGATTTGTCCAAAAGCGCGGGCGGGGTTTGTGTATCAAACCAGCGCGGAGTTTCTGGTCTCAGGCGATTTCAACCGGGACGGCATCCCTGACGTGCTCGTGCTCGATCGGACCACAGGCAATGCGCGCGTCGGCTATGGCGATGCCAGTGGCGGGCTCACCTGGTCACAACCGATGGCAACCGGCGTTGAAAACGCGACCGGTTGCGCCGTGGGAATTTTTCTCACTTCACTTCAGGACGCAGTGGCGGTTACTGCGCCAGGGTTGAACCGGGTTAATCTTGTGGATCTTTCCCGAACCAACTCCGCACCGCCCCCGGTGGTCGTGACCCCTTCCGGAATCGGCCCGCATTCCCTCGTCGCTCTGGCAAACGCCAAGGGTGGGCTTCTTCCCTCCTACAATTGGTTAGTCGTTGCGAGTTCCGATAACGGCAACTCCGCCGAACAACTCGACCTATTGCAGATCGTGGCAGGGACAGCTACACCTAAGGGCAATTCCCCAGAGAACGGGCCTTTTGATCATCCGAATGCTCTCCAGCTCGATTCATTACCTCAATCCCCCACCTTTGCTGTCGGTCTTGTCCGTGGAGTCACGGACCTACTGGATGTATGGCAGTTCACTAATTCGCCTGCTCCGTTCCTGACCCTGAGCAATTTGCCACCCGGCAGTGATTACACCTTTGGCCGCTTCACCGGCGAGGTCCTTCCCAGGTTCATTCTTTACCAGCCAGGCGGCTCGAACCTGACCATCGTTCCACTCATTCAAAATGCGGGCGGGTATGCGTTCGGCGCCCCTGTGCCGGTCTCCGTGGGTGAGGGAATCCAGCGTGTGTTTTACCTCGACACAGGCACAGACGGCAGCGCGATCATTCAATTCGGCGACGGCGTTCAGGGTCTGCGTCTACCCAGCGGAGTTCCGACGCTCTCCCCAGTCTACAACTCGGGCGCCGGCGCGGCGGGAAACCAATTCACGGGTGTCGTGCCCCTCGGAAATGGAAATCTTGCATTGTTGGACAGTCCTCCGGGCAGTCCCACTTCGGCCCATGAACAGGTTGTGAACTTTAATGGAACGAGTTTCACCCACCGAACCTCGGGCAATCTGCCGGCAATCTCTTCGCGCGGCACCCGCGCTAACGTCTGGCTGTTCCAGGCGGAACCTTTCGTAAATCCGGAGCCTGGCTTCATCGCGTCGATCAACGCACCCGACTGGAGTGACAGCGCAAGCGGTTTGCCCGGCTCGCTGGCGGTGATGACGGAAACCGACGGAGGTAGTTCCTCCGGCCTGGGCAATGCCGCCACCAGCAACCTGGGCGCGCCCCCATCCGGCGCCGCTTTTGCCCTGCCGGACCAATACCGGGACGTGATTTCGCTCTTCAGCTACAACAGTCCGCGGCCGGCCGAGCCTGTGGCGATAACGATTGCTCCCCCGCCGGGCATCTACGACGGCCCTATCCAAATTTCATTCAGCACTTTGAATGCGAGTGACAAGGTCCTTTACCGGTTGGGTACTCCAGATTCGTGGCATACGTACACAGCTGCTTTCCAGCTCACAAATGACGTGACGATTGAGTATTACGGGATCAATTCGGGAGGCGCAAGGTCCAGACTGGAACTCGCGGCCTATTCGCTCGGCCGCAATGGTCAGCCGACGCCAACGTTGAACCTGGGAACCGGAGGTATTACTACGAATCCTCCGGTGCCGATTATCTCGAACACCAACACGCTTCAACTCTCGTCTGTGGGCACCCTCTTCTACGATCGCATCGCCAACGTAACGAACGGAAGCATCTGGGCCATCAATTTGGATGGCAGCGACGAAACGTTCATCACCAGCGGCCTGCACCCGAGAGTGTCGGCCGACGGACGTTACATGGCCTTTTTGAGAGGGGCCAAACCCCTGGTCACTGAAGAGGACGTGTGGGTGCGCGATTTGCATTCCGGCGCCGAATTCATGCTCTTCAGCAATTCGAATTTCACGATCGGCTATAGCTGGGATCTCACCGGCACCAACTTGATCTTCGACTGGTCCTGCTGGCTTTGGCGGATTGGCTTGACTGGCCCGGCATCGATGTTGCCGCTGACAACGGACTGCTACGACGATGCGCCATTCGTCAACCCGGTTGACAGCAGCCTCGCCTTCAACAATCTCAACTCTGCAGCCGGCGTCAGCGGCCTCTATGTCACCAGCACCAACCTGAACTCGAAGCAGCAATTGAACCTTGCTGTGCCGTTTCCAAGCTGGCCGGCATGGTCGCCGGACGGCAAGTGGCTTGTATTCGCCGATGGCAATAACAACAACACTGCGTTCAGCCCGGACTCGGGCACCAACCTGTGGATTGTGCGCGGCGACGGTTCCGGGTTGAACCAAATCACGAGTTTAAATGACGGGAGCAACGGCTTCCCGCATGGCGCTCTGTGGTCGCCGAGCGGCACCGCCCTGGTTGGCGCTGGATCCATTTTCGGCACCAATGGGCTCTGGATTATTCAGCTGAAACCAGACCTGAGTGATTGCCTGGGCGCACCCATCCTGTTGC
>DATGLT010000202.1:0-3166 GCA_035294005.1 Verrucomicrobiia bacterium
CCCGGCTTCGGTGCGGACCTCCTCTACGGTCCGCTTCCCGATTGCTTCCCGTTCTTCAGCGACGGCGCCGGTTTCAGCGTCATGGCCGGCAACTGCGGCAGCCAATCCGGTAGCTCCGGCGGCGGCAAGAGCAGCGGCAAGCTGGCAACAATAGAACATGCAAGGAAAAACGTCCTCGCGGCGCTTTTGAACGACGGCGATTGCTTGATTTTTCTGCAGTCCGCCGACGTACCAGTTATAAGCACGCTGCAGAATCTACCCATCAATCTTTCAACAGCCAGGAGCTACCCTGCGTGGACTATAACGGTCACGCCAGTGACGAGTAACGTTCCTATCAGTGCCGAGACATTTGTCAATCCAAACGGTGCCTTCTTTAATCCCGGTCAGCAATTCCAGCTCCCAACCGGTCAAATCCTGAATTCCGGTTCTCCGGTTTTTCAAGGATTTGCCCTGCTTCATGAACTGGGACATGCTACGGGAATCCTACCTCAGGATGCGGATCGTGCCACACAGGACCAGAATAATACAAACCTGGCCAAGAACTGCAAGAAAGCGATCCAAAGTTTCGGCTCTAAGTAAGCATTGGAGGTTTGGGAGTGCGTGTTTTAAGCTTGTTTGTTTCGCTGCTGCTTTGCTCGTGCAATCACCGCAGACCGGACGGCTTGCAAGTCATCAACCTCCCCCAACCTGATTATCCTGTCGAGGCTAGAGAGCAAAACGTACAGGGGTCGGTCGAAGTGAACGTTTTCATCGGCACGGACGGCAAAGTTATCGCGGCCGTCGGGAAAGGCACTCAGCCCACCCTGGTTCACGCAGCCGAGCAGAACGCACGTTCATGGATCTTCGGCCCCTTCAACACAGTGACCCAGTTCCCGATTAATCATACAATTATGTATCGCTATGAACTGTGCGACCACTGCAAATTCATGATCAGCGACAGCCCGATTATTAGGACTTATCTTCCAGACAGCCTGGATATAATCTCCCAACCATTGGCGTCCGGTTATCCGGCGGCTGGCAAAGAGAATCGTTGATAGTAGGAATTTGGGTTGCGACAATAGTGACGGCCGCCACCTATCCAGATCGCCGAAGACGAACATGTCCCAGGTTTAGTTGAAACTGGCGGCTCTCGACGGTTTGCACTTTACGCCACCTGCTGCTGTGGAGTCGAGTGCGGATTCGGTTTCGCGGCCAGCTCCTTCAGTTCCCGATAGCCCTTCACCTGCCGGAATTTCTTCTCGGCTTCGAGCAACCCGGCGGCGGTCCAGCGCAGCAGCTGATCGCCGCCGTGCCAGCGCTTCACGTTTCGCGCAACTCGTTCCACCGTGGAAAGGCAGGACTCGATGGGATTGGTGGTGGCCAGGCTGCGGCGCAACAGTTCTCCTACTCCTGATCTGCCCCCTAGCTCCGCGCACAGGATCATACGATATCTCCTGAGCTGATTTGCTGCTCAGCCAAAGGCGCGATGATCAGTCCTGAGTTCCTGTTGCTGCCGCGAGGCTGTGCGCATCTCCAAACTCCGCGGCACAGGCCAGACGCCTCCCTAACCTGCTGAAGAATCCGCTGCTATTGCCGCGTTACGGTCGCCAGTGCGTGACGCCAAGGTAGATCAGGAGCGCCCCACCTGCGACGAACCATAGGCGACCAGACCACCTTGACACTGGCTTCCTGACGATGCCGCGCCGAGAGGGTAGCTCGGTGTAGAAGTCCATGCTCGGCAACAATCCGAAAACGGTCACTGCAAGACCAAGTGCGACCAGTAGAACTCCGGTTGCTTTGAAGCCATGTCCTATGATCAATAACAACCCTATCAGTCTCATTGACAGCTCAGCATCGAGGTCACATTCGCGTAGAGTCCACCGCCAAAGCGCGATGTTACAACATAGAAGCCGACGCCTCCGCGGCCCAGCACTAGCCCGCCATGTTTTCCACACGGCACGAATGCCAACGGCTCGAAATGTTGTGCGTTGAGCGGACACATCCGGTACTACGGAGTGCCGGGCAATCGGTACGCGCTCGCCTACTTTCGCTTCACTGTTGGCAAGTCCTGGCACCACGTGCTTCGGCGACGAAGCCAGAAGGGACGCGTCTCGTGGGAGCGAATGACACGGCTCATCCGCCACTGGCTGCCTCCGGCCCATATCTGCCATCCTTATCCCTTGCAACGCTTGCGCGTCACCACCTAAGGCAAGAGCCGTATGCGGGAAATCCGCTCGTACGGATCCGTGCGGGGGGCGGTCAGCAATGGCCGTCCCTACCGCGACATACCCCATCCCGGTGCCAAAGGCACCGCGCCTTCCGGGCGCTCCGCGTTAACCGCCAGGATGCCATCAAGGATGTGAAAGGAACACGTACAGCGCAACGCCAAATCCAAATATCAGGATCGTATACAAGAGCAAGGATTTCCAAAGTTCAGGAGGCTCGTCAGTAATTCTCAGGCTTTGCCTTAACCAGTCGTCGAACTTGTCTTCATACGCCTTCACGTGTTTGTAGTCTTCTGGATGATCTCGAAATAGGCGGGCCATCCAGGGCGACAGAATTCGCCCGAGAAGGTCCCCGATTGGATTACTTTTTTTCGTAAGGAAGCCAACTATCGAATTAACCTTCGCCATAGGAAAGCCTCCTACCTGCAATTGATGGCCGATCCCGCATACAGACCCCCAATCGCCGCGCCAGCAATTGCTAGTCCCCGGCCCACACCGTTGGCGGCCCCCACTAAGCCACCCATCGCGACTCCACCGACGCCGAGTGCTCTTCCTAGTCCGTATGCGGACGCCGTGAAGGCGCTTATGCCGCCAGCCCCTGGATCGAAGGGAATGTTGAACGGGACTTTGCCCATCAGCGCACCTGCCACACCGACGGCTGTGGCTGGGATCGTTTGGGCGAGTTTCTGGGGGTCGACCGTGCCAAACGTTGTTTCCCTTATGTTCCGGTCGACACAAGCCCCGAAGGATTCACCTGGCTGTCTATCGCCGTGAAGAACACCGTTGACGAAGGTTTTAACGAACGTGCCGGTCCAACTGCTATTGCCGCCGAAGGAACCTTGTTGGGGGGCGTCGGCAGTCTGGGTCCACGCGCCCCAGGTGTTGCTGTCCATTGCCCCGGCGACGCTATACTGCCAAGAGCCGTCTAGGTACCCGTAGCCCGAGACAATGCCGAGGTCCGG
>DATGLT010000203.1:0-2344 GCA_035294005.1 Verrucomicrobiia bacterium
AGTGCGAGAAGCTGGTCCCGCGCTTCCTGCGCGCAATCACCGATCTCCGCCAGTCCGGCCTCGCACAGTTCATCACCCTCGGCGACACCCTCCACTCCTGGCGAGAGGAGATTGCACGCATGTGGCGCTTCACCAGAAGCATACGGCTACCGCAGTTTCGAAAACTACCGCCAACGGGTGCTGGTGGTGTGTGCTTAACTATTGTTGGGATCGGGGTTGCCCCCGGAATTGGCGTAGAGCCGGCCGGTGTAAGTTATTGAAAAGATGGAGCGGGAGACGGGGTTCGAACCCGCGACGTCCAGCTTGGGAAACTAGTCGTGGATTGTAAATAAAGAACATATGCGTCCATGGCGGTAAATACTGAACATAGAAAACCGTGCCGTTTCGACGTTTTTTGGTTTTGCCCCTCTTAACGCATTAATCGCAGTAACAAGAAGGGCCCTGCTTTAGCTTCCGATTTACCCACCTGAAAACCTCGCCTTGAGGACTCGCCGGAACATCTGGCGATGTCGCCGCGAGGTGAGCATTTGAACAATAGATCACAGTCGTTCTCGAGCCAAACGGGAGCGCACCAACACCACGGCTTTCAATCAGCAGGATCGATTCTGCGCAGCCTGCCCGGTGACCTGGTCGTCTCGAAACAAAAACTTCGGCGGGCTGACGCCATCGCCTGCGTCCGTTTGAAACGCCAGGAGGCGAATCAGAATCTGGGGTTTGCATCCCGGCCGTTCGTTCTGTGCGGACTGCCGATCAAGAAACCCGCAGTCGGCCAGTTGCTCCACGAAAGGCGCAACGGCCAGTTCTCGCTTCAGGTGACCGGCCATCCGTCATACGGTCTTCCGTGGGGACAAGACCGGCTCATTCCGATTTTCCTGGCAACATTGGCAATACGCCAGCAGAGTCAGATGATTCGGTTTCGAAGCGCAGCGGAGATGCTTGAGTCCTTCGGAATGCAGCAAGGGGGCACCCAGTACCGGAGGTTGGTCGCCGCCTTTCAACGCATCTTTGGCGCGACCATCTTCTTCGGAACCGACACGCAACGGGAACGGGCGGCAGTGGTGCATCAAGCGCGTTTTAACTTCATGAGCGAGGCCCGAATCTGGTATTCGCGTGACGCTGATCAGGCAACACTACCTGGCGGCGGTTTTCAAAATGAAATCGTGCTCAGCAACGAGTTTTTCAAAGAAATCATGAGCCACCCGATTCCGACGGACATGGAGGCGGCAAAAGCACTCTCATGTTCACCGGCCGCGCTCGATCTGTTCATGTGGCTGTCCTATCGCTGCTTCGTTGCAAAGGGCCGCGAGCGTGTTCCGCTTTTCGGGGACTTCGGATTGGTGAGCCAGCTCGGCAGTTCCGAATACGCTAGGCCAAGGAAGTTCCGGGAGCGGCTCGAAGGTTGGCTGGACCTCGTCCGGGCGATGTGGCCTGAGTGCCCGGCCGCATTGGATACGACAGGAACCGGGCTTTGGGTGGATCGAGCGGCTGCCGTTCTGTCGGCGGGAGAAAGATGATGCGTACATCCGTGCATCAACCTGGAATCTGGCGACTTTCGCTGGAGCAAATCGAAGCCACAGTTGCCGATCACCTCGGCAGCGGGCGCGTCTCCGGAAATCAGGCCGCTCCGTGTTTGAGTCGGCAGGTTTCTATGTACCTGGCCAAGAACGTCGGTGGATGGAGCACGGTTAAGATTGGCCGATTCTAAAATGGCCGCCACCACACCACTGTTCTTCACGCGATTGAGAAGATTGAACGTCTCCGGCGGATGGATGAGTCCCTGGATGCGTTGATCGAAGTGATCACCGCCGAGCTCAGTTCTGAAACGAAAGGCCCTATCACGGAACAATCTCAATTTGGATGGACCGCCGCTTTGGTTGATGCGGTGACTGACCGGTTCTGAAGGAGATTCGTCGCATCACAACGGAGGGCGAATTGGAAGGATCGTTAGCCTTTGCTCAGAGAGATGGTCGATCATAATGATGGCGTTCTAAACAGCTTCACCTTCCAGTACGCCAGAGTTGGTATTCTTAGAGGCAGAGTGCGCGGACGCGTTCACATCTGGGTCAGCCTGGTCGCGGTGCTGTTGCTGCTGAAGCCGTTTGACTGCTTCAGCACCACCAAATTCACGCAGAAGGCGGCCGACTGCTGCAAGAAGGGGAAGTGTGTACCTTCTTCTAACGCAGACGACTGCTGCAAGGGAACTCTTCCGGGCGGAAAGAATCTAGAGGCGTCCAAAGGACCGGTTCATGTAAACCCGGACTTTGCGGTCACTCCGGTTTTCGCACACGACTTTCAACCGCCAACGCTCGCGCTGTGGTCGTTCGCCGACGTTCATGCCCCGCCG
>DATGLT010000204.1:0-3791 GCA_035294005.1 Verrucomicrobiia bacterium
AAGTTGAGATGCCGCTTTCGAAAACATTCTGGTCGCCGAGGTTTGGAATGCTGACCGATCGATTTGGCATCGGGTGGATGATCAGCGTTATGCATGCCGCGTAACCGCAGCGTCTTTCGAAATTGCAAGTTAAAGGACGCAGATTCCGGCGGGAATCGTGCACCTGAAACTTGCAATTTTCGTTTCCAAGCCCTCCCTTTTACGGTCGAACCGCTGTTCCATCTTTGCGCCTCGTCGGCAGCCAATACCCGGGCGAATCTGGCAGCGGGAATTTCTTTGCCAGGTTCTCATCCAGGTCTACGCCCCAGCCAGGGGCTTCGTTTACGCGCATGTAGCCGGCTTTGATTGTGGGCATTCCGGGGAAAACATCCTGGGTTGCCTGGTTGAATTGCACCGCCTCCTGGATTCCGAAATTGTGGATCGCCAGGTCCAGGTGGGCATTTGCGGCATGGCCGACAGGTGACACATCCGCCGGGCCGTGCCAGGCCGTGCGCACCTGGAACCACTCGGCCAGCGTTGCTATCTTTCGCGCCACGCTCAAGCCTCCGACCTGGGAAATATGGACACGGATGAAATCGATCAGGCGTTCGGAAATCAAACCCACCCATTCGTGCGCGTTGTTGAACAATTCACCCATGGCGATGGGAGTGCTGGTCTGCTGGCGGATCATTTTGAAATAGGCGTTGGCCTCGGGGGGCAGGGGGTCTTCGATGAAAAACGGCCTGTACCGTTCCAACTCTTTGCAGAGATTGACCGCGGCGATCGGTTCGACTCGCTCGTGCATATCATGAAGCAGCTCGATTTCCTCTCCGAATTTATTCCGGATGTGCTCGAACATCTTTGGCACCGTGTTGAGGTAGGGCCTCGAGTCCATGTGAGATTCGACGGGCAACCCAAAGCCTTCCTGTTCGAAATCAGCCCCGGTTGAAAGATGCGGCGAACCGTAGCCCCCGACCTGGATTCGAATATGGTGGAAACCGCGTTCGATGTTGGCGCGAACACTGTCGGCGAGTTGCTCCAGGTCGCGTCCGCTGGAATGGGTATAGCATGGCACGGCGAACCTGCATTTACCGCCCAGCAATTCGTAGACCGGCATTCCCGCACGTTTGCCTTTGATGTCCCAGAGCGCCTGGTCAAGCCCGCTCAAGGCATTGTTCAAGACTGGGCCGTTGCGCCAATAGGAGCTGGTGTAAGCGGTCTGCCACAAATCTTCGATGTTGTTGGCATCGCGTCCCCGGCAAAAGGGATCCAGATACTCGTCGACCGCAGTTTTGACCGGCAGAGGCCGCTGGTTGAACGTGGCGCAGCCGAGGCCATATAAGCCCGGTTCGGCGCTTTCCACTTTGACCACGACAAAGCGCGTTCTGGGGTGCGGAGCGGTCAAGATGGCTCGGACTTTCGTAATTTTCAGCGGCCCTGGGTCTTTGATGGCTTTGCTGTTGGGCTCTTCCGAGCGCACGACGTTTGGGTTGCCGAGCAAACCCATGAGGGTAGCGGCGGCGCCCGCACCAGCGCCTTTGAGCATTTCGCGTCTGTTCATAGGGATTATCGAGTGGCTTTTTGTTCCGGGCGTAATTCCCGGATCGGAGACGAGCCCAGGGCTGTTGGTTCCTGAGGCACAGGCCGCCTTCGCCACCAGCTGGCTAGAACGGACCCGGAAATGTTCATCCAGGTTCCAAAGATCGCCGGGGCGAGAGCGGCGTCCGCGCTTTGGAGAACACTCATCGCCAGGCCGGTGGCCATGCCGCCGTTTTGCATGCCCACTTCCACAGAAATTGTGCGGCAAGTCGTCTCGTTTAGGCGCAGCGCCCGTGCCAGCCAATAACCGAGCAGATACCCCAGGCCGTTGTGCAGCATCGCGGCCACGATGATTGAAAGCCCGACGGTAAGCAAACGGTCACGGGATCGGGCAGTTATGATACCGATGATAACGCAGATCCCCGCCATCGATATGAACGGCAACGCGCGATCCATCCAGTCGGCAGGGCCGGCGAGCCAGTTGATTACCACTAGCTTCAAGACGGCCACCAGGCCGACAAGACACAACGCCATGACCAGCCCTCGAGTAAGGGCGCTGAATGCCCCCGCGTATCGCGCAGGCGCGAGGTGTATCGCCGTCGCCAAGGCGAACGATCCGGCCGCGAGTATCAGCAGCGGACCAACCCGCCGCCAACGGGGCCCTTGCGAGTACAGGACCTTATGAGCAACCAGCCCCGCCACGACCGGAGCGATAACCATGCTGAGCATCTCCATCATCATCGCGAAGAAATCAATCGGCACCATGCGAGCCGCCAGCGTCTTCATGAGGAATGGCGTCATTATCGGGGATACAAGAGTTGAACAAGCCGTTATCGTGACCGCCAACGCCACATTGCCTCCGGCCAGGTACACAATGACATTGGATGCCACACCGCTGGAAACGGATCCGACCAGCACCACCCCAGCGGCGATTTCGGGCGGAAACCCGAACACGCGCGCAATGGCATAGCCGGCGACCGGCATGACGCCAAAATGCAGGCACACGCCGATCAGCACGGGTTTCGGCATCAACAACACCCGCACAAAATCCTGTCCGCTCAATTTTGTGCCCATGCCGAACATAATGACCTGCACCAACGGCACGATGAGCAATCGGAGATCATAGCCCATCCACCGGGAGAAAGCCGCAGGCCAGACCATCGCCCAGGCAACAAAGGCCAGCACCCACGCCGTGAAGGCAAACTCACGCGTCGCCGCCTTGAGGCGGAACACGATTCCCGCGGCAGCAAGGAGAGGCGTCAGCCAGGGTGCCAGGCCGGGCTGGTTTCCAAACGCCACCAGGACCAAAATCAGCGCGGTGCTTGCCAAAATTCCGATGGCCAGCCACGTCAGGGCCTTCGCACGACTACCCGTCTCTTTGTGTTCGACCGCCATCTTCACGCGTTCCACTATTTCGCCACCTTAACGACGTAATACAGGAACGTTCCGTCGACCTTCTTGAACCAGTGCGGCACCCCATTTGGAATGATCAGCACGTCACCTTTCACGAGTTTCCTTTCCTGCCCGCCTTCAAGATCGCCGGCCCGCATCTCTCCAGGGCCGGTGCGATGCGGTTGTTTGGCCGTGCCTCCGGTCACAAAATCGGCCGTGCCTTCGACGATGTAAAAAATGTCCGTGTCGTAATCGTGAATTTCGACTTCGCCCGGCGCGTCTCTGCGAAGCGCCATGACTTTGAAATTGTTGGTGGCAACCAGAAGACCGCCCTGATTAAACACGGCAGCCACTCTGTCGTGATCGATTTGAATCACTCCTGAGTGACTCTCCCTGTCGGCGGCAATACCGACCAGCACAGGAACAACCAGGAGGAGGCCGAGAAGTCGTTTGAAGGTCATGATGCTTTTTAGCCCGGTGCCGCCTCAATGGAAAGCGGTTTCAAGAAAGCTTGTGCCCGTTGTGACTTGTTTTGACTGCGTACGGCCGCCTTCTTACGCTTACCCAATGGCCCAGAGAAGCTTTCCCGCCGTCGCCCTTATTCTTCATAACGCCGACAACGTCGCCGTCTTGAAGGCTGCTGTTAAGCCGGGCGACGAACTGGTGGACGGCAGCCGCGCATTGACAATCGCCCAGTCGATCGGCCCTGGCCATAAAATCGCCCTGGTGGAGATTCCGCGCGGTGGCGCTGTTTGGAAATACGGCCAATTGATTGGCTATGCCCGTGAGCCGATTTCTCCGGGAGAACATGTCCACGGTCATAACCTGGAATTGCAGGACTCAAGACCCGTGTCGGACGTTTGCAGCCACGTTCCGCCGAC
>DATGLT010000205.1:0-12102 GCA_035294005.1 Verrucomicrobiia bacterium
TCCCGGATAACCCGCTTGTGCTCGAAGGCATGAGCTGTATTTACCTGAACTCCGAGCGCGCGGCCGATCTGAGCATCAACCAGGTTGACGCTTTGCTCGGATGGCTCAATGCCGGCGGACACCTCATTGTTGCGGTGGAGCAACCCGGCGATATCAACTCGGCTTCGTGGCTTAAGAGCGTTTTCCCGTGCGATGTGAAAGACCTCAAGACTCTTCCGCGCCACCCGGAATTGCAGGAATGGCTTCGTAGCGCAACGTGGTCCACGAACTCGCTGCGAAACCAGGGCTTTCCAAATCGTTACGGGGGCGCACAGGTCTCCGAAGTCGTCGGGGAAGTGCCCAACCCTTTTGCCCAACTGGCGGACGATTTTGATTTTGAGTCCAAGGACATGCAGGCCGCGGGCGGGACGGTGCACGACGGCATTGTGGAGGTGCAATCGGGAGATAGCCCCTTGGTTGTGACCGCGCAACGAGGTCGCGGGCGGTTGACCGCGCTTATGTTCAGCCCCGAGCGCGAGCCGATGCGCTCCTGGCGCGAGTTGCCCACTTTCTGGGCCAAGCTGGCCGAGGTTCCCGGTTCCTGGTATGTGTCCAAAAACCTCTACTCGGAGGGCGGTTGGAGCACGGACGGCGTGTTCGGCGCGATGATCGACACCCGCCAGGTCCATAAACTGCCGGTCGGGTGGTTGCTCGCGTTGCTGATTGTCTACCTGGTCGTCATTGGGCCGTTCGATCAATTCTGGTTGAAAAAAATAGGCCGGCCTATGCTGACCTGGATTACTTTTCCGTGCTATGTCGTTCTCTTTTCACTGGTGATTTATTTCATCGGATACAAGCTGCGCGCGGGCGAATCCGAATGGAACGAGTTGCACATCGTGGATATCTTGAGCAATGGCCCGGGAGCCGAGCTGCGCGGCCGCACCTATTCGTCTATCTATTCGCCCGCAAACCAGCGGTATACCCTGTCCAGCCAGCAGAAATTTGCGACCCTCAGGGGAGAATTCGCCGGCGGCTGGAATGCCAACCCCTCTTCTGAAAAAGCCACCGTTCTCCAGAGTGGCGACAGTTTTAAAGCGGAAATCTTTGTTCCTGTTTGGACCAGCGAACTGTTCGTCAGCGACTGGTGGCAATCGGCTCCAATGCCGTTGGAATGCGCGTTGCGTCTTAAAGACAACGGCTTGGAGGCGCGCGTGGAAAACAAGACCGAACAAAAACTTACCAACCTGCAATTGGCAGTGGGCGATCGCATTGTCGAGCTGGGAAGTCTTGGGCCCCACGAGACGCGCACTCGAGTGCTCTCTCAGCGAGAGGGGATGCCTTTGCGAAGTTTCGTTTCGACCCTGGGCGGCAGTTTCCAAAACGCCGTGGTTTCCCGGCAGCATGCCCTGGGCTCGACGACCAGCGGCCAGATTTCTGACAAGCAGGGTTCAAGCGTGGCCGTCTCTTTTATCTCCCAGCTCGGAGCTTCACAGAATTATCAAAGCGGCTTCATAGCTCCGCCCGGGCTGGATCTTGCGCCGGTGTTGGAACACGGAGGAGCCGTTCTGTTCGCCTGGGCGGGAGATTACGCTCCGATAAAACCGATTTACCAGTTCTCGCCGCGCCGGTTGCAGCGCGACACCCTGTGGCGATTGGCCCTTAAAGTCCAGTAACACCCCTATGAGCGAAGCGGCACCTCCAGTTCCGGCGGTTCAGACCCATGGATTGACGCGGATGTACGGCAGCATCGCCGCCTTGTACGGCCTCGACCTCACGGTCAACAAAGGGGATTTGTTCGGATTTATCGGTTCCAACGGCGCCGGCAAAACGACAACATTGCGGATCCTGGCAACTTTCCTTGCGCCCTCCGCCGGACAGGCCACCATTTTGGGCCACGACGTTGTGCGAGACGCCGACGCGGTGCGGCATGTTATCGGGTACATGCCTGATTTTTTCGGGGTGTACAAAGACATGGAAGTGACCGAGTATCTGGACTTTTTCGGGGCCTGCTACAAGATCCCGACGGCCCAGCGCGAGAAGGCGGTTGATGATGTGCTCGAATTGGTTGGGCTCACCGAAAAGAAGGGCGCTCTCATCGGCGCGCTGAGTCGCGGCATGCAACAGCGGTTGGGACTGGCGCGGGTGTTAATCCACGATCCCCAGCTGTTGCTGCTGGATGAACCTGCCAGCGGGCTGGATCCTCGCGCCCGCATCGAGATGATGGCGATTCTCCAGGAACTCCAGCGTCTTGGAAAAACGATCATCATTTCGTCCCACATTCTGAGCGAGCTGCAGACGTTGTGCAATCGCGTGGCCATCATTGAAAAAGGCAAACTCATTTACAGCGGACCCGTTCAGGGTGTCCGCGATCAGATGTCCCAGGGACGCGTGGTTTGGGTTCGGGTTTCGAGCGACCAGGCGCAGGCGCTGGAATTGCTTAAAACCAGGCCGGAGATCCTCGAGGTTTCAACGGTGGACGGCGAGATTAAGATCACCCTGTCGGGGCATGATGTGGATCACAGCATTGTCGCTGACGTTCTCGTCCGGGGCGGCGCGCGCCTCATCGAGTTGAGGGAGGACGAAATCGGTTTGGAAGAAGTTTTCATGCGGGTAACTCGAGGGGAAACGCAATAGTGCTAGGCGAATTCCAGGGATTGGATTGCTTGGAAATGGTTTAAACAATGACCTTGCTCCCGATACTTGGCCGGGAGTTGCAGGCGCGGTCACGTGGCCAGGCAAACTATTGGACACGTTTCTGCGTTGCGCTGGCGGGTGTGTTGATCTGCATCGAATCGATGCAATCGAATGTGTTCGGCACACCGGCCATGATGGGCAGCTTCGTCTTCAACGGGATTGTTGGCGCCGCATTTCTTGTGAGTTGCAGCGCCTGTTTGCTTACCGCCGACGCCATCAGCGGCGAATGGCGGGAAGGAACTCTCGGCCTGCTGTTTCTGACCCGGGTGCGCGTGTTGGATGTGCTCATCGGGAAACTGGGCTCGATTGGCTTTGCCGCGATATGCGCTCTGGCGGCCTTTCTTCCTGTTTTGATGGTGCCGATTCTCGCGGGCGGTATTACCGGCGGTGAGGCGTTCCGCAAAGGCCTTGGGCTTCTGGACGGGTTATTTTTGGCGCTGGTAATTGGGCTCTTTAGTTCCGCCGCGGAGCGAGACCGTTTTCCCGCGGTGCGCAAGTCCATGATCGGCCTCGCGTTGGTGGTGTTGATCCCGTTCTTTGCCTACGTCGGCTGGGGGCGGGGCCTCTTCTTTTTTCTGGGTCTGTTTAGCCCGCTTGTTCTGCTGATTAGGGCAGGGGATATGGCCTATACGACCTCGGCGTGGCCCTATTGGCTGTCCCTGCTGGCAGTGCAGGCGGTGAGTTGGTTTTTACTGGCGTATGGAGGGTTGCGACTGAGGCGCGCGGTTGCGACAGAATGCGCCGGCGCCGGGCGTAAATCGACGCCGCCCGAGGAAATGACGAAGCGGGCGGTGGGTTTGGGCGTTTGGCGGCCAATCAAGGAGGAAGCCAGTCCTGTCGAATGGCTGGTTCATCGGCAGTACGGCATTCACGCCGGAATTTGGGGAATCGCTGTTCTCGCCCTCGCTTGCAACTCCTGGGTGCCGCTGGTGCGACAGGCGCAAGGCCATCCCGTCGGCCCGTTTTTCCTGGCCGTAGCGTCCCCGTTGGGCACCGTTGCGGGGTTAATCGGCGGCGCGGCGGTGGCCTGGGTGGCCAGTCGTTTCTTTGTTGGAGTTCGCCGGACCGGTGACCTTGAACTTTTGCTCACCACGCCGGTGGGCGCCGACACGGTTCTGAATGATCAGTGGCGCGTTTTGAAACGGCTTTTTGTATGGCCCGTCCTCATGATGCAAGCGCCGATGCTCCCGCGGTTCCTTGTGGGGCTCTCGGCGTTGCGAACCACGGGCCCAGGCGTGTTCGACCCTACTTTGCCCTTCCTCAAGATGCTCACCATAGCCAATTCATTCTTCGGAGCCGCGGCCATGTGCTGGCTCGGGTTATGGTTTGGTTTGCGGTCGCGGAGCCAGGCTACCGCCATTGTCTGGTCGGTAGGCCTGGGGCAGGGAGTGACCGGCTTGTTATCGTTGTTGTGCTCGATTTCCGCGGGCGCTTCGATCAGCCGGACAGGCACCCAGGCCACTGGTTATCTCCTGGGATGGTGGATCCCCGAACTGTTATGCTTGAGTTATTACTTGTGGGTAACCGCGATCGCCAGGCGAAGCCTGGCCAATGACATAGCGGGTAGGCAAAGGCCAATTCTTGGGTTATCTAAAAGTGCCTTCCTTAAGCCGGCGGTTTGAGCCGCGCGCCGCGCTTTAGCCGGTCCCCGAACCCGGGCGGCTAATCTTCTCCGCCTCCGGCGATCGGCTCACTCACCGTCTTGAACGACTTGGAGGCCGGTTGCTTCTGGTAGGGCGAATGGAGATTGAAATAAATGCCGCAGAGCGGGCGAGGGTTGTCGTTTTGGCTGAGGATCACCGTGACCTGCCGGTCGAGAGCGATTCCATGGCGCAACTGCGGGCCTCTGCTCTCGTAGGCTTTGATGGCCTTATTCAGGAGGGAAACTACAGACGCATGAAACTCCTCCGGTGTTTTATCAATGCAAATCACGTACTTGTCGTAGGCTTGCATCGCTTCGGCGATTTCCTGTCTGAACGTGTCGGCAGTCACACGCCGGAGCATATAAGCTAAACTGCCAATTGGAAGCAAAAAAGCGATTCCAACTGGTGCCGTCGTAAAATTCTGCGCGCCCTTTATCGCGGCGTCGCCTTACTCCATAACGGTCAGCGAGGCCGCTTGCGTTCGTCGCCGCCTTGGTAGGAACCATGCCAGGCTTTCCCGCGACGGGACCATGACTGGACGAGGCGTTTCGTCGGCAAGGAACAGGAAACTTTGATCATCGTGAGCGCTGCCCTCGCCCTGGAACTGTTCGATGTGGCGCAATAAACCGGCTTTCAGCTGGGCGGCCGTTCCCTGGGTTGTTCCGGCCTTGGAAAACCAGCGTTCAAGCCGCTGCTGTCCAAAGAGCTTGCCAGACGCATTCCGGGTTTCCGTGATGCCGTCGGTATAGAGCAGGACTGAACTGAATGGCTCCAGCGGCACACAGTCGGATTCGAACGAAGGACGCGGCTCGACTCCCAGGGGCATGCCCTGGGGGGCAAACGCCTGCACCGAATGGAACCCATCCGCAACCAGCATTGGACAATGTCCCGCGTTGGCGACGAGGAGTTGGCGGTTCTTGAGGTCGGCAACCACGAGCTGCGCCGTGATGAACGTGTCTTTCTTTGATAATTCACTGAACATGAGTTCGTTGATTTCAGCCAGGCAGGCGGCGGGATCGACTTGCGGATGCGCCACGGCCCGGGCCAGCGTGCGGAACGCGCCGGCAAAAACCGAGGCGCCTGCTCCTTTCCCCATCACATCAGCCATGATCAGAAGAAGGGAGCTGCCGGACAAACGCAGCACCTCGCACACATCCCCTCCGCCCAGCTCTGAAGCATTTCGGCAAAAGGTTGCAAACCCGAAATCGGGGATTGTGGCAACGCCAGCTTGCGGTTGGACGGGAATGGGGAGGGTGGTGAGCGACATGTTATCCTTCTTTATGGAGCAGGAGATGTTTCCAGAGAACGCTCACTTCTCCTTTGTTCCGATTATACACCTCCGACAGGCGGGTGAACCATCCCGGAGAGTGCGCGCGGCGTGGCTTTCGCAATGCGCAAAGCAAAAAGGGGTCGGCCAGTTCCGCCGCAGAGCCGATGCGCCAGTCCACGAGGGTTGAGCCCCATGCCAGCGAACCGGCGATGCGCGCAAATCGGCCGACAAAAGTATCGGACCCAACCCAGCTTTCCGCCAATTCAGCGCCGGGCTCGATGAACGAGCCGTTTTCCACCACGGCGCCGGGGCCCACAATCGCGCCTGCGCCAACGTATACATGCTGGCCAATCCAGCACGGCGCCTTCAATTTTGCGCCGGGCGAAATGTGCGAGTGACAACCGGTCCAAACATCCGCCGCTATCTCACAAATCCCAACCCTGTCAGGCGTCAAGGCCGAGCGCATCCATCCACGGACTCCTGCGAAGAAATGGTCGAATCCGCTAAAGAGCGGGTGCTCCGGCTTGCCGGGCAAGTGGTCCAGAACCACGATGCTCTCCTGGGAGAGGGCAGGGTCGATTTGTGCGCCGTATTTCAAAAGCGCTTCGGCCGGAGTCAGTTCCCGAGATTCAGCGATAACCCTGACGGAGAGTCCCCACCTCTGGCCTTGTCCGACAACCTCGCTCGCCAATTCCGCACGATCGTGCGCCAGGACCAGGACGTCGCGTGCGCCGCGGATGGCTAACGCAGACAGCCAATATTCCAAGAGACTTTGGCCCAGAACCGGCACAGTCACCAGCGGCATGCGTTTTGCCAGGGCTGCGACCGGTTTGCGTTCCGCAGGACAGATTAGGATCGTGCTCATCAACAGGCGCCCTTTCCGGAAAACACAGCTGGGATTGTCCGAGCCAGGATCTTCAGGTCGGTCCAGAAACTCTGGGTTTCGATGTAACCCACGTCCAGGCCGACCTGTCCGGAAAAGTCTATTTCACTTCGGCCGCTGATTTGCCAGATACACGTGATTCCCGGCTTGGTGGCCAGGCGCCGTCGATCCGCGGGGCGATACAAAGCCACCTCGCGTGGGACCGGCGGGCGGGGTCCAACCAGCGACATGTCACCTATGAGCACGTTGTAAAGTTGAGGCAGTTCGTCAAAGGAGTACTTGCGCAGCCACTTCCCGACCCGGGTCATCCGCGGGTCGTCCTTGAGCTTGAAAGTCACGCCTTCCTTGAGTTGGTTCTTTTCGAGCAAATCCTTGAGCTTCTTGTCGGCGTCGGGGCACATCGATCGGATTTTGTACATTTTGAACAACCGCCCATACTGGCCGACTCTTGTTTGCGCAAAGAGGATCCCGCCGCCATCTTCGACCCAAACCGCCGTGCCAATTACCAGGAGGAAGGGCGAGAGCAGCACCAGCAGAATGAAGCTGACGACGATATCAAAGACGCGTTTGACGAAAGCATCGCCTTGCGACAGCCAGAGGGCGCGCACGCGCTGGCCCTCTAGGTGTGCGCGCAACCAAAACCGGCCCCAGGGTCTTTGTGTGGCTTCGAGCCGGCGCAGAAGGTAGGGAGTGACCGGGTCATTCATAGGCAGGCAAATGTGTTTCTGACGGGAGTTGCGGCGGCAGGGTCCTCAACCCCGCGCGCGCGGTGTTCTGAAAAATCTTCCGAAGGTGCGCTATCTGTCGTCCGGAATCGTAGCGCTGAACTATTTCAAAAGCGTTCCGACCGATCGCCCTGGCCATTTCCTTATCGCGCAGCAGTTGCTCCAACCGCGCGGCAAACAGATCCACGTTTCTCCACGGAATCAGAAATCCATTTTCCCCGTCGGTAAGCCATTCGCGGATGCCTCCTGCGTCAAAGGCAATCACCGGCAGTCCGTAGCGCATCGCTTCAGGACCCGCCATCCCGAATGGCTCGGGCCAAATCGATCCCATGACGAAGACACTGGCCTCCTGGTAGAATCTGCCCAGTTCAGTGGGAAGGACGTAGCCGTGGAAGTGGACACGATTTCCAAGCCCCAAGCGCTGGCAAAGCTTTTCGCTGTAATGCCGGTGGTTGCCGTCTCCTAAGATCGCGCACTCAAAGTGAGTCCGGACTTTGGCCAGGGCCTGCAGCAGCACATCCACTCCTTTGCCGCGAATGAGTTGCCCCGCGAACAGCACAAGGTTGCGCTCGCTGAAGGTGCTCAGCCTTGTCTCATCGTTCCAAACGCGGATCGGAACGCAGACCTCGATCTTGTCGGGTTCAAAGCCGTTCCGAATCAACTCCTGTTTCAGGTATTCGGAATAGACAATCAGGCGGGCGCAACGTTTGTTCAGTTCGATTTCGCGTTTTTTCGCGAAGTAGCTGACCCATTTGAGCGGCAACGGGCCCTGGTGATTGCGGCCGATGGAGGCGAGGCACGGAAAGACGCAGAACGGTGAGAAGGCGCGCGTGCAGATCTTGCGCGTAAAGTAGTTATATTTGTAGCTCCGCATGCAGTACAGCGCGTGATCGTGAACCATGCGCACCACCGGGACACCCGAATCCAGAAGCGTTTCCAATACCTCCAGATCACTGAGGTTATGCAAATAGATTACGTCCGGAGCAAAGTTTGAAAGGGCTTTCCGCGTGAATTCCGCTGTTTTCTTCTCGGGAAGTTTGAAAGTGCTGGAAAAAAGCCGCCGCCATTCCGACTCTCCCTGGCCGGTGCTTTCGTTGTGAAGCAGCCCGAGATTTAATCCGAAATTTGCCAGTTCTCCGGCGGACAACCGGATGTTTGCTTCAGCCCCTCCAAACTCCCCCAGCTTTTGATGAACGAACAGTAGTTTCATCGCCTTGCGAACTCACATCCATCCATCAGTTTTGCGCCTGCTGTGTCTTCCGACTGCTTTACCTGTGGTTCCTGACTCGCCGGCATTTGAATCCTTGACAGTTCCTTATCCGGGTATGGGCGTTATGCTTTAACTCGGATCTGATGCGCTGCCAGAGAACACCGTAAGTCCGGCTAGTGGCCGCTTAAAGTGGGTGAAGACAGCAGCGCCAAGCAGAGGCTCACCCCAACGTGTCAAGGAGCTCGCAATCGCCGTGTCAGTGGATGTTTTGAACGGCGAAAATACGCCGCCCGTCGGGCAGTTGCGCTTCGGCTTCAATCCAATCGGGGATCCGTTTGCCAGCCGGCAGGGTCCAAACGGCGCCCAGGAAAGGCTCCATGTTCTGCGCTTCCCACACGATTCGTGCGGCAGACAGATCAACGCCGGCGGCTGCCAGTTCAAGCCGGATGGGGTTATTGGAACGCTCGTTCCAGCCTGTGATTCGGGCTGCCGCGGCCTTCCATTTCTGGTCCTTCAACGGCGTCATGGCCATCAGCCACGCGGTGTACCCCAAAGCCCGGGCTTGGTTCACGATGACAAACTCCTGGCTCAGGTTGAAGGCGTCACCCCAGCGATCGTAAAACGGGTAAGGGGCTTGATCCGCTCCATCGGACGGGAAGCTCAGTTTGTCCAATTCCTGCTGATAGGTGGTATTCCAGCCGAACCCCGCCTGGATGTTGCCCAAAGGTATGCCGGTTGGCGGAAGTATCCGGCGATCATTTTGCGCGAATTGATGGACAATTTCACGCTGCCGTTTCCAGCCAAGACCGGTCAGGTAAACCACATTGACCGGGTTGCAGCCTTGCTCGTAATTGAGATTCGTCAGCAGGGCATCGATCATTTTTGGCCGAGGGTCCCGTTTGCTGGGATATTCAAGCTGGCAGGCCACAGCCAGGTCAAACGCGGCGTCGCTCGAAAAATACCATCCAGCGCTGAGGGCGCGCTTTGTTTCCTCTGGAAAGCTGGTTCCGTAAGCGCTGTCCTGCGCGCGTCGCATTTGATCCTCCCCGGCGGCCGCGATTTCGTTTTCGCATTGTTCCAGGAACAGGCGGTTTAACTGATCGCGCTTAAGCCTGCCGCTGCGCGCCGCGAATGCATAGCTGCGGATCGCGCACCCATACGCGTCGTAAAGCCGCCACCAGCCCCATCTGCGGGTGTTCGGATCCGAAGGATTGAGCGATTCCATGAGCTTCTCTTGATACCGTTTTTCCCCAGTCGCCAGGAACAGCTCGCAAGCGGCCCATGCCAGCTCGTCGTCGTGCATGAACTCGTCGCCATAATGCGTGATCTTCTGGTAAGCTCCGTCTTTTCCGAACCTCGCAATGGCTCGTTCCAGGAAGGCCCACCCTTTTTTGGATTTTTCCAGATACTCGACCGCCGATTCGGGAAACTCTTTCTTGAATTCGGGGGATGAGGCGCACTGCGCCAGGGCGGCGGTTGCAGCCGCGGTTACGGATGTTGTTTTTGGAAAGACAATTTGAGGATCTCCTTTGTCGGGAGTCACATCGTTCTCATATTCGCGGTCTCTCGGGTATACGAGGAAGTAGAAACCGCCGTCGGCGTCCTGCATCCTGGCCAGGAAGTCGGCCTCCCACTTTGCTTCCTGGAGGATGTCGCTCTTTCCGTCGCCGCTCTCCGGCAATCCAAGGTTGTCCAGCGCGCTGACTCCGGGAAAAATGTCAGCCGATAGGACCAAGTGATGAATGAAGGAGGCGCTATTAATGGTGTACTTGCTGTAATCACCCGCATCATGGTGCCCGCCTCGCACATTGACCGGGCCGCGATTCACAAATGGGTAAAGGCTTGCTGCCATGTTGCTCAGTTGCGGAGCCGAGTGCCTGGGATTGTCCTTATAATTGGAGCTCTCCTTTTTCAGCGACTCATTGGCGGATTCGAATTTTCGCGATGCGTCAGGCACTTCCGCCGGCCGGGTATGGCAAGGTCCATGTTCAAATCGCGTATACGGCATAACGTTGTCGGTACCGCAGCGTTGATGGTAAATTCCGAGCGCGTTGGCCCGCGCAAAGGCTCCGGCTACTTCGTCTCCGATGAAAAACGGGAACGAACATCCTAATCCGGGCACAGAAAGAACATATTGCCCGGGGGTCTTGTAGTCGCTGAAATCTGCCTCAAGAACTTGCTGGTATGTTTGGAAAGGAAACCCTCGATCGCGCCGCCAGGAAAGCTTTCCGGAATAGACTTCTTTGCCGGTCCCCGCGTCGTCGAGTCGGAATGCCAACGGCTGAATGCTTTCAAGGTTCAGTTCACCTAAAGAACCCAGGTAATAACCAATCATGGCGCTCTTGGAGAAGCGAGCCAGGTAACCGGTTTGATTGACGTGTATTACGGGACTAAGCCTCTGCCTGGAAGTGGTCGTCCGAAAGACGACCCGCTCCGTCCAGAGTGTGCGATCCGGATTTCTAACTTCCACCGCTTTCTCGTCAGGGAGGTCGGTGCCGAGTTGCGCGTAAAGATAGTTGGCGATGCGCAGATCGCGTTGCTTGAACGGCGCGTAAAGAACGCGCCGCTTGAATCCCAGGGCTTTGATGGCGATCGGCTGGCCATCGGCGACAACCGCCAATTTGCCGGAACCCGGCAGCCTTGCTTTGCCCGCAGGATCAACGAAATTCCAAATTGCGGGCGCGGCGGCGTTCGCCGCCTCAGTTGTAATCAGTTCCAATTCGAGTACCGACGGAGTGATGACAGTCAGCTTTGAGGAACCCAGCGCCGGCAATTGCAGCTTGGATTCCGGCGCCACGGCGGCGCCGGTCGCGCAAGCGAGCCGCATAATCACGAAGAGGCACAGAAGACAAAAGCGAGTTCCGTCCATGCCCAAAAATCTGGAGCAAGTTGGGTGACGAGGCAAGGTGGGTGAAACAAATTCATTAGTTTTCTTGAGAAAAGTGATGGCACAAATTTGAAAGCGCGTTAGGTTTTGGCTCGGTTGGCATGCACTAAACTAATTTGGAGATTACTTATGCTGAAGATCCGGGTTTTATTGGCTGACGATCACATTGTCGTGCGGCAGGGGCTCCGGGCCCTGCTCGCCGCGGAGGAAGACATCGAAATAGTGGGTGAAGCCGACAACGGCCGACAGGCGGTGCAACTGGCCAGGAAGCTAACGCCGGACGTGGCCGTGCTGGACATAGCGATGCCGGTGCTCAATGGCCTCGAGGCGACGCGGCAAATCACTCAAAGCCTGCCTGCGACAAAGGTGCTGATTCTTTCCTCGTACAGCGACGACGACTATGTCCAGCAGCTTACGGAAGCCGGAGCTGCGGGATATCTTGTCAAACAAACGGCCGCCAATGACTTGCTTAAGGGAATTCGGGAGGCTTACCGGGGGAACGCTTTCTTCAGCCCATCGGTCGCCAAGCGCTTGCGCGATCGTTGCCGCGAGGCTTTTGTAAGCGGGCAACCGGTTAAGAAGCGCACGGACTACCTGACCACTCGCGAAGCCGAAGTTCTGCAATTAATTGCTGAGGGCCGGGCAAACAAACAGATTGCCGCGGAGCTGTGCATCAGCATTAAAACGGTGGAAAAGCACCGGCAACAGGTCATGAACAAGCTCGGCATTCATGATGTGGCCGGCCTGACGCGCCATGCAATTGCCAAGGGGATTATCGAGACCAACGTCGGACTTAGGCCGCTTTAGGGCC
>DATGLT010000206.1:0-10688 GCA_035294005.1 Verrucomicrobiia bacterium
ACATTTATTACGGCCCCGGCACCCGCAACTATACCAACATGGTTCCCGTTGGAAGCGCGAATTCTGTGAGCGTTTCGAACCTCGTCTCCGGAACGACGTACTATTTCGCCGCGACCTCTTACACCCTGGCTGGCCTTGAAAGCGACTACTCCGCCGAAGCTCTTTACACAGCTCCCACCAACGCCGTGCTCTCCGCCAAAGTCGGCTCGGGCACAACCTGGAACCTTACCGTCTCCGGCTTTCTCGGGGCCAATTATCAAATCCAATACGCCACGAACCTTGGGCCGGCGACAGTCTGGTTACCCCTGAGAACCTACACTCAAACAAATTTCGTCCAGACGTTTAACCTGGCTCCCACCACCCGCCAGGCTTTCTTCCGCGTTCAACAACAATAACCGCACTCGCGGTATTGTTCTCCGTCGCAAGAGGCTGCCGCCCAGTCCACCGGAAAACTCGTGACTTTCCGAGATCGGGTTGACCCCAGATTAACCGCCCGCCTGTTCACGTTTGACTTCTCAGTGCGCCATTGCCAGATTCCTTCCAACAATCCCCGCACTCGGGGCAGTACTTGTTCATGCTCCACTTGCGTCCAGCTTCGACTCAAGAGACCTTTCAGCGCTCCAGAAGGAATCGCTTGATTACAGGTGCGCTCCGGTTGGGCTTCATCGCCTTGGCGATTGCCAAGACCCTTCCCGCGTTTTGCTCCGCTCAATTCCTTTACGCGACCAATAACGGAGCCTTGACCATCACCGGCTACACGGGAACGGGAGGCACCATAACCGTTCCCTCGAGTTCTTCGGGCTTGCCGGTGACCGAAATCGCAAGTTTTGCTTTCCGAGCGGTAACAAACCTAACCGCCGTCACTATTTCCGAGGGAATAACAAACGTTGGTTTCGAGGCGTTCGCCAACTGCACTGCCCTGCAAAGCGTGCAACTGCCCAAAAGCACCAGTTCGATCGGCAACTGGGCGTTCCAGGGGTGCACCAACCTGGCGACCATCAACGTGACACCCGCGAACGCGAATTATAGCAGTTCGAGCGGGGTTCTTTTTAACGCCGCACAAACTCAGCTGATCGCGTACCCGGCCGGCAAGAAGGGCAGCTACGCCATTCCCGCAACGGTCACCAACATCGAGCTCGGCGCTTTCGGCGGATGCGCCGCTCTTACGGCTATTTCGATTCCCCCTTCCGTATTAAGCATCTCTGATTCCGCATTTTACTCATGCACCGGCCTGCGAGCCGTCTCAATCCCTGGCAATGTTCAAAACATCGGCACCTCAGCCTTCTTTTCCTGCACCAATCTCGTCACGGCAATCATTGGCGACTCAGTAACAAACCTCCAGGACTACGCCTTCGCCTCGTGCTTCAACCTGGTCGATGTTCAACTCGGAAGCAATGTCTCGACCATCGGCTACGGTGTATTCTCCTATTCCGGTTTGACAAACCTGTACCTTCCAGCGTCTCTGACACAAATGGGTGACGCGGCCTTTGAAGACTGCAGCAACCTGGCCAGTGTTGTTTCAGGGCCCAACCTGATCGCCATTCCCAACTTCGCGTTCGATGCCTGCGCCGCTCTGACAAACGTCAGGCTAAGTTCGAACATTGCCACGTTCGGAGTCAACGCATTCAGCCGATGTGCGGACCTCAAAACCGTCACCATACCCAAAGCAGTTACGAACGTCAGCAACGCCGCGTTTATGAACTGCTCGAACCTGGCCTCGATCTATTTCCTCTCGTCCCCACCGCGAATCGGCGCAGGCATTTTTTCCGGCGACATCAATGCCACGGTTTACTACGATCCACTCGCCTCCGGGTGGACCAATTCCTTTGCCGGCTTGCCCGCCATCGCTTGGAACGCCACACCCAGCGCAAACGTTTCCGGCCTGGGAGTCGGGTTAGGCGGATTCCAGTTTCCAATCGCCGGCAACTCAAATCTCAGTTTTGTTGTGGAAGCCACCACGACTCTCAATAACCCCACATGGGCTCCAATCGGAACCAACACAACGAGCTCCGGTATTATTTATTTTAGCGACCCAAACTGGACCAGGACTCCGACTCGCTTTTACCGCCTCCGCTCACCCTGACCAATACAACGCGCCTGGCTGCGAACCCCAAGGGTTCCCCCGGTAGGGTTTTTCCCGATTTCCCCGAGTTGTGCTAACCCACCGAGAATGCCATTATGATTGCCAGTGAATTGTCTAAAACCGACAGCCAGTAGCGAAAGATGCCCGATTTTCAGGCTCGAAAATTCATTCGGCGCCCTCCATCGGCCTCAGATTCTTATGAACTCATTGCAACTTCTCCTCAGTCCAAGGAGCAAAAAACCGCTGGATAATCATCTCCCCGATTTAAGGAGTCGCCGCCTGCTCTCGTGCGTTCTCCCCCTGCTGCTGTGCACCCTGCCGGTCGCCGCGGTCGAGGCGCAGTATACCTGCGTCACTAACAATGGCACACTCACCATCGAACAATACTCCGGGCCGGGAGGTACTGTCATAGTGCCGGCCATAATAACCGGCCTTCCGGTTGACGCGATTGGTGACCAGGCCTTCGCGTTTACGACGTCGATTACCAATATTACCATTCCCGATAGCGTGCAATCCTTGGGTTCCGGTGCGTTCCTGGATTGTGCGAGCTTGACGAGCGTTCAGGTCGGTGCGGGCCTGAAGAATATCGGGAACCAGGCGTTCATGAACTGCAGTGTTCTGACGAACATCGCCATTCCCAGCGGCGTGACCAACATCGGCCAGGAGGCGTTTTACGGATGCACAGCGCTTCCAGCCATCTCAATCCCAAGTACCGTTACGAACATCGGCCCAGGGGCGTTCAGCTGGTGCGTCACTCTAACCTCAATGACCATTCCAGCGAACGTGGCGAGCCTGGGACAGTTCGTTTTCGATTCCTGCGGAAACCTTACCGCTATAACAGTCGATCCACTAAATCCTTCTTACTCAAGCCAGGCTGGAGTCCTTTTCGATAAAGCTCAAACGACTTTGCTCCAATGCCCGGGGGCGAAAACAGGAACCTACGCGGTTCCGAATGGCGTAACGACGATCGCGCCCTCAGCGTTTCGAAACTGCAATGGAGTCACGAGCATCTCGATTCCAAACAGCGTGACGAACATTGGCAACTCCGCTTTCGACTCCTGCGCCAGCCTGACTTCGATTTCGGTTAACCAACTCAACTCGCGGTATAGCAGTCTTGCAGGAGCTTTGTTCGACAAGTCCCAATCGACCCTGATCCAGTGCCCCGCGGGCCTGGCCGGCACCTACGTTGTTCCGGCAACAGTTACCAACATTGTGGCAACCGCTTTCGTCGGGTGTGCGGGGCTTACCGCGATTAACGCAAGTACCAACAGTTCCTCCTACAGCAGTTCGGGCGGGGTGCTGTTCGATAAGGCCAAGTCAACCGTGATCCAATACCCGGCAGGTGCCTCCGGTTCTTATACCATTCCAAGCACAGTCACCCATCTCGGCAGCTACGCATTCGCATTCTCACCGCTCCTGACGGGGATCACCATCCCTGCAACCGTCCAAAGCGTCGGGCTTGCGGCCTTTGCGGGTTGTACCGGCCTTACTAACCTCAGTATACCCGACAGCGTGGTTTCCATTGGCGACGAGGCGTTCGAAGCCTGCGAATCGCTCAGTCAGTTGAGCTTCGGCAAAGGGCTTACCAACATCGGCCTTTACGCGTTTTTCGAATGCACCAGTTTAACCAATATCGTCCTGCCCGACGGTTTGACCACGCTCGGTGACCGGGCTTTCGAATCCTGTTCCAGCGTTCAGACGGTAACGCTTGGAAAGAACCTCTCGTCCATTGGTTCATTTACGTTCGGTTTCTGCGGAAACCTGACCAACGTCTTCGCGAAAGGAAATGCTCCCAGCGTTGGGTCAGCGACATTCCCAAGTGGGGCCACCGTGTATCGGTTATACGGAACAAAAGGATGGTCGAGCACGTTGAGCGGTGTTCCGACGGCTTTGTGGAATCCTTTGATTCAAACTGCGGCGCTCCGCCCCAGTCTTGCGACAAACGGATTTGCTTTCTCGTATTCGGGCCCGACGAATCTTGCGGTCATTGTCGAATTTTCCTCAGACCTGAGCAAATCGAAATGGACGCCCGTCCAAACCAATATTCTGAGCGGGGGCGCTGCGAGCTTTAAGGCGTTGCGCCTGACCAATGCGCCTGTTGGGTTCTACCGGATTCGTTGCCCTTGAAATTCGCCTCGACCCGAGGCGGGCCGGAGAGCCTTTTGCCTTGGCAAGGAAAGTCGACGCGCCGCCGCCGGGTTTGGTCGGCCGGCGCGCCCGGCTCAGAACCGCCAAACAGACCGGCTGCAATACTATTCCGGCGGAAGGTAGAAACCCTTAGTCAAAGTTTTGCGTCGAAAAACTTTGTCGCCTGAGCACGCGTATAGCCAGGAATGGTCAGGGCCTGCGAATGCAACGCTTACACACGCTTTGTCGCTCGGTTTGGCGATGACGCCGCCCAGGCGTCCGGTCGCGTCAAACATTTGAATACCCGCGTAGCTCGTGACAAAGGCGCGTCCTTCGGCATCAACTGCCAACCCGTCCCCTCCGCTCTCCGGACGATTTGCCGGTGCGCGCAGTTCCATATACCGTTCTCCCGAGGCAAGTGAGCCGTCGGGGTTGGTCATGAAGCTCCATACGTTCGTTCCGCCATACTCGGATACGAGCAGGAACTTACCGTCCGGGGAGAGGCCGATCCCGTTGGGCTTGTTGATGCCGCCCGCCGCGACGCGCGGCCTGGGCAGCCTCTCGGCCTGGCTCGGGCACATCACTACCTGCCCCGCTTCTGTGTCGGTGAAATAAATCCAGCCCGCTTTCGAGACAATCAGGTCGTTGGGGGTGACCTCAGTGGCAATAACGGTGACTTTCTTGGATTCCGGATCGATTGCGACGATGGTTTTCTTCTCATTCTTGCCTCCTTCAAGGGAACCTTGAGAAGCGGCGTATAACCTGCCGTCCGGCCCGAATTTCATTCCGCTGATTTTGGGGTTGCCCTCGAACCACACCTCTGGCGGACGGCCCGGCGCGGCTTTGTAGATTCGGGCGTGACCGAGGTCGCTGAAATAAAAGTTCCCCTGCCCGTCGGAACACGCTGCGTCGGTGAATCCGAGTCCGCTCATGACCAACTCCCAGCCTCCATCCTGGGGAAGGATTTTAACGAGAGCGTCATCGCCTTTGAGATTGTCCCTGGTCAGCGGAGAGGGCAGTGGCTCAGCGGGTCTCCACAACCAGCGGAGCGCATCGGGAAAAATGGATCCGCCGTGGCGGGCGTTGTGGGATCCGTCACCTAAAACGAATTTGTGGTCGTAGCCCATGAATCGCAGCGCCGAGGCCATCTCCTGATTGGCCAACGGCCAGTCGCCATGCAAGTTGTTCAGGTCGTTCGAGCCGTCCTGCAAAAAGACGCGAATGGGTTTGCGTTCAGTCTTCCGGATGAGAGCTGGGTAATTGTGTCCGCCACGAATATTGGTAAAGCTCCCGATTGTTGAAAGCACCTTTCGGAAATGGCCAGGTCTTTCCCACGCGACTGTAAACGCGCAGATTCCACCTGAACTCGACCCGCAAATCGCGCGCAGGTCCGGGTCATCTGTGATGTTAAGCGAGTATTTGTTCGTTACAAAAGGGATTGCCTCGTTGATTAAGAACCTGGCGTACGCATCCCCCAATGAATCGTACTCGAAACTACGATTACTCTGTTGCCCGCGCATTCCGGGGTTGAGAAATATGGCCACCGTGACGGGCATCTCTTTTGAAGCAATCAAGTTGTCAAAGACTAGAGGAACCCGCAAACTCCCATTGGTGCTCAAATAGCCGATACCATCGTGAAAAACCATGAGTGCGGCCGGCGTGGAGGGATCGTACTGCGCCGGAATGTAAACCCCGCCGTCACGAACTGTCCGGGAAAAACCGTCGAGTTTGTAATCTGAAACCGCTCGACCCGTCCGTGTGGCACGTCCGGCTTAAACTGTGAATCCGGGCCGAGCTTGTAATCGTCGGCCGCGTTCAATCTCAATGCCGTAAGCAACACCGCAACGATGGGCAGAAACCGGAAGTTATGCATATATAAAGGCAGAGTGCGATTGTTTTACCCTGAATCCAAACGGAGCGCATTCTTAAAGTGGCGCATGCTGGCACGCAGGGATACCAAAACGAACAGCCCGGCTCGCAAAGCGGGCTAAATCCAGAAGGTTTAAATCACACAGCCCCGCATCGCCATCGGCAAGTACTGGCGCTGCGGGGACTCGTCGATGGCAACCGGCAACTCAGTGTATTCGCGCTGAAGAAACAGAGGCCAGCCAGAGGAAATCAGCCATGTCAAGCGGCCCACTTACGGGCTTGCTGCCAGGCCCTTGAGAAGCGGTCAATACGATCGCGCCTCCTTTCCACTTGTGCATTTCGGCGTGGCCATCACAAAAGGAAAATGAGCAGCCGTTGTTATGAGCCGTGGACGGGTAATCGATGAACTTCGGGTTGTTCACATCCGCACAGGTAGCCAGGGCTGCATCGTTTATGCTGAATTGGCTCTCGTCTGCCAGCATGAAAACTTGGGCCGGGCTCGTGCCCCGAAAGTTGCTGGATTTCCCGAACGTCGCAAAGGGACCGGTCGAGGCGTTATTCTGACCGTAATTGCCCGTGAGCCAGGGGCCATTGGTGGGCTGCCTCGGAGGACCACTATCGCTTCCGCCACCGGCGTAGCCGGGGTCGATAGTGCCGACGGCCTGGTTCATCGAAACGCTCCGAGCCACTGGGACAATCTGACCAACCAGCGGCGAACTGGGGTAATATGCCGCTCCATCATATCTGCCCGGCTTCCGCGTGTCGGCGGGGCAACGGAAAACTCCGATGTTGTTGGCGATATACGGCGCGACCAGTGTGCGGGTTGGGTCTTTCATCAGGTCCGGGTCGTATTCGTCAGGGCCGTTCGGGTCGGACACATTTCCGGCGCACCAGGTGTACCCTGGGGTGGTCGTGCCGTTATCGGGATTGGGCGGGTACAAGTCGTTAAAATCGAGAGTGTACGTATTGAACGCGAGCGAGAGTTGTTTGGCGTTGTTCAAACATTGAGTCTGCTGCGCCTTGGCCTTCGCTCTCGCCAATGCAGGCAACAGCATTGCCGCCAGAATCGCGATAATCGCGATGACAACCAATAATTCGATTAGAGTAAACGCGCGCGCTCGTTGGATCCCGCTAGGCCTCGGAAAGACACTCCAGGGCTCCTCTAAACACTTCATCTTCATAACACTGTCCAATCTTCCTAGCCGTGCAACCGGGAACCCTTCACCGGTTAAAAAATCAATCTCTTTTACAGGTTCACAATGGGGAGTTAACCGAAATGGGGATACCGTCCGCTAAAATCGAAAAACTATATTCTGCGCCGTTGCGCTCTTGACGACGGCCAGGGTCCAACTGAGGCAAATCGCAAACTGAACCTAACGACGCAGATCTCCGCCTCGAAGGTCCGCCTTAGAATCTTCGGCCGAACCCATTACTAACCCAAGAAGTACTCCCAGCCCAAATCCGACGACCACAATAGTCCCCAACGCGCCCCACGGATTTCGGCGGATGTAACCACGACCAACATCAGCGACCTTGCTGACCATCGAACCGTTTTTGCGCGGAGGGACGGTGCCGATCTCCAGCAGACTCTTTAGACGGCCGAGATCCTCCGCCAACTCAGCACTCGGGTCACGAGCCACGGTCTTTGCCGCCAGTGCTCCGGCCGTACCGCCGGGCGGAACGTACTTCATTTCGACCCGCACTACCGTGGTTTGTCCGCCCGGCATGCTCGTGAACCACACTGAACCGGCATTATCCACGTCCGCCCCTGGCGTCGACCGCCAGGAAATCATTTCATTGGCTCGCTGCTCGATGATCTCGGCATCCCATTCGAGGTTTTTCCCCGCGATTGGCTGAGCAACCCAATGCGAATGCAGGTGGTCCTTGACTGTCACCGAGCGCAGCCGATGCATGAAGCGCGGCAGGTTCTCGAGGTGTGCCCAGAAATTGTAAATATCTGCAACAGGCCGATGGATCGTGATGCTTTGATCGACCCGCACACCTTCACTGGAAGGCACGCTGACGTGTTTCGAATATTGCTGAGTGGCGGTATCCATAGTTTTGCAAACGTAATCGCGAATGCCGGCCTCTGAAACGGGGGAGCCCACCCCATCCGCCGCACGGTGTCTTCCGGACTGCCGGAGTGGGGGCACCTGCTGAATTCGGGTAATTCCGCCCGTGAGACGATGTCGTTAAACAGGCGTGTCTATAAGTAGGCAGGCGCTGCAAAAATCCGCCATCTGCAAATACATGGGGTATAGGCCCATCCGTTAATAAACGGACAGCCCGACCGAAATTGTACGAATTTCGCCAGAGGCTTGGTTCCACTACTATGTTCGCAATGATTCATAACGCGCTTCTGTTGATATCGGGTGCGGTGCTGGCGCTGCCAATATTTTATGGGCTGGGTGGTCCTGTATGGATTAGCAAAAGCATTGCGACTTTGATTAAGCTTCTGCCAAAGGAGCGCCCCGAGGTTGCGCCTGCAGTCGCCGCCGAAGACATCTCGAGAGCGCCGGCCGAACTTGCCTGATAAGTTTTCGAAAACTCTTCGGCATCGGACACGTTTTCATATCCGAACGTCAGCTTACGCGAATCAGTTCAGATGATCCTGTCAGGGTGGTTTTGACGACTTGTCATTCACGATTCCTGCAGGAGTAGTAACCCCCCTCCCCAGTACTTACGGGGTTCGCCCCGCCGCTTGACGCTAATCCGGGGGCTTTCCCCCCGTTGAGCTTCAAGCGGTGTGCAGTGAGGCTTGCCCCGAGAGAAAATTCTTAACCAAGGGGGACGGCATGCAAGGTACTTTCGCGGGCGTCAAACAAATCAGGGGGAAGTGTTACCGGACAACACGTCGACACTCCTGGGGATATTGGGTCGGTGCATTGGCTTTTTGCGCGAGCATTGGGCTTCACGCACAAACGGCAAATGTCATGCTGGAATGGAATCCGAGTCCGGACCCCACAGTTGTCGGCTATTACGCGTACTACGGTTCAAGTAGTGGCACGTACACGAACAGGACCGATGCCGGCCCGGCAACCAACGCCCCTGTCACCGGCTTACTGAGCGGTGCGACTTACTTCTTTGCAGTCACAGCGTATGACAGTTCCGGCTTGGAAAGCCTGCCCTCGGCGGAGGTTTCGTACACCGTGCCCGCTCAAACGAACACCGCGCAAGCGCCTTCGATCACCATCCAACCGGTCAGCGAGACAAACGTGGCCGGCAGCAGCGCCTCGTTCCAAGTAGTTGCCTCCGGCAGCGCGCCGCTGACTTACCAGTGGCAGTTTAATGGTTCTGCGGTTGCAGGCGCGACGGACACGACGTTTTCCCTCACAAACGTACAACCGTCTCAGGCGGGTGCGTATTGGGTAGTGGTTAGCAACACTGCCGGTTCAATCACCAGCGCCGTTGCGCAATTGACAGTCCTGGTCGCCCCATCGATCACCGTCCAACCCGCGGACCAGTCGGTCTTGGCAGGCTCGAGCGCCACGTTT
Organism: Verrucomicrobiia bacterium; assembly: GCA_035294005.1. Taxonomy (GTDB): domain Bacteria; phylum Verrucomicrobiota; class Verrucomicrobiia; order Limisphaerales; family UBA8199; genus JANXQE01. The sequence goes on from DATGLT010000206.1 coordinate 9,574, forward strand.
CAGGTGTCAGCGACCGGAACCGCGCCACTTGCATATCAGTGGCTTTATAATGGCAACGGGATTGCCGGCGCGGGCAGTGCGAGCCTTGTGTTGCCGAACGTACAGCCGTCACAGGCGGGAGCTTACAGCGTCATCATTACGAACTTTGCCGGCGCGATCACCAGTTCGGTCGCTCAACTTTCTGTGCAAGTTCCATTCACGCCTCCGACCGTTGTACTCTCCCAGCCGACAAACGGTGCAAGCTTCAATGCGCCTGCAGTGATACCACTCCAGGCGGACATCACGCCGAACGGGAATTCGATTTCCAACGTCCAATTCTTTGCAAACTCGAATCTGATTGGTCAATTGGCTACGGCACCGTATTCGCTGAACTGGTCTAACGTCGCGGCCGGGGACTATAGCCTGACCGCGATTGCCTGGTGTGCGGGAGGAAGCAACGCCGCTTCGGCACCGGTCCAGATACACGTCGCGGGTCTTTTGGCTCCTTGGGAAACGATGGCGATTGGCAGCGCAGCCTTGCAGGGGACCGCAAACATCGCCGGAAATGTTTTTTCGGTAGATGGAGCCGGATCGTTGAGCGGCTACGCGGATTCCTTCCAGTTCCTCTACCAACCAATAAGCGGCAATGGATCCATCGTTGCGCGCGTTGTCTCGGATCAGAATTCGACCAGCGCGGGGCGCGCCGGCGTGATGATCCGCGAAACCCTGACGAGCAATGCCGCCTACGCGTTTATGGGAATAGGGACCAATGGTCAGTTCCGATTTCAACGGAGGCGCTCGACAGCTGGAAGCACAAGAACCTTCACTTTCACTACCACCAGCTTTCCCAACGCCTGGGTACGGGTGACTCGAAGCGGAACGACTTTTACCGGTTACTCCTCTGTCGACGGCACAAACTGGACACAAGTTTACTCAGGCACCGTTACCATGGCTGCCAATGCGTACATCGGCCTGGCGGTTGTCTCCGGGGCTTCCAATCGCCTCAGCCAGGTGAGCTTTGATTCCGTGGTTGTTGTTCCCTGAAGCTAAGACGGCGGTGTGATGAGATACTCGCGGTCATTGTTAATCATTGCCTCGGGACTCCTCCTCGAGGCAGTCATTCCACTGTGCTTCGA
>DATGLT010000207.1:0-5833 GCA_035294005.1 Verrucomicrobiia bacterium
CAATCGCCCCGGCGGCGGGAGGCGTGTTGCTGGCAATTTGCAGGCTGGCAATCACGGGGCCAATCGTATCAATGGTGGCAAAAGTGGACCTGAAAGGTTCGCCCGTGGCACGGTTGCCGGCCAAATCAATGACGTTGCTGATGACCATCGAATAGGAGGCGTTGGGCTGTAAGTTCACGGTTGGAACAAAGCTGATGACCTGCCCATTCAGCCCGAGAGCCGAAGCGCCCGCCACCGGACCAGACGGACCCGTCACGTTGAAAACAAACGTCGTCGCATTGAGAGTTTTGTCGAATGCCAGCCGAGGCACGGCGCTGGGGTCGATTTGAACGGCGTTATTGCTGGGGAACATCGATAGCAACTGCGGCGGCGTGTTATCGGCGGTGGCAAAGCTTGAAACGAAGGTGGCCGCCAGAGTTCGCCCGACCAGGTCGCGCGGGCCCGACCCAATAAGCCCGCCGGTGGCACCGAGCAGGTCTCCACTCAGCACGAATACCGAATAGACATTTTTGCTTTTGAGCGGAGCCAATGGTTGAATGCGCACCCGGTCCAATACGCCGTTGGTATCGGGTAAAAGGGTCACGGTAGAGGCAACATTGCCATTGGTGCCTCGAATGAAAATACCGCTGGGGTCGATCGAATTTGTATCCAGCGGCTTGTTGAACAGCAGTTCGACAAAATTGGTGATCGGAACATTGATGGTCGTGTCGGGAGGCGTCACCTGGACAACCGCGGGAATCAGCTCGTCGAACGGCACGTTGCCAAGGTTGAGCACCTGGCCGTTGTTGGTAAGGAACGTCGTGAAGTCAATGATCCCGTCGAAACTGGGGTCCGCTGCCGACACGTTAATCGAGCCCACCGGCACATGGTCAAAACGGAACGCGCCGTCAGGACCGGTGTGGAAGACGGCTTTCCCGGGATTAGCGCTTTGGGAGTTGTAATCAATCGCGAGATCGATATCCGGTACGGGAGTCACACCATCAGCCCGAACGACCACACCCAGGAGAGTCCCGCTTGGGCCCAGTTGGAGCTTCACCTGGTTGGTTTGGCCCGCGGCGGTCAGTGTGCCATTCTCACTGGCTCCGAGGGACACGCTTGCCGCCGTGACGAGGAACGGCCCGAGAGCCACGTCGCTGAACGCAAACCGCCCCTGGGGATCCGTCAGAGCAGTGACCGTCTGGTTGCCAAACAACGGCGAAAGCATGGCGAGGATGACTTGAGCATTATTGATTGGGGTGGAACCGTCACTGCCAACAACGGTGCCAACCACATTGCCAACACCCGGCAGAACCAGGGTGACGGCAGGGTTGGTTCCGCGAGCGCTTAACAGCACATTGGTTTGAACGCCGTTGAAAACATCGCCCGCGCGTTGCGAAATGGCGGTAACCTGGTAACTGCCCGGTACCGCCAGGTTGCTGAAGAAAACGTCTCCATTAGTGCTGGTATCCTGTTGCTGGTTGCCGACGGTCACCGTCGTATTGACCGCCGGAGTGACGCGGTCGTCGCGCACAACATGCACTGCCAAGTAACTCAAAGGCTGCAGTTGAATGCTGACACTGACGTTGGTCTCCGTGGCCGAAAGCGTGCCGTTGGCCTGGCCGTACACCTTGAGATTCTGTGCTCCCGGCACGAAATAAAATGCGTTCAGGTTGAAAGCGCCCGGAGGCGATCCGGGGAATTTGAACGCGCCGGTCGGGTCGGTCGTCGCCGTCCGGGTGGGGGTTAATCCGTCGCTGAAGCTGATTGAAACGGTGGCACCCGGCACAAATCCACGGTTGTACGGATCCAGTACCCAGCCGCTCACGGTCCCCAAGGTTACCTCGACTAGTTGGACGGTCTGAGTTTGGCCGTTGTAAGTTATGGTCGCGCTTGTAACGGCGTAACCGCCGCTTACGGGATCGGAGCTGACGATCTGGTAAGAGCCGACCGGCACGCCATCAAATTCAAAGAAGCCATTGGTATCAGTTGTGGCAAAACCAAGGTTGCCGATAGCCACCTCGGCCCCGTAAACCGGGGTAACCAGGTCTTGGGCGACGAACGTGCCTTTGACCGAGCCCGTCGCCCCAAGCCGCAGAGTGACCAACGCGGTCTGGTTCGGGCCGGCCGTGGCTCCGGCCCTGGCAAAGAGCTTGGTGGACTGCTCGGTGAACTGGGCGCTAACCGAATAGGTGCCTTCCCACAGCCCGGGGAAGGTCACGACTCCGTTGGTGTCGGTCAGGCCAAACAGGGGAGCGTCGTTAGGATAGCTGCCCTGGTCCAACTCGACCTGCGCGCCGGGCGCGGGCGCGCCGCTGGCCTGGAGCACCGTGACCTGGACGAGCGAATTGCGCGAGAGCATGTGAACATCGATAAAATTAGTGATGCCGGGAACCATGCCGACTACCGCCTTCCCTTTCAGACCGGTGGAAGGGTCGAACGCCTGCACGGTGTAAGCCTTATCAATGGCCGGGAATTCTGTTTGTGTTGCAAAAAAGCCGTTAGTGTCGGTTTGGATCTGGTAGTCCGACGAGACACTGATGCTGACCTTTACGCCATCGCCGACGGGCGTTCCATCGGGATTAAAAACATGTCCGGCGATGCTCCCGTTGACGTCGTTAACAGGGGGAAATTGCAAAATGATACCAGTTGCGTCCGGGGTGAGGGGAGTGGTGAATCCGTTGGTGCTGATGATAACGGGGTAAAACGGCGAGGCCGACTGCAGCCCAAATGGGCCGGCCAGCAAGACATTGGTAAATCCGAAAGCACCGGTAGCCGGATCGCTGGTCGCATCGCCGCGAATGGTCATTACGGGGTTTCCGTTGATATCCGGGCCGAGGCCTGTTAGCCGAACCTCAGCGCCAATGGGTACCCCCTGCCCATTGAGGACAGTGCCCGAGACGGATCCTTGCACGATAAACTTGATGTCCGCATTAACGTTTTGCCCGTCAAAGACGATCTTGGCGCTGGTGAACCCCCACGACGAAGGCCGGAACTTGAGTTGATCGCCATTAACCAGCGGATCATTGGCACCGACAAAAACACTAATGGCTTCATTGAAAGCGGCCATGATTTGCTGCTCGTTCCCCGAGCTGATTTGGGCTTGCAAATCGCTCTCGTTGAGCTGAGGCGTGACCGCGTTCGCCGGCGCGCTCAGGGTGTACCCCCCAAGCCCGAGGTTTTCAAAAACGTAATTCCCATTGGTATCAGCCACGGTCCAGTAAAAGCCCCCTTCCTGGGGAATGGCTACGCGTATGCCGCCCTGCACGCGGCCTTGCGCATCGAACACTTTTCCAAAAATCCGGCCGGCCGGCCGGAGCTTGACAACCACGTAGTTGGCCGCTCCTTCCACGACCAAAAGGGAGGCGGAACCGAGGCGCGGGAAATCAATGCCTGCCGCCGGATCCCGTTCCAGGCCCGCGCTGATTGTAGCGCTCCCCACCGGCACTCCCTGAAGCTGAAAATCGCCATTGACGTCGGACCGGACCAAAGCCACCCCTCCCGCAACCAATGCATTAGTAGCCGGCAACCCGTTGTCGAACGTTACTTTTCCAAAGACGGTTGTCGCCGCCTGGAGCGCCACATTGGCATAGGTTGTTGTGTTGGCGACGGGCGCGACCCCTTTGCGAAACCCTTTGCGGGTGCCGTCGAAGGTGACGGCAACCACGTCCACCACTTGAACCGGAACATTGGTGGCCACCCAGGAACCGGTTGAATCCGCATTCACGATGGCCACGACTCCGTCGACCGTCGCTCCATTATAATGGCCAAGGAAGACACGCGCGTTCGGAACTGGCGTAATGTTGTCGGAATCGAACACCTGGCCTGCAACTGTGGCGTACGCCACGACATTGGTGGGCAGCGAAATAACGACGTTGGTGGTTTGGCCGGGACTGTTCAGCAAACCTACCACTGTGGCGCGGCGGTTGTCCGAGGTCGCCACCTGGACGGAGAAGACTCCCAGCGGAATGCCGGTAAAAGCAAACTGTCCCGTGCCGTCGGAGAAAACGCCGCGGCCCAGTTCCATCGAGTTGGGATCGGGGAACAAATTGACGGCTGCGTTGGCGACCGGGGTAACGCCGTCGGCTGCCACCACCTGGCCGGTAACCTGTCCGCGTCCGCGAAATCGCAAGACAAAGGGAACGGTTTGGCCCTCCCGACCCGAACCAATGCCAATCGCATCGTGGAGCACGGCCCGGTCAAGTCCCTGAACAATCGCAACGGCCTGCGGCAGCGACCCGGCCGAAAGCAGCGACAGCAGCGAGTTGGGATTGCTTGAAGCGTTGATGATTTGCTGCAGTTCCTGCGCGTCCGGGGCATCGCCAATGGTGCTGGAAAGGATGAGTTGAAGCGCCGCCGGTTGCAGCGTGCTGGTGTCACTGGCCGAGATGGTGTAGCTCAAACCCGACATGACATAGTCGAACGAGAAGTTTCCTCCTGAATCAGTAAGAACCTGGCTCACACGCCGAGTAAATGACATGCAGCCGCCATCCCCGCCGCCAATCCCGTCGTACATAGTGAGTGTGACCGGCACGCCGACCGCTGGGGATCCGTCGCCCTTCAGAACTCTGCCGATCACAGCTACGCCGCTGGTATACAGGTTGGTCGTCCCCGGGGTTAAGCATTGCACCGGTATTGGTGCGGCCAGCAGCGGATTGCCACGCACGTCCGTCACGCCTGTTACACTCAACTTGCGAGGGATAATGGCGCTAATGCCTTTGCGCAGGTTGAGCAAGGCAACCCGGCCGCTCGGCTGGATCTGCACCGAGTCCGCCCCGTTGTTGCCTTCAACAGAGTAAGAATTCGTCGCGCCAGCCGAACTCTGGGTCATCGGTTTGGAGTAAACGACGGCAACGACAGTGCCGTAGTTGTGGTAATTAGGGAACCCGAGACAGGGATTGGCAGCGCGGCCGGCAATGACGCCGAGGTCCTGCGCCACGGCAACCAGAGCGGGCGGCAGTTCATTCACGGTTGTCGGCGTTGCGCTGAGCAGCTGGTCGATCGTCCCATCGCCGTTCGTGTCGACTTGCATTTGCTGCGACGTGGCGCCCAGGGCAAAGGTGTAAAGAGCGGTGACAGGCGGGTTGACCACCTGCCAGCGCAGTTGCTGGGCCTGGCCGTTGGTCCCGAAGATCAGGACGGCCATATCGGCCTTGGCGGGGGCATTGGTAAAGGTCCAGGTGAACACCGCGTTGCTCAGGTATGGCGTCACGGCCCATTCGCCGTTGGTCCCGGCATAATCCAAAGCATAAGGCTGGGAACTGGCGGGGAAAGTCGCGCTATTGGTGGTGCCGCCAAAATCCGCGCGTAACTGCCCTGGACCGGCGCTGGCGATGACAAACTGTTCGCCGAGACCCGCGAGGTCCGGCGCCCGATCCAGAAGCCGCGCCGTGCCCGTAAGGCCGTCGTTCTTTTCCATGTCCGAGAACAAGATGGAAACCCATTCCGCGCCGGCATCTGAAGTGCGCAGCAACGAGTCGAATCCGGCGTCGGGCACCCGGCCGCCCTGCCAGTCCCGCAGGAGGTCGGGTAATACGCGCTTGAGCGGATCACCGTACTGCACGCGCTGGCCGGCCTCGGCCAAATCCAAAACGCGCCGGGTAATAATGCTGTTGCCTACGGGGACAATCCCGGGCGGCAACTGTGCGGCTGTGGAAATGCTTAAGGCCTGGCCCAGGACGCGGGTGGCGGCGGCAACCAGGTCCGCCGGCAGGTTATTGACGAAATCCGGCATGATGATCGTGTCCGGCGAAAGGGGTACGCCCTGCGCATCCACGCCCATCGTGAAGCGAAAGCGGCCGATCACACTGTTGTCGCTGGTAGTGATATCCGAAAAGGTTACCTGCCCGGTGCGCTG
>DATGLT010000208.1:0-7051 GCA_035294005.1 Verrucomicrobiia bacterium
TTCGTTTTGGTATTCGTTTACCCCGGGGATCGTTTGGAAGACTTGTAACCAGAATTGGTTACGATTGGAGGCGAGGGTCGGAATCGGCCCCATCTGCCTCTGGTCCGCGATGAAACTATCACCTCGCCTCCTCGTAAATCAACATAAATTCCCGTAACTGGCAGCTACTGAACTTAACATTTTACTGGAGGTTTTACTGGAGGTCGCAGAGGCAGGAATAAACCGATCCGCCCCGACCACCCCCGGTATGGGACTCCGGCGCATACCCGATCCAGCCGTGCGGAGGCAATTACCCTCCCCGACCATTTTTGCTCACCTGGAGGCGATGGCTCCCAACCCAAAATCCACGCTGCCGTAATCCTTCGAGCAACTGCACCGAGGGCCGCTCAACCGGTCCAGCCGGCTTTGCACAAGCCCTCGCGCAGGATTCCTGTATGAGCTGCATCCCGGAACGGGTAGGTTGTGTCCAGGTAGCGGGAACCGAATTCGGGCAGAAGCTGGAAGACACGACCCAGAGCCGCTTGCGCCGCTTCGGTCCGACTGGACTGGCCAAGGGCCGCCGCCAGTCGTTGCCAGGCGCGAACGTTCTCTTCACGCTCAGCGATGGCGCGCTCGCACCACCGCACGGCTTCGTCGAAATCGCCCAATAGCAGATGGCAAAGCCCAAGGTCGGCCAGCGTACCCGAGAGGAGAGGAAAGCGCGGATCGAGCTGGAGTACCGTTCGAAGCTGCGGGATTGCCGCGGCGGGGCGGCTGTCAAACGTCAGCACGCAGCCGTGGAAATTATAAGCCAGGGCTGCGCTCGGGTTGAGGGCGATTGCCATTTCCTCCTCCCGGTTGGCGGTCTCGAAGTCGCGGCGGTTCCAAAGTGTTGCGATCCCAAGCAAAGCATGCGCAAGCCAATCGCAGTCGTCGAGCGTGACGGCCGCCTGCGCCGCGGCATACGTTGAGGCGAGCGAGCCGGCAGGGTCCATGCTCCAACCGATCAGTGCGCCGTGGAAACGAGTGAGCGCCCGCAGTGATTGGGCATAGCTAGACTGGGGATCCATCGCCACCGCGCGGTCGAGCAGTTGGTCGGCCATGGCAAGAGAAGACGGGCTGCCCTTGCGGAGCTGGGCCAGGGCTTGCAGGCTAAGGTCCCAGCTATCGAGGTTTTCCGGCCGTTGGCGGGCTGCGCGTCGCTCCTCCGCGCGGGTGAGCTGCGGTTCGATTGCACCCACTATCGCGCGCGTGATTTCATCCTGCACTTCGAACACATCCCCAAAACGGCGATCGTAGTGCTGTGCCCATAGGTTCAGGCCGGTTCCGGCATCGACCAATTGCACACCAATCCGCAAGCGATCGGCCGCGCGCTGCACGCGGCCTTCCACCACATAGCGAGCAGCGAGCGCTTTGCCGATATCCGTGACGTCACCAGTCCTGCCTTTGAATGCAAAAGTCGAATTGCGCGCAATCACCGGGAACCAGCGCCAAGCCGACAGTGCCGTGATCAAGTCTTCTGTGATGCCGTCCGCAAAATACTCTTGCGCAGCGTCGCCGGACATGTTCCGAAACGGCAGGATCGCGACGGCCGGGCGTTCCAGCACCGCTGCTAGAGGGACCGTCGGCGGTGCCCGGTCATCGAGCCTGACCGCGAACACCCTCACGGGGTGGCTAATATTCTTTAGCTGCGGCGCTCCCAGCGGGTCGAAGCCCAGCGCGACCTTTTCACGTACGTGGTCGACCACGGTGTTGGACACGGCGATACCGCCGGGATTCGCAATTTCCTGCAGCCGGGCTGCGATGTTGACGCCCTCGCCGTAGATGTCCTCGCTGCCTATAGCATCGCGCTCGATGACGATGTCCCCGACATTGATGCCAATGCGCAGTTGCAGGTGGCGCCCTCCCGGCCGCGCTGCATTCCGCTCGGCCATGGCACGCTGGATCGCGGCGGCACACTCAAGAGCCGATACCGCGCTCCCAAATTCAACCAGTGTGCCATCCCCCATGAGCTTGACCAGGCGTCCTCCGTGATGCGCCAGCGCAGGGTCCATGATCTCGGCGCGGATCTCTCGTAGCGCGGTAAGCGTCGAGGCCTCGTCTTCCGCTATATGGCGGCTGTAGTTCACCACGTCGGTCGCGACAATAGCAGCAAGTCGCCGCACGTCTGCATTCTCCGGCTGTCCGGTACGCTTGTCCATGCCGAATTGCCGGCCTATCTTCCTGCAAAAAGAGTCTGGCAGAAACGACTCGCCACAAAAGGGTAAGCCCGAGTTGGTGAGTAAGTATGCAATCGCCCCTACAATCGGTCTGCAGATGTGCAGAATGACCGTCATGCGAACTGCGTGTTCGAACTGGCTGGCTTTCTCGCACAGTGGGACGCCGGACGAAAGTGGATGTTCACGGATTCAGCCCAATTAAGCGGATGCCGTTGCACCAAGGGACTCTCTTCCACGATTACCAGAGGCTTTCAAACATTCCTTTGCAACGGACGTATTAATTAGGTGAAGATTACTCAGGCTCCTTAGGGGCCGACTTCTGCAGTGCTAAAGCAAATTCGGCTTCTGAGCGCGACGTGAAACAGCTCACAACGTTCAGTGTCGTTGTGATTCCTCCGGAATTTCCTCAGGCTCAATATTTGCAGCGCCTCTAAAGGGAACACTGCCGGCTTGCAAAAGTCTTAGCTACTTGCTCGTGAAGCAGCAGGAACCCTTAACTTCTTCATCACTAGGCGGCAGTAGAAGAAACTGTAGCGACTGCCCTGCCGGGACCACGGTCGTCGCCAAGGCTTCCGAACGAAATCGGTGGGCCAGTTGCGGCCGCGCCGACTCGCTTTGCGCCAGCATCAAGGCTCGGACACAATGCTATTAATGGGGCTGGCCTTCTTGCGCAACACCGCAGGGAACGAAACCGTTACGGCGGTTGAATCAGGCAGTCTGGCGTCGGCGCAGGTCCAGAGGAGCGTTCCAGCCTCGAAGTGCTAAAAACCAGTGGATGATCCCTCTCGATCGGTCGCTTGAGCCTGAGACTGAGTGCCTGCCTTTAGGTCGAACTCAAATTGTTTTAAATCCCAAAGTTGGGCAATTGGGTCGCCTTCCCTAATGCGGTAACAACGGTCAAGTTCCAAACCGTTTACCTCCTGCTGAAGGCCGGAACCGGACCACTGGATGTCAACCCGGAGAATCTGCTTCGCGTTGCCCAGGCCAATTTCTTGTCGCAAAGGTGAACAGCCAAAGCTGCCACCACTGTTAACGGTCTTAAAAATCTGACGCCGGCCGGCCGGGGTAGCCACGCTGACCTTGATGCGCGCTCCAATGGCGGCACGATTGGATTTCGTCCCCTCGAGCTTGAGCTTCACCCAATGGTTGGTGTTGCCCGGATTCAGAAACAGCACGCTCCGGGCGTTGTCGCCTGGATAGGAACCACCGATAACCGCGTAGACATCCTGGGCGCCGTCGTTATTCAGATCGGCGAAGCCCACCCCATGGCCCTTTTGCAAATGCCCGGTTCCCGTCGCGGTGGTGACATCCTGAAAGAATCTGCCTTCGGCATTCCTGAACATTCGGTTAGGAATCAGCATCGAGAGGTCGGGATCCCCAGTGCCCAGATAAAAGTCGAGCCAGCCGTCGTTATCCAGATCGCCGAAATTGCAACCCATGGTCAGCAGCACATGGTTCAAATGGGCCGAGGCGGTTACGTCGCTGAAGGTGCCGTCATGGTTGTTGTGATAGAGCCGCGGCAAAGCGCCCTGGGTTGGCAGATTCAAGTAATCCGCGGCTATATCACCCACGTTTTGGACTGAATAGCCGGAAACAAAGATGTCTTCCCAGCCATCGTTGTCATAATCAAAGAACCAGGTTGAAAAGCTGTGAAGTGGAGCGCCCACCCCAGCCTGGTGTGTCACATCGGAGAAATGCCAGTGGCCTGCGGCGTCCGGCCCGTCGTTGTGGAAGAGAAAGTTGCCCCGATTTCGAGTAGTGATGTAAAGGTCCGGCCGACCGTCATGATCGTAATCGGCCGAGGCGACTCCCTTAACGTAGCCTTGCAGGGCCACGCCGCTCAGAGCGGCACACTCGGTGAAAGTGCCGTCGCGATTGTTGTGGAACAACTGGCTAGGGTCAGGGTCATTTGGATCCAATGTTTCGTTCCCGACGAACAAGTCGACCCAGCCGTCTCCGTCGTAGTCGAACCACACGGCCGTTTGGCTCGGATGCAAGCTCAATAATCCCGCCTCTTCGGTGACATCGGTGAAAGTGCCATCGCCGTTGTTGCGCAGCAGGGATTTGGGCATGCGTCCTTCCTTTTCCAACCACGCGCCTCGGAGGACCAGAATATCGAGCAACCCATCGTTGTTATAATCCGTTTGGAGAAGGTTCAAGCCACCTACCAACCCGGTTAGTCCGGCTTGTTCGGTCCTGTCGGTGAAGCGGCCGTTACCCTCGTTGTGAAAATAGCGAAGCTGCCCATCCAGAGCCCAGGACGACTTGATGATATCGACGAAGCCATCGTTGTCGAAATCGTCCAGGATAATGCCTCCCGCTAGTCCGTCCACATCCAGCCCCACCGCGCCGGCGATGTTATGGAAGCGTGGCAGGGCATATTCCGACGCAAAAGAGGCTGGAGGGACTAACCATTGGGGCGGGACCTTTTGCGGGTACTCGCCCAGGGTCATATACGCCAGGTTGAGCAGCCAACGAGCGCTCAGATCCGCCGGCTCCGCTTCCAACTCCTGTTTAAGGAAAGCGATTGCGCCGTTTGAACCGCGGGGCAGCCGGTGAAAAGCACTGGGCAGCAATGGAAATAGACAGGAATCGGCGCTCTGATTGACAAGGCAGTTCTCCTGCTCTCCGAGCCGCATCAGCGCCTGAGCTTGCAGCATTCGCAACTGGCGCTCGCCGTGCTGCAGCAAACGCACCCCAGCATGATCAGCTAACTGCTGTACATTTTGAAATTGAGCCAAGGCGTCTTGGGAGCGCCCAGCCTGGAGCAACTCGACCCCGAGCTTAGTGCGAAAGGTCATTTCCTCGCCCAGACTCAGATTGGTGAAGGTGACCAGGCTCTTTTCCATCAGTTCGGCGCGGCGATTGCTCAGAAAAGGATCCGCGCGCGGGTTGGCCCGTTCCCGGATTTGCTTGAGTCGCAGGGCCATTCTCAGAGTACTGGCGGGTTGCGGGTGCAATGCTGGAAGTAAAGGAAGAGTGTTCGTAGGACCACACCAGAGCGCATTGGTGCCGGAAGTTTGAGCGGCTTGTAAATCAAGTAAACCCTGACTCAGCGCCAAAATGCATCCGGCAAAAAAACCTCCGCCTTTGCGGAAACCCATTAGCCGAATTTTCCTGCGCGTCCGCCGCAGAGATTCGAATTTTGGGCAATCTGGGCTCATGCTCCATTATTCCTACCTCTGCCGCGGCAGTCAACCACGGGGGAGAGCAGGGAGAGCAGGTCCAGGGCAAACGCATTTAAACACCCAGCAAACGCAGCAAATAGGCATGGTCCCAGCTTGCATTGATTGTTTGCCGCGCATGCCGCGTTTTTTGGTTTTCTCTCTTTTAAGTAGATTTAAAGCAAGGCGACGCAAGGTTGCCAGGTTCTCGGCGGCATAGCCGGCCCGAGCACGGCTTTGGTCCTCACGAAAACAAACGTTCATTACCCAACGCACTTTGTTTTCCACACCCCAATGACTGCGCACCGCCCGAGCAAAGGTTTCGGCTCCCAGGGGCAGACTCGACAAGTAATAGCGCCGTTCCACCGTGGTTTTGCCATCCACTTCTCGAGTACTTTCAACCATCCCCACCGATTTGAGCCCTTCCCACTTGGGCCGGTCGTCAAACCAGTTCAGCTGGTCGCTTTGGAAGTAGCGGCGAGTTTCCAACCGTCCGTGGTCTTTTTCTACCGTTTCCACAATGGCTAGAGTTGCGGCCGCGGTGGGGAGCTTGGCTCCCGCAAGCCGCGGCGTTTGCTGCTCCAGCAAGGCTGCATCCAAGAAACTTTTAACTTCCTGGTGCACTGTCTCCTGGTTGCCCTTGAGGGCCAAAACATCATCGGCATCGGCCTCGATGATCGTCTGAGAGCAGGTCAGCGATTCCGCAACCTACGTTGAATTGAGCCTGGTTGCACGGCGAATGGCCCACATCAGTTCGGCTTCGGTGGCGTTCGGATTTGAGTTTTCGCATAATGAGAAGGCCCCTTCTTGCAGAAGAAGCAGTTTCCACAAGCGATTGCAAACGGCACCACGATGCGATCCCCGACTTTCAGATTTTTAACTTCACTGCCGCCCTCGACCACTTTCTGCGACCGCCCCTGCGGCAATGCCTAGTTGCAAGCGGTTGTTCTCCTCGTCAAGAAAATGCCCCACCCCAGCAACGCCAAGTCCATAGCGTCGCCGGCTACCCGTGATTTCATCCAAACATCCTTTTGCGGCTGCGTCAGCAAGCCTATGCCGCTGGCGATTTCTCTCAGGCCTCAGAAGTCTCATCAAGCCGGTGCGCGGGTTGATTCCAATGCACCGACCCAAGGCTCGAGGAAAGAGAAGCTCGGTCAGTCCCAGACCAATACTGAACCATCCGAGGCCGCGCACCAATTGGTCGCGGTTTTCCTCGGCCGACAACCGGCGGGATTCCAGGTTCATTCCCCTACAATGTCTCCTTTGTTAGGATGGAGTGTAGTAAGCCAGCAGGCAGCTCTCAAATGGGGTGTGGTGCTGGTTTTGAGGCAGGCGAAAAACGTAGGCCTCTGCTCAGAATAAAAGCAGTCGCGTCCTGGATGACATAAAACGATTCTTTGAATACTCCGTCCGGGTAAGGCACCAGGGTCACGGGCCGGCCATTGAGCAAGATATCAAACCACCTCGCCAACGATCGGCGATTGCTTGCACATAGCCGCGCACTGTAAGCTTCGGGGCAAATGCCTTGTCGATTGTTCCCGCCGCGCAGCTTTGGCGTTTATTCGGCGGGAGTTGTTTCAGGTCTTGCTTTGGCAGTCATTCTGTTTGCTGCGTTTTCCGCCCATGGTGGAGAGGAGTATCATGATGCGGGCGGGTTCCGCTGGGCTGACCTGCCGGTTGCAGCTCGAG
>DATGLT010000209.1:0-4977 GCA_035294005.1 Verrucomicrobiia bacterium
CTGGCCGATTGTATTGGCAACGCAGTGAAATATCCTGGTATTGGGCCCAACAGGTTGTTGCGCCCGGCCCGAGGTTCGCTTCCAGATAACGGCTTCAATTTCATCGGAACTGCATGAGGGATGAAACAGGATTTGAGCTCCGGCCATGGCGGGCAGACGGTAAAGCTCCGGGTGCCGTCCGTCCCGGCAGATAACCAGCGTGCACAGGATTCCATCGATTTCAAACAAGGAAAGCTTGTTCCCGCCGCGGCAATATTTCTGCTCGTCTCGGCCCGCCATGTGAACTTTGGCGTACTCGTGAACGATTTGCCCGTCCGGGGCGATCACGTGGGCGAGGTTCAAATAGCGATCGGCGGTTTTACGCAACGTGCCCGCGATCACCCAGATGCCGGCCTGCTTCGCCGCCGCCCGGGTGCGTTCCAGCGCGTTCTGCACCGCTTCGGGATCCTGCCGAAGGGCCTCGGGAAAGTAATAGCCGGTCAGGTTGCTTTCAGGAAACAGCACCACGCGGCTTCCTTCTTTCGCCGCCTGTTCGATGTAGTAGAGCGCGCGCTCAAGATTGCGTTCGAGGGGCTTGGCCCAGTGCAATTGCACACACGAGATTTGCAGGGTTTTGGTCATGGCACCTCAACGGCCCGAAAAAGAACCGAACCGGAATTCGTCCCGCCTGGAGCGCTAAAACTGAAACTGCCGCTCATGGACGTGGTGTTTGTCAGAATTGGCGCCCAGGTCCTCAGATCGGTCGAAGTCTGAACCGCGCAGTGGCGTGATGGCGACGAGATCACAGAAAACTGGAGTGTCCCGGGAATGCCGGGAGTCGTGGGCACCAGCCGAATCGATTGCGACAACACATGATACAGATTGAGCCGCCCGCCGGTCGCGCATTTTCCTGCAAGGGCGGGCACAGGGTCTGTCCCGTTGAGCAGTCGCGTGATGGTTTGCTGATAGGGTTCACCTGGGAAATATGCCAAAACCAGGGCGAGCGCGCCGCTCACGTATGCCGCGGCGTAGGACGTTCCCTCAAGGTACGGGCTGCCAAGGTAAGCGGTGTCCGATGTGAAGAAACACGAGTAGATCGCCGCGCCCGGCGCCGCGAGATCCACATTCGTCCTGCCGTAATTTGAGTATTGTCCCAGGATATCGTTGCGAGTCGTGTAGGCGACCGAAACGATGTTATCGATACCAAAGCATGCCGGATAATGGGGCGTGACGTCTACATTTGCGGCGTTATTGCCGCACGACGAAACGAAAATAATGCCGTCTTGAGCGGATCGGTAGACCGCGTTGGAAAGGGCGATTCCGAAATTCGTGCTGTCGAAACTGGCGCTGATAATTCGCGCGCCATTTTGCCTCGCGTAATCGATCGCAGCAACGATGGCCGAGTCGCTGCTGGCACCGGCGCTGTTGAAACATTTGCACGCCATCAACCGGACGTTCCAAGCCACACCGACCACTCCTTTGCCGTTGTTGCCCAGGCCGCCGATCACTCCCGCCATCAGGGTCCCGTGTCCTTCATCATCGTTGGGATCGTTGCCGCCCGCATAACTGTTTGTTCCATGCGACCCATCAGTCGGGCTGACCCACATGTTGGCCGCCAGGTCCTCGTGTGTGTATCGAATGCCGGTGTCCAGCACCGCGACCACTATGTTGCTGGCCGACGTCATTAAATCCCATGCCCCGACGGCTCCTATGTCGGCATGTGGAGTGCCGCCGTTTTGTCCGTAGTTATTCAATCCCCACAAAGTCCCGTCGAGATATTTCGGGTCATTGGGACCGGTGATCGTCGTATGCCGGATATAATCAGGCTCCGCAAATTCAACCAGGCCGCTGCGCCGATACTCTTCGACCAGGTTTGTGGCCGTTTGTGTCGGCGGCACCGCGATGATTTGCAGCCCCCCGCGACCCAACTCGTGCAGGAGCCGCGCTCGATGCGCCTGGTGAAAACGAGTCAGTTCCTCAGAAACGGTTTTTCTGCCTGTCTGAACCAGAATCTGGTCCTGGCGATACTCTGTCGCCGTGGAGGCGAATCCTGAAAGCCCGAACAGCACGGCCCAACCGCACATGGCTGCGGCGATCCGGTTGACCTTGCGGCATGGGCTGCGCATCTGATGGAAGAATCCACGTCCAGCGCCTCGGAAGTCAATTAAACAAGCAAGCCGCGTTCTCGCCGCACAGGGGCACAAGACGCTTTGGTTTGTATGAAAAGCTGTCCCGATTCCGTGGTATCAGTTCGCGCCGATTTTCGTCGGATACCCCCATTGCTCAAATGAGGTTTTCCACTTTTGGCCGATGCGGTCTTTAAGTGACGGTGACATATCCACAAACTGATTTTTACGATAGCCGCGAACCGAGTTGAGATATTTCCGCATATTTGGTTCAGCCATTTCGAAGTCAGGCAACCCGAGCGCCTGGTAAAGCTTGCGCATCTCACCCGTGGGATCGCTGTCCAGTTGCTCGTAAGCCAGCTCGTGAAACCGCCCGGCCGGGATCGAATCCTTTTGCTCGAAAAACGCGTCGTACATTTCGGCGTATTGGTCCAGGATCCAATCGTCGAGATCCTGCGTGGTTTGATGTTGCAGTTGAAGCCATCGGATCAGGACGGTGAACCCGTGGCGGGTGGACTGAAAGACCCGAAATGGATCGCGGTGGATGTGCACGAAGCGCGCTTCAGGGAAAACCTCCAGCAGCAGCTTGATTTTTGCCGTGTGCTGCGGCGACTTCAAGACCAGGGGCCGATTGCATCGCAGCTGAACCTTTTTCACAAAATGCAACAAGGTATCCTTCCATTTTTGAATCTCAGCCGGTTCTGCGTTTTTGAAGGTGAGGTATTTATTGTATCTCCCCAGTTGACGCGGAAACACCCACCCCATGCATGTGGACAACAAGCAACTGGCGCACAGCGCAAATTCATCTTCCTGCGGTGATTCCAGGCTGATGCTCATGTTGTCCATCGGCCGATTTTTGGGCATGAAACACGATAAAACCCGCGCCTCCATGGGTTCCGCCGTAAGGAAGATGCGAGGGAATGCTGTCTGGTAGGTGGTGGGAAAACCAAACCTGGCATCCTGAGCCAGCAGATGGTGAAGGTGCGTCGTGCCGCTGCGCCAGTGGCCCAGGATGAACAGCGGTGGCATGACCTGAACTTTCTGAACCGACGCCTCGTATCGTGCCCGCTCGACAACGCTCAAAGCGCTTACTTTGAGGCTTTGAAAGGTAATGGACGCGATCCTTGGCAGGTAGGCAAAGTCGATTTCACGCCCTTGTTCGCGAAGGAGCCGCAGCCAATCCGGAAAACTGATGCCCGAGAGCACTCCGGGACCGCAAAAACGGATCATGGCCTCGCGCCAGTCCATATTGTGTGAAACCGAACCTTCGCGACTGCGTTTGCCGCAGGACCTATGACCCGGGCAACGGCTTCATTTGACCGCGTAGCACCACAGGCTGTCGTGGTCACGGATATACAGCCGGCCATTGACAACCACCGGATACGCCCACGCCTTCTCCATTGCATTGAGCTTCGCCGGCTGCTCCGGTGGACTGAACCGCCCCTTTTCTTTATACCCATCCGGCGACGCTTCAATCAGCGCAACCTCCCCGTTTTCACCGTGCAGAAAGAGGAGCCCGTCCGCGTAGCACAACGAACCCGGCGCGATGCTTCGTTCTTCCCACTTCACGCTGCCGGTAGCGAAATCAATGCACTGCAAAGCCTGGCCCGTAGTTCCATAAAGATAATTTCCAACCTTTACCGCCCCTCCAATCGCTGTCGGGTACTTCGGACTAAAATACAACGATTCTGCCTGAACGCCGCCCTCCTTGGGCTGCAGTTTTACCGCGCCACCCCCCGTTCCGGCTGAGCCCACGTAAACCACGCCGTCCCCGGCGACAGGCGTCGGGATGTTGGCGCCGTAAACACTTACCGGCTTTGCATACCGCCACAAGAACTTGCCCGTTTTGGCCTCTACCCCCACCAGGCCTTTTTGAAGCAATTGGACGTACTGTTTTACTCCGGCGGCCTCCACAATGATCGGCGAGGAATAGGCCGCCTCATCCGCTTCTGGCAGCGCGCATTTCCAAAACACGTTCCCGGTGTTCTTGTCCAAGGCAAGCAACGTGGCCGCGCTTCCTCCTGGTGTGCAAACCAGCGTGTTGCCGTCAATGAGAGGTGATTCCGCGTAGGCCCAGGTGCCTGGCTTCCCGCCAAAGTCGGTTTTTAAATTCTTGTTCCACTTGATTTTGCCAGTCGCAGTTTCCAGGCAGGCGAGGTCTCCATCGGAACTCAGAGCATATAAAGTGGCGCCGTCGATCGTAGGGGTCGAACGCGCCGTTGGGAAATTGGGTTGTTGCTTCGGGTTGCCCACGGCTCCGAGGCGCGTGGACCATATCTTTTTGCCGTCCTTGAGCGAAAGGGCCTCGACAAACTCGTTATCGGTTCCTTCGCTGCCCATGACGTACAAGCGATCCCCCGAAATCGCCGGCGTCGAATAGCCCCGGCCGATACCCGATGCTTTCCAGACCAGGGCCGGTCCTTGCTGCGGCCACTGCTTCTTAAGACCCGTTTCCTGCGAAATGCCGTCGCGACCCGGGCCTCTCCATTGCGGCCAGTCATAACCCGCGGCGCAGCAACAACTCAGCATCAGCACCCCGGCGGCCGCGGCGGGACCAACAGCGTTGAAGGACAGGCGGGGCGTCAAACCCGCGCTCGAACCGTGAATCAATCTCTTCTCCATAGACAATAGTTATACCGAAAATTGAAGCGTTTACCGAAATAGTTTAGGGGCGAATTCGTCAAGGTAGTTCCGCCAGTTGATCCACGTATGCGCCCCGCTGGATTCCTCGAAAACAGGCTCAAAACCGTGCTTTTTGAACATGTCAACGGTGGCTCGGGTCGTGGCGATCAGAAAATCGTCTTTGCCCGTGCTGAACCAGAAAAGCTTGAGACCTTTTTTGAGCTTGGGATCGTCCAACACCGCCAGGTGT
>DATGLT010000210.1:0-6119 GCA_035294005.1 Verrucomicrobiia bacterium
GCGGGCTTTTCTTTTATTTTGACCTCAGTCGCCAAAGCACCGCGCTCGCGGCGGATCACCTCGCGCAGGAATCGGTCTGGACCTTGGCGTTTTTCAGCAGGCGCTTATCCCCCTCTCGCCGAGTCACTCCTTCGCGATCCAATTTCTCGAGCAGAGGAACGACCACGCGCCGGCTCGCGCCAAGGACTTGTCGCAGTTCGCTCACGGTGGCCTGTCCGCGTTGCCCCAGGAACCTGCGAATCACCTCGCACGCATGCACAAAGGCCTTCCTGGAGAGGACGAGCTCCTGCCCCACCTCTGTTGCGGCACCAACGCGCAGCAAAAATGCCAGGGCTTCCTGACTGTTTCGGTCCGGCGCCAACTCCATCCGGGAAGGAGGGTCAAGCGGCGTTGCATCCAGTAAACGCTGGATCTTGCCGCCGGCAGGCGCAAGGTGGGCAGGCAAGGAGGGGCGGTGAGAGCTGCGGCTGATGCTGGCTTCGACCTGAGAGAATCCTGTCCGCAGCAGGTCGGCCAGCAAAACCTCAAAAATTCCCGGCAACGGGAGCTGTGAACTCAAGCAAGAGCGCAACGCTGCCAGGGAGAGACCGCGTTGGTCTGGATGATCCTTGTGCCAAGCCTCAACAAGACTGCGCGCGCGTTCGCTCAGGAGTTTCCAATAGTTTGTTTCCAATACGAACTCGCCCGAAAGCGCGCACTGTCCAGCGGCATTTAACTGGGACAAGGCCTCGGCAATCTCGCTGGAGCTGAAAATGGATTGTACCAGGACTGATTGTTTCTTCATTGCCCGGCGTTCTTGTAGCTGGGCGGCAATTATGGACTGAGGCTGGAGCGCTGCTTCAATTGAGTCCTTTGACACCGTCTGCCAGGCGGCCCGCAGCTTCGGTTTGCGGCTCGCACAAGGGTTGAGCACGACGCCTCCGCCCAACGTCACGCGCTCCGCCCAATCCCGCAGGACAAAGCGATCACCCGTGAACGCATAAATAGGCGACTCGAGCCGGATTTGCGCCAAGGAGCGTTCGCCGGGACAAAGCACCTGCTGGTCTGAAAAGTACAGACGCCCAGGGATGTTACTGCTACCGGTGTGGAACCGCACCCGTGTTCCTTCCTTGAGTGGACGCCTGACGCCAGCATCTCCCACGGCCAACCGTGGGGAGCGTTCCAGCAGTACGTCACAGATCATATGGGCGGTGCCTAGGCCTGGCAGCGCCACAACGCAGCCACGTTCCACCGGCACTTTGCCGATTGCGGCTGCTGCTCCCGCTGCCAAAGTGGCGTTCGGCAGATTCAGTGCAACGCGGGTACCCGGTCCGGCGGAGGGCACCTCCCGGCGGTGCGTCTGGATCGTGCGAATGCGCGTGACTTTGCCGTTTGGCTGCAGTACGACCTCCTCCCCTTTTCGCAGATGGCCGCCGCGCAGCGTCCCCGTGACCACAGTGCCAATTCCCGGCAATGAGAAGGCGCGATCGATCGGCAGGCGCGGTTTGCCAATGTCCGGGAGCGGCGGACTGGAGGCTAATAGGCGTGCCAGGGTTTCTCTTAACTGCTCCACGCCCTGCCCGGTAACGATGGACGTGGGGATGAGGGGCGCTTGTTCAAAAGGGGAACCAGCCAGCTTTTCGCGGAGCAGGGCCGCACAGCGGGCGTTTTGCTCCGGCCCTGCGAGATCCGTTTTTGTCAGCACCACGACCGCTCGAGATACTCCTAGATAACTCAGAATCTGGAGATGTTCCTCGGTCTGGGGCATCCAGCCGTCATCGGCGGCCGCGACCAGCAGCGCCAAATCGATCGAGCCTGCTCCGACCACCATATTCCTGACAAAGTCTTCGTGCCCCGGCACATCTATAATGCCAATGTCCAGAGTGACTCCGGGCAGTTCATCCGAGGCGAGTTGCAGGTGGGCAAAGCCGAGGTCGATCGTGATGCCGCGCGCTTTTTCTTCCGGCAAACGGTCCGGATCGGTGCCAGTCAACGTTTTCACCAGCGAACTCTTTCCATGATCCACGTGGCCGGCAGTGGCCACGATAAAATGCCTTGTCGCGGTTGAATCCATACCCACAAATCGCTCACCCGCTCGTCTGGCGCGGCCTGAGCCTCATGGCGCGGCCGCCTTGATTGCCTTGACCAGCGGCTCGTCTTGTTCCGGGAACACGGTTCTCAAATCGATCCGAACACAGCCTCCGGAGACATAGCCGAGGACAGGAGGAGAACCGAGGCGCAGCCGCGCGCTTAACTCGGCTGGCGAGCACTGGGGAACTGTCACATTCAGTGTTACTGATGGAATGGTCGAACGTGGCAAACTCCCGCCCCCGACTTGGGCGCTGCTCTTCCCGATATGCACCGCCAAGCCTGTAACATCTAAAGCCTTGATGAGCCGCTCGGCCCGTCGGTGGAGTTCGGACTCGGAGGTTCTCAGCATTGCCAGCAGCGGTATGGAGTCTTCCGACTTTCCTTGCAGGTAAAGGTCCACAGTGGCCTCCAGGGCGGCGAGAATGAGCTTGTCACACCGTAACGCTCTGAAGAAGGGTTCGCGCTTGAGCGCCGCAATCAACTTGCGTTTTCCGGCCAGGATGCCGGCTTGCGGCCCACCGAGGAGCTTGTCGCCGCTGAACGTTACCAAGCTTGCACCTTCCTGCAGGATCTCCCCCGGGGTTGGTTCGTGCTCCAGCCCGGGTATTCTTTCGGTGCGGATCGCCGCGCCGCTCCCCAAATCCTCAATCAGCGGCAAGCGCTTCTCACGAGCCAGGGCCGCAATAGCCCTAGTGGAGGGTGATTCCACGAAGCCGGCCATGACAAAATTGCTCCGGTGCACTTTCAGTATCAAACCGGTTCTTGAATTCAGGGCCGAAGCGTAGTCACTCAGAGAGGTTTTGTTGGTCGTCCCGACTTCCCGCAATTGCGCTCCGCTGGCCTCCAGGATTTCGGGAATGCGAAAGCCGCCGCCGATCTGGATCAACTCCCCTCGCGAGATGACCACTTCCGGCTTTTCCCTGGTGAAATGTCGCACGACCAAAACCAGGGCGGCGGCACAATTGTTCACCACCGTGGCCGCTTCGGCGCCGCTCAACAGAGCCAGGCTGGATTCCAGGTAGGCGGCCCGGCCACCTCGTTCCCCATCGCTCAGGTCATATTCGATATTGTTGTAGCTGGTGGCGATGCTCGCCAAATGCTCGACCACAGCCGCACCAAGTGGTGCGCGGCCCAGATTGGTATGGAGCACAATTCCAGTGCCGTTGATCACGGGTTGGAGGCGCAGTCTGTTCAGCCGCGCGCAAGCGGACCGAATTTTCTCCAGAATGACGTCCTCCTCGGGGACGTTCTCCTCGCGCCTCAAAGCCCCGAGTTCCTCTCGAACCAGAGCCACCAGGGTGGCGCGGGGCAGATCGACTGAACCCAATGAACGAAGCATTTTCTCCACCGCGGGCAGCCGCCGGCGCTCGACTGATTTACTCCGGCCGTTTACATCTGCGGAGATTGATCCCTTCATTGGATTAACGGCACAGCCCACACGCCGCGAAGCATGGTCGGTCTCCGGCGGCACTCTGCTCATAACTTCGAGACAGCATCGTAACGAACGCCCGAGTTCCGACGCGAAACGAAGGACTTGCCGTCTCTTCGAGAGGGTGTTTCGTTCACCACTGTTTTCCAGCGGCTTTGTTTTCCTTGCCTCACCGAAATCGTCACAAACACCCTGGACCGGGATGCGCGCACGATGCGCCCGATGACCGCCGCACAGAGTGTGCGCGCCGAACGCAAGGCCGCTAAAGCCGCCTCCAGGCGTTTCGGCGAAACGCAAAGCAGGAGGCCACCACTGGTCTGCGCATCGGTCAGCAAGTGCCGATGCACAGTGGTCGCCTCTCCCCATTCGGTGAATTGATCCGCCGTCTCGAGGTTTTTACGGCTTCCTCCGGGGATGCAATCCTGCTCGATCAGGCGGAATACTTCCGGAGCGAAGACGGGCAACGCGTCCGCTTGAATCTCCGCGCCCACGCCACTGCCACGGCAGATATTTGCCAGATGGCCCAGCAAACCGAATCCAGTGACATCGGTGCCGGCGGCGACCAATCTTGATTCGGCAAGCTCGGCTCCAACCGAGTTCAGCGTCGCCATGGACCGGATTGCCTTTCGCTGGAGTGAAAGGGAAGCCATCCCCCGTTTGATGGCGGTCGTCACGACGCCCGTGCCCAGTGGCTTGGTCAGGATGAGCCAGTCTCCCGGGCGGGCCTGGTTATTGACGATTACTGCGCGAGGAGCTACCAGGCCGGTTACCGCCATCCCATAAACGGGTTCCGGGAGCCGAATCGTGTGGCCGCCAACCACTGTGCAACCAGCTTCCTGCGCCTTCATTAGTCCGCCCCGCAGGATTTCGGCTATCGCGTGCGCGGGCACGAGATCCGTTGGCATTCCGACCAGGTTCAGCGCCGTAAGCGGTCGTCCTCCCATGGCGTATACGTCCGAGATTGCATTTGTGGCGGCAATCTGACCATAGGCGAAAGGGTCATCTACAATCGGGGTGAAGAAATCCACCGTCTGCACCAGAGCCAAGCGGTGGTTGAGGAGGTAAACCGCAGCATCATCCGCCGTGTCCGTTCCGACGAGCAGATTGGGGTCACGCGGCAACGCGGGCAGCAAACGCAAGACCTGACTCAGAGCCTGCTGGCCCAGTTTAGCTGCGCACCCGGCGCAGGACGAAAGGGAGGTGAGCCTGAGCCCGCTCATTCGGCCGTTTGTATTCTTCATTTTAAGTTTGTTCATTGTTCATCCAGGTGGCGGAGAGGGTGCGAATCGAACACACCTCGACCCGTTGGACGAGCCGACAGCGGTTTTGAAGACCGCGGGGGCCACCAGACACCCGTCACTCTCCGGAACAGATTGCCGAGGCCGTAACTCTGAATCCTCTGGAAAGGACCGCGATGGCTGCCCGGCTCCATGATGATCCATGCACATTGATTTGGGCTCGGCATCTCCTGATTGAATCAGAAAATGTCGAGCGGGTTAGATGGGGTCAAAACCCACCCTGCGCCGCCCAGGTGGGTCACGACCTCCCTTTCAGATCAGCTCCTTTTTCGCGAGAATAAAAACTGCACCGATGCAACGCACCGAGGTCAAAACGTCAGGTTTACTACGCTGGCCCCTGCTTCGGCAGTTAAAGTACCGTACCCGCGGCACCGGAGTGGAAGTCATGTCTCGGCAGACACGAGCGATGCGGGCGCGCATCGAAGATGCCACAGTGGCGCGGTCGGTGTGTCCTTACTGCGGGGTCGGTTGCGGCCAGTTGGTTTACCACAAAAATGGCAAAGTGATTCAGATCGAAGGCGATCCCCATAGTCCTATCAGCCAGGGCAACCTGTGCCCGAAAGGCGCCGCGTCCCGGCAGTTGCTCGAGCACGAGAGCCGAGTGACCAAAGTGAAGTACCGCCCGCCCTTCGCGCGGCAATGGCAGGAACTGGGCCTCGACCAGGCAATCGAGATGATCGCCGACCGCATTTGGGACACCCGCAAACGCACGTTTGTGGAACGCAGTTCGGAGGGGGCTTACGTCAACCATACCACGGCGATCACCCACTTGGGCGGCGCCACTCTGGACAATGAAGAAAATTACCTGATCAAGAAGCTGTTCACCGGCGGTTTGGGCATGGTGGCGGTTTCCAATCAGGCGCGGATATGACACAGCAGCACGGTGCCCGGTCTGGGCACCTCCTTCGGCCGGGGAGGTGCTACGACCGCGCAACAAGACCTGCAATACGCCAATTGCATTCTAATAGAAGGCTCTTCAATGGCCGAGGCACACCCGGTCGGATTTCGGTGGGTAATGAAGGCAAAGGAACAAGGGGCCAAGATCATCCATGTCGATCCGCGTTACTCCCGCACCAGCGCCATGGCCGATATCTGGGTTCCCATCCGATCAGGAACCGACATTGCCTTTTTGGGCGGATTGATCCATTACACGCTCGAAAAAGAAAAATTCTTTAAGGAATACGTGGTCCCCTTCACCAATGCGTCTTGCATCCTGAAGGAGGACTATCAAGACGCGGAGGACCAGGAGGGCTTTTTTTCGGGCTGGGAGGAATCCAAGCGCGCTTATATTCCCCAAAGCTGGATGTATGAAGGCGACGAAC
>DATGLT010000211.1:0-27205 GCA_035294005.1 Verrucomicrobiia bacterium
CGTCCTCAAAGTATTGTTCGACTAACTTAATTCGTTCGTTCATAGCACACGTTTGTTTCCAAGGCATGGTGCAAACTGTAACCGATGTCCTTGGGAGAATCTGTTACCGATGTGCTTACAACGAACCGTTGTGCTGGCATCCCTGGCGGGATGCAAATAATATTTTGGCGGCTTTCCGTGGGTCAGGCGACCAGGTCGCCTGACCCACGGCTACTCGCTGCGAACCCTGCGGGTTCGTTCGGTCAAGGGCAGCTGTCGGGTTTTCGAACAATCCGCGCGTTTGCAGCGTCTAACTTGGAGCGAATGAATGAGGTGGAACCCGCGCCCGACGCAGCGGCGGAGAAACCAGCGTGGCGGCGCTACGCGGGGGCGTTGGTGTGCATCCTGGTGGCCTTTGGTGTGAGGTATTGGATTAGCCCGCTGGTAGGCGACGAATTGCCCTTCATGCTCTTCATCGCGGCGTCGCTCGTGGCGGCGTGGTATGGCGGCGCGGTGGCCGGCATCGTGGCCCTGCTCCTGGGGTTGCTCCTCGCGGACCATTTTTTTCTTGTGCACGGACGCAGTGGTGTGACGCATCCGACGCAGGCGTTGTATTTCGTGCGCTACCTTTTCACGGCGTCGCTGGGTGTTGCATTGATCGAGACGCTGCACCGGACCCGGCGCAAGTTGGAGGCGGAGGTGGCGCGGCGTCGGCGTTCGGAGTCGGCGTTGCTCGAGGCACAGGAACGGCTGCGGACGCATGCGCAGGATTTGGAACATTGCGTCGCGCGCCGCACCAGCGAATTGGCGGCGACGGTGAAGTACCTCGAGAGTTTGCTTTATCATATCGGCCATAACCTTCGGGCGCCGTTGCGGGCCATGGAAGGTTACGCCACGGTGTTGGTGGATGAATACGGCTCCCGCCTCGATGCCACCGCCCGGGAATATTCGGCTCACATCTCCGACGCCGCCAAACGCATGGACCAGCTCATCCACGACCTCCTGGAGTACGGCAGGCTCGGCTACGTTCAACTCGAGCTCGGGCCCGTGAACCTGGAGAAGGTGCTGGAGCAAGTGCTGTTCAGGCTCGGGTTTGAAATCCGGTCCACCGGCGCCGATGTGCAATTCGATCGCCCGCTGCCCACCGTGCGCGCCAATCCTGAAATGCTCGAACAAGTCCTGACGAACCTGGTCGAAAACGCGGCCCGCTTCGTGCCCGCCGGAGTCCGGCCCGAGATTCGTGTTAGCGCCGAGACTCGGGGGAACCGGGTGCGCGTTTGGGTGCACGACAATGGCGTGGGCATCCCGACCCAGTTCCGCCAGCGGATTTTCGGCGTGTTCGAAACTTTGGGCCCGCCAGGGCGGCACGGCGGGACCGGCATCGGCCTGGCCATCGTCCAGCAAGCCATGCAACGCATGGGCGGCAGCGTCGGGGTCGAGTCCAACCCCGGGCAGGGAAGCAGCTTCTGGATCGAGCTGAGCGAGGCGGAGGGCAGGGGCGCGTTGCTCTCGACCCCGCCTAGCCTGCAATCTGCGGCCTGAAACTTGAAATCTGAAAACGCGTCGTCTCACCCCTGTCGTTCGTAGTGTTTGAGCACCTCGCGGACCGACGGCAACAAATCCGGGTCGGCGAATTGCTCGTAGTTGCCGCCTTTGGGCCATTGACGGATGAGCCCGGGTTGGTCGCGGGTCAGGAACCAAAACGCTGTCTGCTCGACTGCGGCCTGCTCAATTTCCGCGGGAAGCCTCTCCGATTCGGCTCCCGGCAAAACTTCGCCGGGCAGGACATAGCCTCCCGTGTAGGTGACCCTCGCCTGGGGTGGGAGCGCGGAACTCAGGACCGCGAGCGGCAGGCGAAGCGACACAATACAGCGGCGCCGGACAATGTATTCGACGTCCGGCACTTCCACCCAACCGCCAGGTTCGTTGGTTTTCAGTTCAAATTTCAAAACCGACTCGACCGGATAGCACGGAACGAGGATCTCGGTTTCATCCGCCGCGAACTCGAAGCGCGCGTTTTGAGTTCGTGCCAGGACACGGTTGGTTTCCGCATCGAACCGGGCGCTCACGCCGACGATGGCCCGTTCGAGCAAGGCGTCGTAGGTGGCATCTGTCGCGGCCAGCGCAAGGCGTGATTTTACGGTGGAAAGCAGTGTCAGCATGGAAAGCCCTTCTTTATGGGAGTTGTCGATTGAGCAGCCAAGGCGGTTGAGAATTGAGGCGAGCGGCGCGGGGCATCGTATCCACGCTCAATTCTCAACCCACCTGTATCTATGCTTCCGGGGTCAGAAGCGCCGCGACGGCATCGCGCGCCGCGAAGTCGAAGTCGATCTCTTCGATGAAGCGGATCGCCAATTGATCATTGGCAAACCAGACGTGCTCGGAAGGATCGATGCGCGGATGGCCGTGCTCAGCGAGCCACCAGAAGGACAGCGCGCCGAAGACTGCCAGCGGGCTGCCTGGCGAATCGACCGTGCTGTAAGGGGCCAGGACGTCGGTCCACACAACGGGATAGCCATCGAGAATAGCGCTGCCGTCAGGCAGCCGCTGGTACACGTTGGGCTCGGCTTGGGAACGGAATGAAGGCAGGCGCGTTTCCCAGGTGGTGTCGAGATAGTAAGCCGAGAGCCGGCCGTTCAGCGCGGCTTTGTTGACCAGGCGCCGCATGGCGCGGAAGTCTTCGAGCGTGGCGTCGCTGGGCTTGGTTTTGCCCGCCGGCAGCACGAGATCGCAGTTGTTCTCGATCGCGGCCGGCACGACGCCTTTGACGCTTTCGTAGTCTCCCTCGCCGTCGGCCAGAAATCCCCATTTATCTTCAGCGCGGGCGAATTCAATCGCCCCGTAGCGCGCCAGAAACTGGCCCATCGGAACCGCGCTCTGCTCGTCGAGTTCTCGAGGCAGCCGCACGATTCCGCCGATCTTGTGCGATTCGAGTGACGCGAAACTCAACGTCGGCGATTTTTCGGCAATCTGCGCCGACATCGCGATCGAGCCGAACGCCGGCCGCGCTCCCATCCGGGCCGGTCGCGCGGTCCCCATCCCCAGCGGGTAAGGCGACATGCGCTTGCGCGCAACGCCGAACTGCGAGATCAGTTCGCGCAGCTCACTGCCGTATTGCACGGGCATGGTGATGTCGGTGGCCGTCAGCGCCGCCCGGGTCGAGAGGTTCAACGCGCCGCGCGCGAAGTTCAGCAGCGCGTCGCGCTGGCCGGGAACCGACGAGAGCGCATCGAGTTTGTCGCTGCGTTCACACTGCACAATAAATTGCGCGGCCAGGTGCCGGGCGCACTCTTCGCTGACCTGGCCGGGGCAGCGCGCGAGGGCGCCTGGTGGGCGCGAGAGCACTTGCCGCCGCACATCCCGCAGGTCGCCCGCGAGTTTATCCGCGCCATCCCTTAAGGTCTGGACCTCCGCTGGCAGGCCGCGGATGGCCGACCAGGCACCGCGGATCTCTCCGAGGATCGAGTTGAACTCGGTCAACTGCGGATCGCCTGAAGGCGCCGTTGCGGATGGCTCCGCGTTTTCAATGGTGGGGTTATCATTCATGATTGCTGTCTTTCTGTGTGTCCTGGACCGGCGCACGCGCGGCCGGTCGTGTGTGGTTCATGCCCCGCGCAAAACGCGGTGCAGTTCGCGTGCGATCTGAAAAAGAATTTTCCCCTGGCAGCCCGGCGCCGGCCCGGTTACCGGCTTGAACAACCGCAACAGTTCGAGGGTTTCACGCAAGTCGCTCTTCTCGATGGCTCCCGCCCGCAAACCCAGCGCCAGCGCGTTGGGATTGGCCGGAATGCCAATGGCCGAAACTTCCAGCAACTCCTGTTCGAGGTACCGCCGCCGAACCCGTTGCGCCCCTCGCCCACCGCGCGAATGTGCCGGCACGGCCTGGACCGAACCACCGGCGCTATTTTGGGGAGCGTGTTCCGTTCCGTCGGCATCCACCCACTTGAGCGGCACAAACCCGACCGATACCGCGTTGAGGAATTTGCCCTGATACAGGCCGTAAGCGATACGCGCGACGGGGTTGATGTCCGTGGCAAATTGGATTCGCTGGTAAAGAGCTGTCTTCGGCTGTGCCAGTTGGGCTGAGGGGGTGCCCGGGATGGGGGCCACTGTGCGGACTTCGGTGATCAGGGCTTTGCCCAGCGTGAATAGGATATCGCCGTATTGATGCGCGTTTTGAAACACCGGGTTGCGCCGATACGCTTCGAGTCGCCATCCCGAAGGGCTGATGATCTCGCCATAACGATCCACGGTTTCGTCCGAGGCGATAAAGTCCAGGACCGGCAGGTTTGCAGACTCGGCGCCGGGCGCATGGTTGGTTAAAACCGAAGCATCATTGCTAGGTTTTTGAATATCGATTTGGATGGAGGAAAAAAGCATGGTGAGTGGGGAGTTGAGAGTTGAGGTTTCCTGTCGGTTACAAATCAGTTCAATGTTCCGGGTTTTGTTGCCGCTTTCGTTGCGATCTTCCTCACTGCGCCTTTGTGAGGTTTGCGCCCAAATAGCCGGCATCGCCCCAGGGCAACGGTTTAAAACCAAGATCAAGCACGCGATTGAGTTCGTTGAAGGGGATGCCCATCTCGAAACCGGTTTTCGCGGCGGTCAGGCGGTTGCGCCGGGCTTCCTGCAGGATGGGCAGACTGTCCAGATCGAACCAGCCGCTGGCTCGGGGGTCGATGGCGCGGACGGTTGGCTGTTCGGCGGCTTCCAGGCGGCTGCACAAAGGCGCCACCCGGTTCTCGATAAAATTCAACCGCGCGCCGGCCATTACGTCGTACTTCGCGTGTTCCGTGCTGGCTACGATTTCCTCGGGCACGCCGAACGCCGCGCAAATTTCCGCCCGGCAGAACTTCCGATTGTCCAGGAACTGCAGGTCAGTGCTGGAGAGTTGCGGGCGAATGATCTCGGTGCTGCCCGGGAGCAAAATGGGACGGTCAGCGATGCCGGCCCGGCGTTTGCGCCGCGCCAGGGCCGTCAGGATTTGCTCGCGCTGCTCGTCGCTGACCCATTTGTCGGTGCGAACAATCACGCCGTTGTCGGCATTGTTCTCGATAATGCCGCGCATGAACGCGCCCGCGGCGAAATCCGTTGCGGCAGCCGATCCGGCAACATACAGCGGCGGAAAACCCCGCCAGAAATCGAACGGATTGGGCAGTTTCTCGTGCCAGACTTCGTCGGGCAAAAACACCTGGCTTGCAAGCGGCGTGGATGGGCCGAACCCGGTGTAACGCCACCCGACTAACTGGTTGTTGTCGATGATGTGTTGGAACCGGTCCGGATCGAGGATGAGGACCTGTTTCAATCGCGGCGGTTCGGCAGTTGTTCGAGAAGGCTCTTCGAGGATCGGCACGCGGAAACATTCACCGCGGAGCAGCAGCCAGGTGACGCGCAGTTCCCAATATTGAAACCGGTTGATTTGCGGATGCGGGCGGTTGTAGAAATCCAGGAGCGGACCGGAGGTGATCAGGTTTTCGCGGCCGCGCGGGCCCTGAGAAAAAACGAACGGCACATTGGCCACCTGCTCGGCCAGGACATTCACGGCGCGGTAAACCCACACGACCTGCTCGTAGGCATTGCGCAGCAGCGGCGCGCTGTGCAGGTCCTCGCCGCGCAGCCATTCACCCGGCGTCGCGCTCGACGGGCCCTGGGAAAGCCCCTTGGTGGAAATCGTCGGCTGCGCCGCGCGCGAAACGCTGATGTTAAATCCAAAGACGTTCATAGTTGTGTGTTGCTGTTCTGAATTTCATCGGCAAAATTCGTACCCGAGCGCTCCCGTAGCCCTCCCCCTTCTCCTCCTCGGGAGCAGAAGGGTTGGGGAAGAGGAGGCATCAATCCGGCAGTGGACATCCCTGGCGCCCTCCGCCTCGTTACCTCGGCGGCTACGGTCGTCTTGAGTTCATTCCTGCTCATTATGCCACCAGGGTGCCGAGGCATTCGGGTTGAGCGGCTGCATGCTGGCGCAGCGCTTTGGCCCAAAACCGGTCGCAATGGCTGTCCTGGCTTTCGCCCGCATAACGCACATTGCCGCTCGAAGTCACTTGCTTGCGGATGCCCCTCAGGTCGGCGCGCAATTCATCCTGGTCTGCCAGGCGAACCCTGCGCTTTTCGAGGTCTACTTTGAGCCGGATTGCCAGGTCTTCCTTGACCCGCGCCGTAAAGACGATCGGCTCGATTTTGCCCGGGAACTTTTCCTCGGCGCGCTCGGCCAGGTGCGCGCCGAGGCCGGTGGCATCGATGCAGATTCTGCGGACCTGGCGCAAGCGGGCCAGGCGGTACAGTTCCTCCTCAATTTCACCGAAAGATCGGTTAAGCAGTTCAATCCTCAGCCGGTCCCACACCACGTCGCCCAGGCGCTCTCCAACGTCCAGGATGCACAAGTCCCTTTTGCGCGCCACATCCACCCCCACGAATAACGCGTTGCCGCAGCTTGCCAGGTAATCGAAATCTTTAAGGCAATCCGACTCGGTGCATGGATTGATAAGGTCGTAAGAGATGAAGGCCGACGCTTCGTCGGCGGGCACGCAGCAATATTCCTGGAGCCACTGCTCCTCGTCGATGCACTCGGCCCGTTGCCGGCTGAGCCACTCCTGGCGCGACGCCGCAGTCGGACCGGGTTCGCCGTCCGCGGGCGTAGCCTCTTCTCTCCCGGGTCGGGCCGAGCCGTGCGGACCCTCCATGGCCTGGATTCGCTCGACTAAACCCTGATCGACTGCCCGTTGGATTGGAACCGTGTGTAACGACCAGCCCATGCGGTTGCCCTTCTCTCGAATGTCCACAATGATTTCGTTGAACACCGTGCCCGCGCCGCGATGAGTCGAGATCACCGACAGCGTGCCGCCCCATTGAATCACCGGCTTGGCCACCGCATAGAGGGTTCGTTGGTCTTTGTGCAACGCGAACTCGTCGAGTTTCACGTGGCCGGTCTTGCCTACGATGGCGTCGGGATTTGAAGACAACGCGTAGATCGCTCGGCCGCTGGCGAAGGAGAGCATCTGCACCTGGGCGGCTTTGCCGGCGCCAGGATCAAAAAGCGCCTCCTCGTAATCCTCCGCCGCGCGCTGCAGAATCGACGCCCACCGTTTGCAGTAGCGAATATACTGTTTGGCCTGCGCTTCATCCCGTGACATGACCCACACGTCGCGCCCGCCCGCCACCGCCGCTTTGAGCACACTATCGTAGCTGTCGGCGTAGCTGAGGCCGATTTGCCGGCTCTTCTCGCAGATGCGCAGCCGGGAATTGTCCCGGCACCAGTCGACCTGGTACGGCAGGAAATAGGGTTCAAAAAAGGCGCAGTTCACGTTCAATCTTCTCCAGTGTGTCCGGCTTGAGCGCGCGTTCACCGACCGGCTGCTGCTTCTCCTTTTCGGCCTGGCGCGCCTGTTTTTCGTCGCGGTACTTTTGCTCGGCCAACTCGCGGCCCTTGCGGCTTTCCTCGAGCCGGGCCCACTCCAGCAGCGGTTTCATCAGGACATTGGCCAGCCGCAGCAACTCGGGCGCGCCCTGGGCTTCGGCGCTCAATTTCAGCACCAGGATCCGGTGCAGCCGCAGAATCGTTTCCATTTCCGGGCTGGGCTCGTTCTTCAGCGATGCTTCCACTTCTTTGCAAAGCGCTGCTCCCTGCGCCAGCCGGTCCAGCAATTTTTTTTGCTGTTCCTCCGGGCTGAGTTCCTCCTCCGGTTCGTGCCGGCGCGAAGGCCTTCCTTCAGGAGCCGGCTTTCGCAGGCGGGATTTTAACGGGTGAGCCATGCGAACTTTCAATCGAGTTGCCGCGCCTTGTGCTGCCCTTTATCCGTCAGGGTCCAGGTTATCGAGCCGTCGAGGTCGTCGCGGCTGCCTTGCGTGTAACCGGCGGCTTCGAGCTCGCGTTTGGCCTGGTTGATGTCGCTCTGGAGCGGGCGCGGCATCAGGCCGTGCCGAACCGCGTCGTCCAGCAACGCGTCGGGCCAGGGTAGGCCGTTCAACCTCAGCAGCGCCCGCAGCACAAACCGTTTGATTTCTCCAATCGGGTTCATGGATTTTGCCGTTCAATCACGCGGTCGAGCTTGGCGTCGATGCGCGTCAGTTGCTGGTTGTTCAATTCAATCGAAGCCCTCAACTCCCCCACTTCGCGGTCGACCTTGTTGATTTTCTGCTGCAACTCGGCCACGTCCGCCCGCCGGTCCCGGCGGAGTCCTCCCAGTTCGTGGTCCAACCGCAACAGCTCGTGCGACAACTCGCGCCGACGGCTCTGGCATAAGCTGTCGGCGACGGACTGGTCGAGTTGCGTGACGGTCAACGCGTGGGGTTGCGCGTCGCGCCGCGCTCCGCGGTGGGCGCGTCGATCGAGAAATTTTTCCACCTGGTTCCACCCGGCAACCAGGAAGAACAGGCAACCAATCCAGCCGGCCAGTTCAACGGCGTTCGAATTGAGGGTTGGGTTCATAGAATGGAGTTGCCACGCTCAGTCCGTCACGGAAGCTCCGCCACGGCGAGGCAAAAGTCTGAACTCTCTCGGGATTTCATAGTGCGTGATTTTGGAGTTCCCTGTCCGACCTTTGCCGGCCGTGGCGGCAGTTGGCCGCGCTGGAGGCGAGGTTTTGTGGCGGGTGCTTGAGGCATACGGTGGCGGCGCGAAGCTGTGTCGATAAAATGTTAACCGCGGAATCATGGCTTTGAATCCGAACCGCTTTGTGGCAGTTGTGACTTCAGGATGCCGCGCAGTTCTCCGTGACGGTGAGCCAGGAACCAGGCGCCGGCCACAAGACCCACACCCGACAAAATCAGCAGTTCGTTGCCGACGATGAGGGTTGGCAGAATCACAAGCGCGACGCCGCCCAGCATCAACGCAACGCTGGTCGTCACGCTCCCGATGATCACTTTGAGCGGCGGCCACGCCAATGTGGCCAGCCCGAACACGAACAGCCCAATGCCCACCCAGCAAACCGGGCGCAAACTCGAGAGCCGCGCGCCCAGTTCCCGCGCCGTGTCTTTTTGCGCCGCGCCCAGCTCTGTATTGGCGTGGAGTTCTTCCCTCTCAACCACCGGCATCGGCGTGGCCACCATGAGCGACATTGAATTCGAACCGGGTGAAGTTGCTGGCCCGCTCGCCCCGGGCGGTTGGATCAGGGAACCGGCCGGCACCGTGTAGGTGCGCACTCGAACGACTTGCTGATCCTGGCGGCTGGTCTGCG
Source organism: Verrucomicrobiia bacterium (assembly GCA_035294005.1). Classification (GTDB taxonomy): domain Bacteria; phylum Verrucomicrobiota; class Verrucomicrobiia; order Limisphaerales; family UBA8199; genus JANXQE01. Next base: position 9,150 of record DATGLT010000211.1, read on the forward strand.
CCGCGTTGTCTCCTTGAACAATGCTTTGGCGGATATTTCCCGAAGAATCGCGAACGGTCAGGCCGTTGCCGCCTTTGAGGGGTCCGGGATTGGAACAGGAAGCGAAGAGTCCGCCGAGCGCCGCAGCGCCCCACGCGGTGACATGCCTCCTCAAGTGAATCCGTTTGCAACCGTGTCGAGGTTCGAACCTGGCGATCTTCATTTCTACTATTCGCCAAAAGATCCGCCGGCCGCGCCGACCCCTCCTGCAAATCAGTCAGCGTTTGGACATTCGAAAAAATGTTCCACGCACACCGCGGGAACCAAGGCGGAGTGAAAAGAGCTAACCGGGACAACAAAAATACCCCGTTAGCGTCGAGCTCGTGGATTCAAAGGACTACGCGGGACTTTTGGGCGCGGCTCTGGCGCGCTGTGTTCACTCGCGTTCCGCGAGGTCGGCCACTCTTCTGGCTTTTATGCGCGATGGCATGAGTATCCTCTTCGGGTCCGGGTAGCCATACCAATAATCGTAACCGCGGTAATAGGGATCGCCCCACAAACACAAACTCCCGTCGCGCGCCAGGGCGAGGAAGGCGTTGTTATCCTCACAAACAGACAACCAATCCGCGTACCGACTCGGCCGCGTGGGTGTCACAAGCGAAATCATATTTGGCCGGAACAGGTTGTGCATATCCCATTCCCAAATAGTTCCATCCCGCTTCAGTCCTACCGCTTTGTGCCAAGGAAGCAACCGTATCTCTCTCCAATCTGAATCAGCGCCCCATCGCACCATTTCCGTGCCGGCGCGCCGCGCTTCAGAACCGCCAATGACCTGGGCGAACACGGAGTTGGTAAGATCGCCTCCGATCCACAAGCTCCCGTCGGCACAAACCGAGGCCACCACTGACTCAGCGAGCGCAAATGAAACAGGTTCGCTGCAGGCACCCAACAGCCATGCCTCGGGCGGGTGCGGGTTCGTCGGATTCCAATGAACCCGCCAGATACTCCCATCCGCTTTGACGCACGCATTCTCCGTCCACCATATGGCCACAGCAACCCAGTCACTGTCCGTTCCCACTCGCTTTGGTGCCGTCATCTGCGGGCCCGTCGGAGTAGACTGCCACCCCCACTGCCACAAGCTGCCATCCGTTTTCACAGCGCAAAAGTGCTCGCCGCCAGCTGAAATAGTGTCCCAATCGCTATCGACACCAACCTGTTTAGCCCCAAACCGGCCGCCTTTGCTCTGAGATATATTCCAGAGCGTTCCATCTTTCTGGATTCCAAAACACGCCCCGGGAGTGATGCCAACGTCCTTCCAGTTCGAGCCATCCAGGAAGCCCGTATGTTGTAGGCCGGTCTCGTACCAAGCGACCATCCCGTTTTTATTGAATCTTTGGTCAATTAGCCGCGATTGCTTTAGCTGCAACCAAAGCCGGCCATCCGGCAGGACCACCGCCCTTTGCGAATCTGCAGCGGCAACTTTGCAATCCGTCCGTCTTTGCCGCGCGACCCGCCTGGGGGCCGGCGTCGCCCCAGCAGTCACTACGACGGTTCGCGTTGAACCAGCGTTCTCGATTTCCAAGGATACCTTGGATCCCGGCCTGGTCTTGGCCACTGCCTCCGCAAACTTCCGGCTGTCAATGACTGGTTCAGCGTCAAATTGCACGACGCGATCGCCCGTTTTCAAACCCGCCCGGTCAGCTGGACTCTCCGGGTCGACATGAGCAATTAACGCTCCTCCGGCGCCGGCCAGCTTGAATTCTTTTGCCAATGCCGGTGTGAGATCCTGAACTGTTATGCCGAAATAACCGGAATTCAGAGGACGGGGGCGGGTCGGCCCACGAATGGCCAAAGGATTGCCAACGAACGATTGTCCCTCAAGCGTGAATCGGTGCGACGGTTCATCCGGCAACCATGCCTCCCATACCCGGTGGTAGACGGTGGTTGTAACAGCCGCCACGCAGAGTAGCATCGCCAGGAGTGCGGCGGCATTGTGAAGCCATGTCCTGAGATCGGGTTGCAGCCGGCCATAGTTTCGGTAAGCCAGCACGAGCAGAGTCAATCCCATCGCCGGCCAACCTATCCACCAAATCAAATCACCGATCCAAAGAACCACCGGGCTGTTGCCATCAATAATTCCCGGGTTGGAAGCGCCCGCGTGTTGGGCTGCGACAATCACAACACAAACCAACAACGATCCCAAAAGCCCGGTGCCCATCGCTTGAAGCGTGTTGGCGGAAAGGGTCGAAGCATAAAATGCCAGCCAGGTTAGAACGATCGAACCCGTGATCTGCACAGATTCGACTGACCTCGTTCCACCCAGAAAAACCAGGCTGCTTGTATTGCCGGTAATGCTGTTGTGAGACGCCAAACGTTCCACCAGTAAAGGCAACGCTCCTCCAAAAAGGATTCCAAGAGCCATGGCCACCACCAGTTTCGCCAGGAATTGAAGCCGCCGCCTCGGGGGCAGGCACAAATTACTCTGAAACGTCGCAAGTTTCCGTTCCTCTGCAACGGCCACACTCCCGACCAGCAACGGCATTATCAACCAAAGCAGAGGAACCATCTCCAATCCCATGGCGATGGACTGATGAGTCCCTAAATAACCCGACGCCAAGCGCCGCAGCAGGATTACCCCCAGGTGCACGAACAGCAGTCCGCCGGCCAACAGGATGTTCACCTGCTGCGCCTGAAACTCCTTTCGCAACAGCGCCACGACAGGTTTGTGTTTCCGACGGTAACTCAGCTCCTCGCCTGCTGGAGAAAGTTCTCTGAGGCTCGTCAGCGCCACAACGCCTCCAGTCCATTGCGTATCCTGCATCGACAGAAACAAACGTCTGGCCCAAAAGAAACCTGCCGCCGAGTAGGTGATCAGACCGAGTGCCAATCCAATGCGGCCGGCGGTATCTGGAAGCCCTTTCACAACGGTCGTTACCAGAATCGTCAATCCCATCGGGAGCAGCAACGTGAGCCAGAAGGCCGCTGCTACCTGGCGAAACAAGAGAGTGGTCCAGAGTCCCCCGGCGAACCCCGCGATTACCGCCAGGCCTCCTATGAACCAGGTGTCTCGCGCAGCCGCATCGCGGGCATCGGTCGCTAGTTTGACAAAGTATTCGGTTCTTTCGCCGGGACTGTCAAAAACGTTCCTCCAAACCGTGTGCTTCATGGATTCCAACGCAGACCCTACTCTGATGTGATTGGAGACGGCGAACGCCGCAAACGCCAACCCGAGTGCGATCGCGACAACGGTGACCTTAACGACCCAGACCCTCGGCCTGGGGATCGGTTGCGAAAGCAGAACGGCAAATGTCCCCCAATTAAGCTCCTGTCCAAACGGGCTAATGCTCAGCAATAAAACACCGAGACAAAAGGGGCCAAATACCATCAGCCCCAGGCTCTGAAACAGGACTCTGCCGGGCCCGGGCCACACCACCCATACCGGGAGCGTAGCCAGAACCAAAGCCAATATCCACACAGGCAAAATCGAACGGATTTCCTTGCGAACAAGCCCGTTCATAACGACTTCCCGGCTAGAGTTTGAGACGCCACGAACAACTCCTCCAATGAGAGGGAGTCACTTCGCAGTTCCTCGGGTGATTTTGCCCGCAGACGCTCGAGAATTTGTTCGCTGTTTCCGTCAGCCAGGATTTCCAAATCCCGACCCGATTGACGGACGCTCATCGCCCCCGCCAAATCCAACCCGCTTGGCGACTCGGCAAAACTTGCGCGAATTCTTCTGAATCGATCTTTGGCCCGGTCCACCTGCATCGTGAGCAGTTCGCGGCCTTGCTCGATAATTGTAAATTCGTCGATTAGTCCTTCGAACTCCGAGATTAGGTGGGTCGACACAAAGACGGTCCGGTTCTCAGGATCGCTCGCGTGATACGCTCCAATCACCGTCTGGATAAACTCGCGCCGAACGATTGGGTCGAGGCCCGACGTGGGCTCGTCCAGCACAAGCAAGTCTGGTTCAGGGCACACAGCGACAATTAATGCCAGTTGCGTCTTCTGGCCTTTCGACAAATGACTCGCCTTTTGTCGCGGGTCGAGTTGAAACTGCTTCAGCAGGTCGGCCTCGATTTGGCGGTTCCAGTGCCGTCGAAACGAGGCGAAGAATTCCAGCGTCTGGTTCACCGTCATCCAGGGATAAAATGCCACTGCATCCGGCACGTAGGACAACCTCGATTTGACCGTCACTTCCTCGTGACGCGGGTCGAGGCCAAACACACATACCGTTCCGGAATCGGGTTGGAGCAAATTCAACAGGCACTTGATCGTGGTTGTTTTTCCCGCGCCGTTGCGCCCGAAAAAACCGTAACACCTGCCGGGTTTCACGGTTAAGCTCAGTCCGTTCACGGCTTCGACATGGCCGTAACGGCGTGTCAGATTTCTAATCTCGATTACCGCGCTTTTGGTTTCCATACGTTCCTTCCACTTCGCGTTTAGCTCCCATCTTCGTCACCGGCGGATTTCCGCTCAAAATACTCGAGCCGCTCTCGGACGAGGTTCAGGAATTTTTCCCGATCGACTTGCAAATGGTGGGCCATCACCACGGCTTCATCGATTTCCCTCTGGAGGATTTGCTGCCGCACCTGCTGTGTAAAAGGCGAGTGATTCTGTTTGAGGAAATAGCCTTTGCCGTGGATCGTTTCGATGATGCCCTGGCTCTCCAGTTCCGCGTACGCCTTCGCGATGGTGTTGCGATTAATCCGCAGTTCTTCCGCGAGCGGCCGTAGCGAAGGCAGGGGATCGCCAGGTCGCAGTTTACCCGAAGCGGCGGCGTAACGGACTTGATCGGCCAGTTGCAAGTAGACCGGTTTACCGGCTTGAAAATCGACCCGAAAGATCATGGTCTCGAACTGTTGTACAACACTATGACAGTTCCGGAGCGTTCGTCAAGCCCGATTCGTTTCCAGGCTCTCGCTTTGCGGTGAGCTGGTCTTTAGCCCGGGAAATGCTCGACGTTTGCGTCTCAGTTGATAACCTCATTTAACCATGTTCCCCTCTGCATTTCCGCGCGGTTGCCCTGTCCATCGCCGCAACCAATGCGACAATGTCCACGAGCATTGCCATTGGCCAGGACGGCGCGCATTTCTTCCGAATCCTGCTTTCACCTTAGATTCAGCTTTCGACCCGGATGCCAAGTTCGGGAAGCACACAACAATGGGGAAATCATTATGATCAAGCGAAGGGACCTTTTAAAAGGAGCGGCACTGGCACTGGCGGGAACGGCAGGCGCCCGGCTGCTGGCCGCCGATGGCGCAGAGGCTTCGTCCTCGGGCCAGGCGCAGCGGCTCGGCAAAATTGCCCTCGAAGAGCATTTCCTAATCCCGGAATTTACAGATTACTTCTCCGAGACCTACCCGAACATCAACCCGGAGATCCGGAAGTTCGGGACGGGTGTACTGCAGGACCTGGGGGAAAAGCGCCTCGCTGTGATGGACCGGCATGGCATCGATTTCGTGGTGCTGTCCATCTCGGGTCCGGGCGTGCAGGTGGAAAAAGACCCGGCGGTCGCGAAGCGGAATGCGAGGCTGGCGAATGACTTTCTGGCCGCGGAAATCCAAAAGCAGCCGAAACGGTATGGTGGTTTCGCGCATTTGGCGATGCAGGATCCAGCCGAAGCGGCGGCTGAATTGGAGCGCTGCATTCGCGAACTGCGGTTTCAAGGCGCAATGATCAACGGACAGACCAACGGCGAGTATCTCGACCTGGACAAGTACTCCGTCTTCTGGGAACGGGCGGCTGCTTTGGAAGCCCCAATCTATCTGCACCCGGGAAACCCGTTGGATTATCCGGCGGTCTACCAGGGGCACAGCGAACTCTGGGGGCCGGTCTGTAGTTGGGCTTTTGAGACGGCGGCCCACGCGCTGCGGCTGGTGTTTGGGGGAGTGTTCGAACGTTATCCCAAGGCGAGGCTGATCCTCGGGCATATGGGTGAAACGCTGCCGCTCAACTTGTGGCGATTCGACAGCCGCTGGCTGGTGTGCAACCGGGGCCAACGCACCCTCGCTCAGCAACCTTCGTTCTATATAAAACGGAACATCGCGATCACCACTTCAGGAGTCTGCTCGGACGTTTCGCTGCGGTGCGCGCTCGACGCCTTGGGCGCTCAAAACGTCATGTTCTCCGTGGACTATCCCTTCGAGAAGACCGATTTGGCGGCGCAATTCATCGAAACGGCGCGAGTGTCCGAGGCCGACCGGGCACAAGCGGCGTCAGGCAATGCCAGGCGGATTCTGCGCCTGGGTCATATCTGAACGTCGCGAGAGCCGGGTTCGCGTTCTAGCTCGCCCACACTACGGTGAGCGAACGCGATAGAAGCGAGTCAAGCTGCCTGCCGTCTGTGAGTCCGTAAATTGGAATTGCCCCGGTGAAGTCTCCGTGGCATTTCCAACGAGCGTCCACCGGGCTAGCGGCAAAGACAGGTCGGTCGTCGAGAAAACACTGAAAGTAATACCGGGTGTGTTGGCAAAACTGAATTGGACGGCGCCGTTGGCGAGGAGTGTGGCCTGCTGCAGTTGGATTGGAGTTGGGCCGACGGAATTCCCCAGAGTAATAGGCGCCGCAAAAATATCGTACACCCGGCTGGATTGATTCACGCTCTGCCCAAAATCCACGTCCAGCACGAGAAAATAGGTCCCGTTGGCAATGGACGGGAGCGCGACGTTTTTGCTGCTGGAGTAAGTCCCGCCTGCGGGCAGCGGCCCTGAAACGGTCCAAAGACCTAGAAAGCCCGAAAACCCAACCATTCCGTCGGGCGTCGTGTTAGTCGATAAAACCAGGTAATCGAACCAGGGCCCTGACGCCGCGCTGCCGCCCTGGTTAGTCACGGCATAGCTTACCTGGATGCTCTGGCCGGGCTTGGCGGAGGACGGCGCGACCAGGGATAAGACGGCAAGCTGAGGGAGCAAACTGGGAGGCAAAACCTGGATCGGGACCGCGAGGGTTTTATTACTCCAGCTTGATTCGTCCGTCAATTGACTCTCATCGACTTGCAGGATGAGGTAGTAGGACCCCGGGGGAGTCGTAGGAACAAAAATCGAGTTGGTCTCAGTGTAAGTGGTTCCATTGGGAACCGGGCCGGTGACAAACTGGCTGCCAACCGCGTTGGCGCTGCTGTCTAGAACTGCGTTGGTCGATAACCACAGTCCATCAAACCAAAAGCCTGAACTTGGTGTCGGGACGGTTGTGGGTCCCGCGTTGGTAACAGTGTAGACCACCTGGATTGAACCTCCGGGCAAGACGGACGGCGGCGCAATGAGTGAAATTGGGACAAGGTTCGGCAAGCCGGCCGGCGCCAGCAAGGTGATTGGCACAGCCAGAGCCGCGTGGTTGATCGTTCCCTGGGACAGATAGCCGTAGGAATCCGGCACGAGCAACAGGTAGTAAGTTCCGGCCGGCCAGCCGGGCAGGCGCGCAGAGTTGGTCCCACTATAGCTGCTCCCGGGCGGCACGGGGCCATTTTCAAACACGTCACCCAACGAATACGCGTTCGTGTCCCAGAAGGAGTTGGTGGACAGGTACACTGTGTCCGACCAAAACCCGAGCGCCGGGGCGCTCCCGCTGTTGGTCACGCTAAAGACAACCTGAATCCTGGCATCGGAAGCGACACCCTGCGGCGCAGTCATCGCCAGCCCAGCCAGGTGCGGTGCTCCCAGCGTGATGGGCATTTGGACGAGATTGTTCGAGACATTGGATTCCAGGATCACACCGGTCGAGTTGGCTTTGACATATAGCCAATAATTCCCCGCCGGCCAGGCCGGCAGGAAAGCGTCACCGCTTTCCATGTAGCCCGCGCCGGCTGGCAAAGTGCCGGAGTAACTGCCCTCCCCGATAACAGTTGCTGATCCGTCAAATACCGCATTGCTGGAAAGATAGAAAGAATCGAAAAAATCAACCTGTGCTCCATCCAGGCCGGCGATGTCCAGATTGCCATGATTGGTCACGCTGTAGGTGATGGTAAGCGATTGGCCGGCGATTGGTTGGCCGCTTATACTCACTCCGCCCGCGACCAGGTCGGGTAACCGCGTATCAGCCCGGATGGACAGCACGTTGTTGTTGGTATTGATTTCCTCCAGGTGATTAGCCCCGTCGGCTTTTAAAAACAGATACTCCCCCACCGGGGTGCCGGAAAAGACGGTTACCATATTGGTCCGGCGATAAAATGCTCCGGCGGGAAGCGCCTGGCTTTCATCGAAACTGGACTCCAGCGAGGCCGTCGCGTCCAGGACCTGGTTGCTGGACAAGTAAAACATATCCGTCCATTGCCATTTGCCGCTCAAGGAGATGGTTCCGGTGTTGGTAACCAGGTAACTCACCACCAGGTTGTCATACGGTCCAGCCGACTCAACTTGCAAGTCCATGGGAACCAGTTCAACGATGTTAGGCCCCAGCACGCTGATAACATTGGTTTTCACGATGGTCGCCATTCCGCCGTGTTGGTCTTGCAGCGTCAGCATGACGTCGTAATCTCCCGACGCCGTGTAAGTGAACGACGGGTTCGCGTTGGTGGAATTCGTGTTCCCGTTATTCTTGAAGCTCCACTGCCACCCGGCAATTGTGCCGCAAGGGTATATCGATTGATCTTGGAAGCTAACTGTGAGGGGTGCCAAACCGCTGGCAGGCTGAGCCGAAAAATCCGGGATTGGCGGAACATCACCTGTCGTAAAGCTCCAAACGGGGGTGGCAGTTTGGGCATTATGGTTGTCGCGCGCGACGACAGACCAGTAATAGGTGGTAAAACATTGCAACTGGCCCGGCGCCCAGTTGGTTTGCCAACCGCTGTAGGCCAGGGGCGGAGGATTGGCCGTGCCAAAATATACATAATAGACCACGGAATCATTCCCGTCCGGATCTACCGTAGGAGCCCAGCTCAGAGTCGGCGCGGCATTGACGTTTACCGCCCCGTTGCTGATTCCCGGGTTGCTAACGGCATTTGGCACCCCGTTGGACGGCGCGGTCGCGAGGGTCGTGGTCTTCAGGAGCCGGTTCCCAAGATTGTCGTAAACGTAATCGACCGTCGTGCCGTCCCCATAAGTCACCCGGGTCAGCCGTTGCATCGAGTCGTAGCTGTATTGCAGTGTTTGGGCGCGCAAACCCGAGACCAGCGCCAGGTAAACCAGGGCCAACACCAACCTTTCGCAGCTCAGGAATGCCTTCATTAGAAGCTCCCTCCCACGCCAAAAGACACGCTGGAACCTTGCGGCCCCCAGGTTGCCTGCCCTTGCACGCCAATATTCGGATTGCCCGTATCAACGCTGATTTGAAGTTGGCCAGTGTTGGGGCTGCTGCCCGTCAGTTGGACTTCAAACGGGCCGATATTTTTGATATCAATTCCAAATGCCTGGTTGGAAAGGTCGCAAACCAGGGCCAGGTTCGGAGTTAAATTCAAATTGAAGGACAAATCGAAGTTGTTGTAGCCGGTGCCCGGGTAAGACCACGGCGCTTGCAGCTGACCCGAGAAATTCCCGAGGTTGAAGTTCAATTGCGGCCCTAACCCGCCAGGACTGCTCGAAAAGCCGTCATCCAGGCCCGACGGATCGTTTCGGTTGATGGGATTGTTATGAACGAAGGCGTAGGCGTTCAACCCGGCTGACTCACCCAGGGGGTCGCGGTTAAGCCACCTCCCCAATCCCGGCTGATAAAACCTGAATCCAAAGTAAGCCAGGCCCGTTTGAGGATCGTATTGTTTGGTCGAAAACTGCATCGGTTGGCTCAAAGTGCCACCCGTTTGCTGGGGCTGGCCAAAGGCGTCGTAGGTATAAGTGGCCGATGCGCTTTCAGAGCTGTCCAGCACTGCGGCCACATTTCCTTTGCCGTCATAAACATAAGAGTAATGCTGCCCGCCTTGCGTCAGGTGCAGCAACGCGCCGATGCCTCCCCGGGAAAACCCGCCCCAAACGTATTGGCGCACCACCTGGTTGGCTCCATCCCGTTCCTGCACCGGCAGGCCCAGCGCACGCAGGTAGCGGGTTTCTCCGGCTAAAGCTCCATTGGTGTAGCGTTTCCAAATCGCCAGGAAAGAATCCCCGAAGTAGGTGTAAAGATTGCTGCACAATACGTGCGAGGCATTGGTGTAGTACAGGGAAGTCAGCCGGTTCTCCGCGTCATACCCGGCCCTGAACACGGTCCCGTCGGGAGTGTACCCCTGGATCAGGTTGCCGTCATTGTCGTAGGCAAAGGTTTGACCCGCGGAAGAACTGAGAACCTGGTTTAAGGAGTTGTACTGGAATCCAACGGCCTGATTTTGAAAGGAAGGCGTCGGAGAAGCCGGCGTGACAGTCTCCGAATCCCTGAGGTCCTGCGGGCCGTAGGTGTAGGCGTATTGACCAATCAACTGCTGGTTGGATTGGCGGTTTGCCCGGACCAGGATTCGGTTGAGCGCATCGTAGCTGTTGCTCACCGTTACCCCATTTGGATAGGTGATTGCTTGCGCCAGCGGGCTGGCTCCCGAATAGCCGTAGGCCGTTATGCCCGCGCTCGATCGAACCTGGGCCAGGCGGTTCTCAGTGTCATAGGCGTAGGCCACCGATTCGCCCGATTGAGCGGCCAGGTTGGTGCCGCGCCCGGCTGCGTCGTATGCATAGGAGATATTGGCGCCCGGCCAGTGAGCCGTATACGAGCTCAGCTGGAAATTCGCGTCAAAGACGTAAGTATTTGTTCCCGCTCCATCAACCACCTGTACGAGGCGGTTGAAAAGGTCGTAGGTGTTTGTGACGCTGGGTGTGCCGTCCGAGTAACCCTTGCTGATCAAATTGTGACTCAAGTCATATCCATAGACCGTCACAATGCCGCGGGCATTGGTTCGGGTGACCAGCAACCCGGCGTTGTCATATCCAAATGAAACGCGCTGGCCATTGGGGTAACTCCTGGATAAAAGCCGGCCGTCCGGGTCATAGGCGAAATCGGTCTCACCGCTGTTGGGGTCCTTAAGGCTGAGAAGGTTGCCCGCCGGGTCATAAGAGAATTGAGTGATTCCGCCTTCGGGACTCGTCGTTTGGATTAGGCGCTTGAGCGGGTCGTAGCTGAAAAGCGTGATGCGGCCGGCGCGATCGGTCGCACTGTCTAACATGCGCGGACAGCAACTCGAGTAGCTGTAGGTTTCGAATTTGCCGTCCGGGTAGGTGACGCGGGTTAGCTGATTGAGGTTGTTGTAATCGTTTGTGAGGGTCAGGCCCGAGGCATCGGTATGCGTTCGCACCCGGCCGATGGGATCGTAAGTAAAGGAATCGATGACCTGGCCCGCGCGCGAGAGTTGAGCGAGCCGATTGTTCGAGTCGTAAGCGTACGTGTTGGTTACACCCAACGGATCAGCCCAGGACGTGATCTGGCCGTAGGAGTTGTAGGTGAAGCGGCTGGTATGAGTGAGCCGATCCTGGATCGACAGGACATCGTGCTGACTATCCCAGGTCAGCCGGATCGTGCCCAGGCCGTTGACGATGCTGGTCAGGTCCACGCCATTGGGTGCATAGTTAAACGTGGTCATGCTGATGTTCGGATCGACAGCGCTTGTGACGCGGCCCAGCGAGTTATAGGTGTAACCCCAGGTTCCTCCGTGCGCATCGGTGAAACTCTGCAGCTGACCCGTGATCGGGTCGTAGGCCAAATAAGCGTAATCACCCGCGGGATAAATAATCCGGTTGAGCACACCCTGGCGCCCGCTGCCCAATGTGGTGAAGTAGTACAGGGTTTTGGGCACATTAAGCCTGAAATTGTTTTCGAACGGGCTGCGCCACGGGATGTAATCCCGCGAACTGACGTGCCAGGCGTAAGCCGAGTAACCGTCATAATGGTACTCGGAGGAATGGCCCAGTGGATCGGTGATTGTGATCCGGTAATTCTGAAACATCGTCCCGCCCGGCGGGGGGTACGGGTTGGGACCGTTCTCCAGCCCGTCGGCAGGCTCGATTCGAAACGACCACGACCCGCGCTGGTTGCTTACCGAGGTGAGGTAGACGTTGGTGTCGTAGCTGTAGCCCGTCCAGTATCCGCCCATGTCGGTGGATCGAGTCAGGTTCAGACTCGCGTCATACTCGAAGCTGGCATTGCGGCCGAAAGGGTCCGCCACGTTTGTCACAAGGCCGGCTGGATTGTAGCTGAGCGTTGTTACCTGGCCCTGGGCGTCGGTGATACTCGTCAGGTGAACATTCGAGTCGTACCCGAGCGAAAGCTTCTGTCCGTGCGCGTCGCGGATTTCCGTGAGGAAGGGCTGCTGGGAGGCCGTGCCGCCCGGGATTTGATAAGCGTAAACCGTATCGTCTGGAAAGCGGAGTTCGTAATGATTGGGCCCAAGCTGGGTAAGCGTGTTGAAAACTCGCAACGGTTTGGTGTAGCCGCCCGAGCCGTCAGGCGCATAGGAATCCCGGCGCCCATCCGGCATGAAGACCGTTACCGTCCCTGCCGTATCGACCACCAGGTAGGACCCGTAGTTGAACTGCCATTTGTTGCCAAAAGGCTCATATTGAGCAATCGCCGACTGCGAGTTGTAGCTCAAAGTAATCCGCACCGGCGGACCGAACGCGGGTTGATACCACAAGGGCGTGTCGGTCATGAAAAGGTTCATGCTGACCACGTTTACCGACCAGCGCGGCGCGCCACCTGAGCACTGGTCCGGCGGCGGGTTCTCGTCGGGATTTCCCAGCCCGTCCTCTTTGCGCGGCAACCCGCAGCAACCTCCCGAGTTCGTCTCCATTTCTTCCGGCCTCAATCGCCGCCCGCCCAACACGGGCCGTTTGCCAAACACCAAGGCCCGGCCGGTCCATTCTTTGGCGAGTTCTTCCAGGGTTTGATGAAAGCGACGTTGTGATTGGGGATCATACAACTCCACCCGGCCGGCTTGCGCTTTGTCCAGAACCCAATAGTGACCCGACCCCTCCGGGTTATACGACCGGACCTGCAGTATTGCCGGCAGCGAAATAGCTCCCAACCCGTTGGGATCAAGTTCCACCCCGGACATTTCCATTCCCGCGTCGGAGCTCATTCTGGTCAAAGCGGCAAGGCTGTGCCCGCGGGCGCTGGCCGGAAGGTTGGTTTGTACCCGAGCTGCCGCCGCCTCCTGACCTTGCCGCCGCAACGCGTAGGCCAGCGCTTCGGCGCCGCAATTGGCCAGCGCCTGGCGCGCTGCCGCAAACTGCGACAGTCGCACCATCCAATGTGACCCGTACGTCCGGTGCCGCCAGTCGGGGCTGTCCTGTATCAGGCTGCGCAACTCCAGTACCGCCGCGTCCAGGTTGTTCTGCTCGGCCTCCACCATAGCCAGCCGCTGGCGCGCTTTGTTGACCAGCATTCGCGCCCCAAAGTGCTCCTTGCCCTGGTGCTCCAGAATCAGCTGGCTGAAAATCTCCTGCGCCTCCGAGGTCCTCCCGTTATACGCCGCGTCGCACCCAATGTGCAGCCGCGCTTCCCCAGCCCAGGGGCTCTCGGCATGGTCCGCCACAAACTGGCGCAGCATCCTCACTGCCTTCGAATACTCGTGCTTATTCCATTCTTCGATCGCACTTCCGAAGGCCAATCTTGCTGACGCTTCCCGTTCTGTCTCCGACGCGTCGTGCGTCGGAAACAAGGGTGCTCCCAGCTGGCCCGCCGCCATAAGTTCCTCCCCGCTGGGTGCCCGGGACAGATCCAGTCCCTTGACGGTGGTCGCGTAAGCCGCGCGTAAGGGTTGGGCGTCCTCCTGTAATTTGTGGCTGGGAATGGGACCGGCTACGCCGGTACCGCAACAGTAGGTTGCCACGAGGATTGCTCCTACGCACACCCAATAGTTGCGAAACTCGCCGTCTCGGCACCGCTTGATTCGAAAATTCAAAACTCTCAGCAGTGGATTCCACAGGGATGGATTCCCTTTTTTCCTCCACCGTTCACCTTCCGATTGCGTCTTTCCCACAAATAAACCTCTCTGACAAAAGCTCCGGCACCCGCCGATTCCTGGGATTGGTTGCGACGGTAACTGGCGAACCGAAAATTTTCAAGACTTTTCGTAAATGAGCCAGGGTCCGCCTCCCGGCGTTCATCTTGATCGTTGTGGCGGTCCTCCAGGAGGATAATCGTCTCGGCTGAGCTCGGCCGGTTCCGGGCCCACGACCCCGGGTCCCTTCGCGTTGGCTGGACACTGTTTAGGTCAACGGCAACTAATATATTAGATTGTGAAATATATTATGCCATATGCTGTAGTGTAGTTGATTATTGCAATGCAAGGCTGTGCGCTATTGAATAGCGGGCGTGTGAAACTGCGTGGGAGAATCTATTGGCTTACGGCAGGCGGGGCAGTTCTCATCCTGACATTTGCCGTAGCGCTCTTTTTAACGATAGGGGATACCCAGAATCCGGCTGTACGCCGCTTTCTGCGCGCGAACTTCATCCGTCGCGTCGATAAGGTCGAGTTGGGGCAAAACGTCGTGGACTGCTCGCTCCGCTCGGTCGACTTGAAGGATAAAGCCAGCCTTCTTCCCACGATGCGTTTCAACTTGCGCACACGCTGGCCGGCCAAGGACCGGATGCCGGCCGGTCTTGAGCCGCTGCAACTGCTCACAAACGCGATGAATCCCGGGCTGGGAGTGCGCCAGCTTCATGAACAGGGGATTACGGGCAAAGGCGTCAGCGTTGCCATCGTCGATTACCCATTGCTCGCCGATCATCCCGAGTACGCCGGCCAACTTGCCGCTTACCACAGTTGCGGCAAAAGTTTTGAAAGCAGTATGCACGGCCCGGCTGTTGCCAGTCTGCTCGTCGGCACTCATTGTGGCACAGCGCCCGGCGCGCGGCTTTATTATGCTGCCACTGCCGACCCGGGCGAGGGTGTTCAAGACATCATCAACGCCGTGAACTGGCTCCTGGAGACCAACTCCCACATGGCCGCCACCGAGCGGATTCGCGTCATCTCGATCTCCGCCAGTCCTGACGGTGATCGCATATTTCCAAGGACCAATGCGAGTGGTCCCTGGCCTGAAACTCGCCGGCGGGCCGAAGCAGTGGGCGTGCTGATTCTGGATTTTTCAAGGGAAGATGCCTTTATCGGGCCGTGCGAGTACGATCCGGCCGCGCCCGAAGATCCGGCACAGTGCCATCCGGTGCTGGCCAAAGACTACCCGAAGTTCTTTGCCGACCACCTCCTCGTGCCCGTGGCCCCACGCACGATTGCGGAGGAACTCGAGCCAGGGGCTTGCGGTTACCAATATTGCGGACTGGGCCGTTTGACGTTCCGGTATCACGGCGTGAGTTGGGCGGCGCCATACTGCGCCGGCGTCCTGGCGTTGGGCTGGCAAGTGCGGCCTGACCTTACCCCCGCTCAAATGCGCGATTTGCTGTTCCGTTCCGCTTACAAATTGCAATCCGGCGAGAAAATAATTCAGCCATTGGAATTTATTAGGCTCGTCCGGCTCGAACCGCAGAAATAAGCGCTGCTCTTTATCGAGCTTTCTTGTCCTCTACGCGGACTCTGCCGCCTCTGACATTGCCCCGAGGATCATCCGCAGGTTTCTACTCGGGCCGGTGATCTGCTCCCTGGTAATCGGCTTTTCCAGGTAGCAATGGGCGCCCAGTTCCTGTGCCAACTTCCGGTCACTCGGATCCTCTGAACCCGTCAGCACCACCTTCAGTACGTCCGCCAATTCCTCTCTCTGGGCAATCCATCTCAAGACTTCATGGCCCGATTTTCCCGGCAATTTCAAATCCACAAAGATGACCTTAGGGACTGGAAACGCAGTCCGGTCCGCGTATTTTTCCGCTCCCGTGAGGTAATCAAGGGCTTCTTCAGCGGTGGAGAGGACCCGAACGGGGTTGGAGACACCAGCCTCGAGAAGCGCTGTTTTGGTCAGGATCACATCGTCGGCATTATCTTCCACCAGCAAGATCCAATCTGCGTTCATTCTGCCCTCAATGTAGCCCTGATTTCGCCGTTCAAAACAGATGGGAACACCTACCGCCTTCACGGGTTTGCTCCACTCGCGGATCGGCAAACTCTGAGGATTTCAGACGCCTTGGCCGCCTGCCGTCACGTTCCTTGCATGGCCCAAATATTTCTGTCGGATTTGGCAGGTCTGCGGCTTTATAGGGGTGAAATGAGCATGACCGACTCTCAGGAACTGCTGCGGGAATATGTGAGCAAGCATTCGGAGGCCGCCTTCGAGCAACTGGTGCGGCGCTATATCGACCTGGTCTACTCGGTCGCTCTGCGGCGGGTCAATTGGGCGAGCCAACTCGCCCAGGATGTGGCACAGGTGGTATTCACCGATCTCGCCCGCAAGGCAGCTTCTCTCCCGGACAACGTAACGCTCGGAGGATGGCTGCATCACCATACCTGTTTCGTCGCCTCATCAGCCCTTCGCGGCGAACAGCGCCGCGTCGCGCGCGAAAAACAAGCTTTTGAAATGAACGCCCTCTTTGCCTCTGAGGATTCGGATTGGAAAGAACTCGCGCCGGTCCTGGATGAGTCTATGGACCGGTTGGAACCCGCCGACCGGGATGCCCTTGTCCTCCGATTTTTCGAGCGACGCGACCTGCGCTCCGTGGGTGCAGCATTGGGCGCCAGTGAAGATGCGGCGCAGAAACGCGTTAGCCGGGCATTGGAGAAGTTGCGTTCTCTGCTCGTAGCCCGGGGAGTGACGCTTTCGCTGGCCGCCCTGGGCACCGTCCTGGGGGCGCGGGCGGTAGAGGCCGCCCCGCATTCACTGGCTGGTGACGTCAGCAAGTCGGCCCTTTCTGCCGGAGCAGCAGGGTTTGTTACGGGTGCGCTGCTGAGGTTGGCCCCGCCGGCCATGCTTAAGCTGGCCTTGGCCGCCCTGGTGGCGGGTTTGGGCTTCGCTGGTTGGGCGATTCATCGACGCAGTTCCACAATCTCCACCACCTTACCATCCGCGTTGGCGGAGCCTGCCGCCCTTGTCGATGCGCCGCAAACGCCAGCCCCTTTGCTGCCCGAAAGCGCTTCGGTCGCCCCGGCGCTTGGCTCCCCCTCTTCAAACGCCTTGCACCTGGTCCTCGTAGCAGCGGACAGCGGCAAGCCTGTACCAGCAGTGCAAATCGACTACCGCGGATTCGAAGGCGAGAAATTTTCCGGCAAAACGCTGACCGCAACGCGTTTCGGTATTTGCGACGTGGAGATTCCAAGAGGATCCATCACAAAACTCGAACTCACTACTCGAATCGACGGCTTCGCCGATACCCGCCTGCATTGGGAAGAGGGCCAGGTCAAAGCTATCCCCTTCAACTATACGTTGCGACTCGTCCGGCCGGTGCCGATCGGCGGACGCGTTCTCGATCCCGACGGACAACCCGTGGCCGGCGCCAAGGTCGGTTTCAATCACCGGGACGACCCCTCAAATGCCGCTTCGCCTGAAGACCATTTCTTCAGCTGGATCCAAGTCTCAACCGATAGCAATGGAACGTGGCGGATCGACCGCGTCGCGTCTGAGATGCTCCGGCTCTTGTACGGGGGCGCATCGCACCCTGATTATGTGGAATCGGAGTTTGTGTTCCTCGACCAAAATCCGGAAGCCGAGCAGAAATTCAAAAACCAGACATTCATGTTCCATTTGGGGCGCGCCGTTACAGCGCGCGGAACCGTGATAGACCCTGACGGCGCGCCGATTGCCGGGGCAAAGGTCCTGGTCGGTAAACGCGGCTCGTCCGACAGCCGCAGCGCAAAGACTCAGCCGGACGGTTCCTTCGTAGTGGCTGGGTGCCGCCCCGGCAAAAGCGCTTTGAGCGCCGAAGCCGAGGGTTTCGCTCCCACGACGATGGAGGTGGAGTTCAGCCCCGACTCGCAGTCCTTTCGTCTGACGCTTCAGCGCGGCAAGCTCCTGCTACTGCGCCTGCTCACACATTCAGGCCGGCCGGTTTCCAAAGCCCACGTATGGTTGGATACGATGAACCAGGTCCCGCTGGATAGTTCCGACTCTGGCAAGGTGGTCGTGCAAGCCAATTTTGACGGGAAGCCGGACACCGGGGGCAGGACAAAATAGTCACCATTAGGCGGCTTGGTGGGAGTCCTCGGCGTGTTCAAGAATGCGGAGGCGCAGATAATCACTTTGGTTGAGCTGGTCCCAAACCTGATCGAACTGGTTGCCAAACAGGCTACAGCG
>DATGLT010000212.1:0-3925 GCA_035294005.1 Verrucomicrobiia bacterium
CCGGGCGGGCGACCATTGCAAGCACCAGGGTTGACAATGTGAAGACGTCCGTCCCATGCTAGCCAATCAGGAACCTTCGTGAAGAAATTCCACGCAACCATACTGATAGTCGAGGACGATAAAAATGACCAGTTTTTGATCGAGCATGCGTTCAGGAAACTGGGAGTCACTGACCCGATCCAAATAGTGAATGATGGTGCAGAAGCCATTGCGTATATGATGGCGGAAGGAAAATACGCTGATCGCGCTAAATTTGCGTATCCCACATTCATCATGACCGACCTGAAAATGCCGCGAGCGGATGGCTTTGCAGTGCTTGAATTCCTCAAAAGTAACCCGGAGTGGGCGGTAATTCCCACCGTCGTTTTCTCGGCCTCGAAGGACCTGGACGACATCAAGAAGTCTTATATGTTGGGGGCCAGCTCTTTTCACGTGAAGCCACAAGCACCCCAACAACTGAACGAGCAGTTGGCGGTGCTTTATGCTTACTGGCTGACTTGCGAAGTGCCTGAAGTGGACAGCACAGGAAAACAGTTACGAACGGATAGCGTGGGGAAATTGGGGGAAAGATTCCCCCAAGCATAACCTTACGATCAGGAACGCCCAACTCGGACTCAGGCTTCGCTTGGTTTCTGACGGGCGAACCTCTGGCCTCTCCTGCATGCTCTGCGTTTCACGTCGGCGACGCTGGTTGGGCTTCGTCCCTCATCAATTGCATGAAGATGATCCCGTTGGGGTTGTTTTGGGGTTACGTTTTTGCATCGCACTCAGAGCCTGATCCCGTAGATGCTCCTGCTACCTTTTTCCCTGTCTGTTTTGTCATCGTGCTCAGTCGGAGGCAAACAGTCTCTCTACTTTCCCAGCGTCGTTTGAATATTTGAATCGACGGAGCGGAGGACTTGCGATGGATAGCTGGGTCGCCGAGGTGAACTTGCCTGGTGGATTGGCCGTCCGGTTTAGCAAGAAGGCAACGGCTGAGCGGATCAGTTCGGTCGTGCAAGCGTTGCGCCAATCATGCTGAGCCTTTGACCGGCAACGAGAGTAGTCCTGGCGTTAGATCCGTGCGACCGGTCACATTCGCCGTGCTCGCATACCCCTCATATTGGTTTGCGTTCCCCAGCTAGTGCCGGCGCCGGTGGCTAGGGCCCTGCAGGTTATCTGTGCCGTTATCAAGCTGCTGGTCGGGCTGAGCGGAGGAACCGCCTTCGATTTGCCTGACTTGTTTCCCCAAATAGGTTTCGAACGGTGTTTGCTCCGGCTTAGGAGGTAAAAAAGCGTTGAAGATCCAGACCGCGCAGAAGTAGAAAACAACCCACAAAACAAATTCGCACACTCCCCACCAGCGGCTTTCAGTCTCGTGGAGCTTGCCCATTCCCAACTAAAGCCCATGCCGGGCTGCCTGCGCAAGCGCAATTGCCGCCTCAGCGCAGGGCAGCTGGCGCACCGTAGCGGCCCGTGGACATCCGGCTTGTGCGCTTTGCACCAATTGGCAGCGGACCTGGACCCTTATTTCGACCGCACAGCGTCCATGGCTTCGGCAGCGTATAAACGCACAACTAGATTTGAGTCGTTAAGGCACCCCTTTATAGCTGGCATGACCTCTTTCGGGACAGGGTTAATGCCGCCAAGCGAACGAAGAGCAGCCACCCGGACCTCGAGGTTTTCGTCACGAGCCAATCGAAGCAGGTCAGGGGTAGCGCAACGCGCAGTCGAACGTAGTGCGCGAAAGCCGCCGATTGCCAAGGTTCTGTGCTGCTCTGCCGTCCCAAAGCGAATCCGAACTCCGTGGCGCAGCAAAACGGAATCAAGTGTGGCCGTAAACCTGGAGTCCCTTTCGCGGAGCATTTCAAGTAAGGAGGGAATAGCGTTAGTGCCGATTTGCTGAATGGCCCGCCTGGCATCCTCTTGGTCGCCCTCAAATTCGGCTGTGCAGTAGTCCTTCAACCAGAGTCGCAAGCCTTTACCAGCGTAGCGCGGCTCGGACCGGTGCACCGCGTGCCAGGCGTACACGCTGGCAATCAATAATAGGAAACCGAGGCAGGTTAATTGGAGAAGCTTCCGCATGATTAGAATCACCCGACTGTGGCTTTGACCACGAGTTGCTTAAGGACGTTCATTCAGTGCGCTCGCGGAGGAGGCCGACGAGGACCAGCTACTCGCCCAGGACCAACTGCACAACGCTTGCGGCCCACCCAACGGCTGATACCTTGGCTCAGGTTTAACCGTTTGCGCCTATGAACTGGATTTTGCGATACATAACCCCAAGTGTAATTTGCGCGCTCCTGGTCGGTTGCGGCGGCGGATCACCCGTGACGCCGCAGCAGCAGCGTCTCGACCAGGCCACCAAGAAATTGGCCGAAGCGAAGACGCCGCAGGAGAAGTTCTATGCTCTGAACGATGCCGCTAAGGAGAGCTTCGTGGTCGGTAAGGTTGAGGATGCCCGTAAATACGCTCAGGAATTGATGGCGTCATTGAAGAATTTTCCGGGCGACTGGAATTACGGGAACGCTGTCCAGGATGCAAATCTGGTCCTTGGTCGCATGGCTGTCCAGGAGGGCCACATCGATGAGGCGAAGCAGCATTTGATCGCCGCGGGGAACAGTCCTGGTTCGCCGCAGATGAACACCTTCGGTCCCAATATGAGTTTGGCGAAGGACCTTCTTGAAAAGGGAGAACGCCAAGCCGTTCTCGATTATTTTGAGCTGTGTCGCAAGTTCTGGAAAATGGACAACGGGGGTTTGAATGATTGGGGCCAGGAGGTCAAGGCCGGGAAAATTCCCGACTTCGGAGCCAATCTGTTTTATTGAAATGCGGACCTGCTCAACCGCATTATCACGTTCTTCCCGATTTATCTCTTATTGCGCGTTGCTTGGGCTATTTGTATGATGACCCCAAAGATCGCTGACGGCACGGTTCATAAGCTACCAGCAGATTTCCGGAGAGCGATCCAATCTAACGCCGCTGCGATGAGCCTTTGGACCGAGATTACCCCGCTGGCCCGTAACGAGTGGATCTGTTGGGTCACATCGGCCAAGCAAGAAACCACTCGGAAACGACGCATTGAGGTCGGCATCGATAAGATGCGCGGTGGCATGCGCAGACCGTGCTGTTGGCCCGGATGCCCGCACCGCTGAAAATCCGATCCAGCCAGGGATTCAGGTTTCCTGCAGGAGTGGCGAGTGAGGCTCAGGGCGCGACGGCGCTGGCAATGTTGGACAGACTGGAGTCGCCGCCCGTACTCTCGGGCGCGCAGCAAGTAATAATACCGGGTGCCGGAATTGAGGAAGCCGTCAACAATACAAAATTTCTAGTCCACTTGGCCTCCTCGGACAACCATGGAACAACTGATAGACCAGGAATCAAGCGAATGCACCGTAGTCACGAACGCGCTCTGGTTACAATCGGAGGGGGAACATGTGACGCGTTGGACTGGCTAACGGCCCAAGGCCTGCGGACAAACACCGACGCCGATTTGTTTGAGCGTGTTTGTGGCGTCACGACGGATGTAGCTAATGTCATCATGCAAAAACGGCAAAATGGCGGGGGCAGCCGGTCGTGCAGCAGCCCCGAAGTTGCCCAAACCTACGATAGCCACGTCATACACCGTTCGGTCACTCTGTGGCTTGTTCAAAGTGGCCAGCAGCAGAGGGATTACCACCTGCGGCCTCGCAGCGATACTCCCGAGCGACTGGAGTGCAAAAAAGCTCACTCCCTGGTAAGGTTCGTTAGCGGCCTCAAATAACACGTCCACGGCTGGCTCCGCTGAAGGCCCAAGTTCGCCCAAAGCAAAGACCGCATCTTGTCGAACGTGAGGGTCTGGATCTTTCACTGCGTTGATCAAGGCAGGCACCGCCTGTCGCGCCTCAGGACCGATCCCGCCCAGGCACTTTGCCGCATTGGCTGCAACTGCTTTATCACTGACGTT
>DATGLT010000213.1:0-5781 GCA_035294005.1 Verrucomicrobiia bacterium
GGATGCTGTCGAGTTCCGGGTGGAGCGATCCCAAGAAGAAAGACAAAATTTCCTGGTCCGATTATTGGGGCGCCTTTAACACCAATGCCGCAGCAGTGCGGCTTCGCAGCAAGGCCATGATCCGAAGCTTGCGCAACTGCAGCGACACGAATTTCACCGGCTGGGATCTCAAGGTGCCCGACGTCATGCGCGCCTCGGAATTCATCACAGAATTGCATGGTTTTGAAACCAACGGCGGTTTTCCGAACCTGATCATTTTGTGGCTGCCCAATGATCATACGGGCGGCGAGCGCACCGATTATCCTACCCCCGGCTCTCAGGTTGCCGACAATGACCTGGCCTTTGGAGAAATCTTGGACGGCGTGACTCACAGCCGGTTCTGGCCGGAGACATGCCTGTTTGCCATTGAGGACGATCCCCAGGCAGGCTGGGACCATGTGAGCGGGTACCGGACCACGTGCTATGTGGCCAGCCCCTACACGCTGCGGCACCGCACTGTCAGCACCCAGTACAATCAAATAAGCCTGGTCCGCACCATCGAACTGATCCTTGGCTTGCCTCCCATGAACCAGTTGGACGCCTCGGCAGCACCCATGACTGAGTGTTTCACCGCTAATCGCGACCTGACGCCATTCACCTGTGTGACCAATCAATTTCCGCTCGATAAGATAAGCCCGGAACCAAAGAAAGCGGCCGATAAACAAAAGCGCCGGGACATTGCCCTTTCGAACCGGTTGCCACTGGACCAGCCGGACCGATGCCCCGAAGACGTGCTGAACCGCATCCTGTGGCGCGCGATGAAA
This sequence comes from Verrucomicrobiia bacterium, assembly GCA_035294005.1. Taxonomy (GTDB): domain Bacteria; phylum Verrucomicrobiota; class Verrucomicrobiia; order Limisphaerales; family UBA8199; genus JANXQE01. Next base: position 804 of record DATGLT010000213.1, read on the forward strand.
GGTTCGGATACACCTTATCCCGAGTGGGCCGTCCAAAAGGTGGACGACGATTGAAGCGCTTCAGTCTGGATTCTCAGTTGCCTCAATTCGCTGATCTCGCCAACCTGCTCCCAATTACAAATGAAACCCACCCATGCGACCTGGCTTCCCCTCTTCCTGCTGTCGTTTCTTGTTTGCTGCCGAGCCCAACCTCAGCCCGTCCAGCAGGGAGCCGCACAATTTGAAATTCCAGCAACGGACGATGGCTTGCCCGGCGAGGGACCGATCCGCCGGTATGATTGGTTTCGCAAACTTTGGGCCGAACGCCGCAGTGCTTGGGCCCAACGAAGTCAGCAGGACAAGGACAGTGTGGTTTTTCTTGGAGATTCCATCACGCAAGGCTGGGGCGATACCATGGGTGACTGTTTTGCCGGCCTCAAAGTGGCCAACCGCGGCATCAGCGGCGACACGACTCGCGGCGTGCTCATCCGCCTGGATGAGGATGTCGTCGCACTTCATCCGAAGGCCGTGGTGCTCCTGATTGGAACCAATGACCTCGAGGAGGGAGCGGATCCGGAAACGATCGCGCGAAACCTCAAGCGGATCCTCGCGCGGCTGAAGCTGGCAAATCCCGATATGCCAATCGTCTTGTGTCAGGTTTTCCCAAGCTCGGAATCGAAGAAACGTCCCGCCGCCAAAATCAAAAAGATAAACCAATTGTATGCCGCCGAGGTCAAAGGCGACCCGCAAATCACGTTGATTGAAACCTGGCCTTTATTCGCCGATCCCCAGGGAAACGCCATACCGGAGGAGTTCCCGGACCTGCTCCATCCCAATAAGGCGGGCTATGCAAAATGGGCAAAAGCCCTGATACCGATTTTTGCAACGCTTGGATTCATCGAGAATGAACCGGACGAGTTTGCACTCGAACCCGGGTTCAAGAGTTTATTCAATGGCCATGATCTGAGCGGTTGGGGATTCCGCCCAACATCCGAAGCCGACATCAAATCGGCTAAGGAATGGCAACAGAAGGATCCGAACGCTGCCGCGTGGCCTATCGTCACCAAAGCCGTCAGCTTCGACGGCAAGACGCAAACTGACGATGGGCGTTATGTCGCCAGGGCGGGCAGGCTTATCGTAAAAACTCCACCTGAGGGGCGCAGAATCCAGGCCCTGTGGACCTCGCGCGAGTTTCCATCGGACTTCGTCTTAAAGCTGGAGTTTCGCGCAACCCCAAATGCGGACAGCGGAGTATTCATTCGGGAGCCGCAGTTGCAGTGCCGCGATTACCTTATTGCCGGACCCTATAAAGAGCTCAAGAAATACAAGGCGCAGGATTGGAATGAACTGATCATTGAAGTCAAGGGAACCCAGGCTTACTGCACGTGCAACGGAGAGGTGCTTGAAAGCGCTTTTAAATTGCCGGCCACCGGCCCAATCGGGTTGGAAGGCGATCGCGGCCAGATGGAATACCGTCGAATTCGCATCAAAGAATGAGCACATTGCCGCAGGCACTTTTGAAGTGCGTTTTGGGGGCGAGCTTCTTGCAATGGCCGGCCTTTCAGATCAACGCCGCTGAAAAGTTTAACGTGATTGTTAATGGTGAACCGATTGCCGTTTACAGAACCGCGGACCTGGAGACGGCCAGCAAGGAAGCTTCCGCCGCCCACAAAGCCGTTGCCTGGATTGCAAGCTCACCCAAAGTGCTGGACGGCAAAGGCACAATTTCGCAAACCACACCGCGCGGCGCCACTCTGCACGCGCTGTTTGCTCTGCGCCATCGCACGGTGCTCGTTTTCATGGATGCCTACGAGGAAAACCACAAAGTGCCTCGTTTCATCGATGAAGCGCTGCACACGCCCGACCCGCATTATACTCCGCCGACAGTCCTGCTTCTGAGCTCCGATGCCAAAAAAGTGATCGCCACGGTGACCTACGAGCCGGATTTCGTGAAGCGCGCCAAAGCGCTGGCCAAGGCCCTCGACGATGCCAAAGGCAGCTTGTAGCGCCCGGGGCTAATCTTCGTTAGAAAATCTTCTGAGGCTGCACCACGGGCACGGAGCTTACTGGCGCGAGGTTTGCATTAACTCGTACTGTTTGACCGCTGCGATCGCCTTGGGATCGCCCTTTTCGGCGAGGCTGTAGATTTCCATCATGACCGCAGCGACACCGTCCTGCAGGGCCATGCGTTGCTCGGCCGTGAGCGCGGGACTCGCCCGCAACTTTTGCAAACGTGTCACCGCATCTTCGAGTTCGCCGGCTTTGTAGGACGCCATTGCGGTCTGCATCTGCTGGGCAGGGCTGGGAACCGGCGCGGCGGCTGGGACTGAAGCTGATCCTGCCGAGGCAGCCAGGTCGGGAACAGCCGGTGCGGGCGCGGTTTCCGGCGCGGCGGGGGCGGGAGCGCTTTCGGTTTTGGCGATGACCACCGCGGCTTTTTCAAGCTCCGTCCGCGCGTCGGTCTTGCGACCGCCGCAGCCCGAGAGGACCAGGACTGACGCGACTAAGCAAAATACAATTCTGTTCATGAGCTGGTTTTGGGGCGCCAATTTCAGCGGCCGTCTTTTGTGGCGGGGTTGCACCAGAGCCGTCCTTTTCCGGGATTATTCACTTCCTTATAAAAATTCAGAGTCTTGAAGTACTCAACATGCCCATCGACGACTCCGACGGTTGTGCCCAACGAATGAAGCTTGGTAATTCCTTCGTCCGGGCTGCTCGACCCGTCATTAAAATCGCCCGGGTTGGTTTCCAATGCCTGCCACAAGATAATCGAGTCCTGGCGGAAAGCCGAAGCCTTGAAGGAGTCCGGAGCGATGCTTCCGAATCCGTCAATGGCGCCATTAACCAGGTAGCTGGAAAGTTTCTGGGCGCGCAATTTCCAAGCCGGGGTGTTCGTGCGGTCGAGCGGACATCGGAAGATTCCATACGTTTTTGTGTAATCCCAGAGCAACCCGCCCAGGTAGGCCATTTTTGGATCGGCGTTGTAGGGTGGCTGTGTTGGGTCGGGAACGGACCCTTTGGACGCGTCGTAAAGCCAGCCACGGCGGAGAAAGGGCGAATTCCAGTTGGCTTCCGGGAGGTATTCGCGGAAATCCTGGCTGTACATGTTGATGGCCAGGCTAATCTGCTTGAGGCTGCCTTCACACTGGCTGCGAACCGCTTTGTCCTTGGCCTTGCTGAGCGCCGGCAAAAGCATTGCAGCGAGGATTGCAATGATCGCAATCACGACGAGCAATTCTATCAAGGTAAAAGCGGAGCGGCGGCGTGAGATCGAAGAGGATTTCGTGTTCATGGCATTTTTAGTCCATGCGGTTTAAATGGGCTTCTCAAGGAGAGGACCATAACTGATGAAATTTGCAAATCTAAAATGACAACCTGCCAATCAGTGATCCGATCAGCCGCGAAACGAGGTGATCCCAGCGGGTATTCCCTTGGATCCGGCGCGGTTTCGTGCATATCCTGCTCCCCGGCGGATTGGCTACCCTATGCTGACCGGCAAAATCCTGAACCCGCATCTGCTCTCGCTACTGGCGCGCATTCGCCATACGAATTCAGTGGTGATCGCGGATCGGGGCTTCCCGTTCTGGCCCGAGATTGAAACTGTCGATATCTCCCTGATCGACGGCATCCCTACGGTGCTCCAAGTCCTGGCGGCTGTTCGCGCCCACTTTCATGCCGCTTCGGCGGTTATGGCCAGCGAGTTTCTGGACCAAAACACCGGCCCAACCCGCGACCAATTTGCCCTCGGCCTCGAAGGCATTCCCCTCCAGCACGAGCCGCACGTTGAATTTAAGAAACGAGTGCCAAAAGCAATCGGCCTTATCCGCACCGGCGATACGATTCAATACGCCAACATCATTCTGGTCTCAGGCTAGCTTTCCACGCTCTGGCAGCGCGCCGAATTTACACAAATGAAAACAGCATCCGCTACAACTGACCCCAAGCCGCTTTCCGGCGGCTCTTCCAAGCCATCGAAGGCCGGTTTGTTTATCCTCCCAGATGGGAAGAACATGAGAATCACGTTCTTTCTCGTCGCTTCACTCTTTCTGCTGTGGGGCTTTTGTAACGGCATGATTGATACCATGGACAAACATTTCCAGGACCAGTTGCACCTCACGAAAGCCCAGTCGGCCTGGGTCCAGTTCGCCCACTACATGGGATACACGCTGATGGCTTTGCCGGCCGGTCTGCTAACCCGACGAATTGGTTACAAAGGCGGAATCATTGCCGGTTTGCTCCTGGTTTCCGTAGGCGGCTTTTGGTTTATCCCCGCAACTCACATATCGCAGTTTTGGGCCTTTTTATTTGGTGTTTGGCTGATTGCGATGGGGTTGACGGTGCTGGAAACTGTCGCGAATCCATACACGACTCTTTTAGGGCCCAGAGAACGTGGTCCGACGAGAATCAATCTTGCCCAATCATTCAACGGTATCGGCTGGATTCTGGGCCCCATCATTGGCGGCGCCTATTTCTACTCCGAAGGCGGGGTCGAAGTGGCTCATGGTCAGCTCTATGTTCCTTACATGGGGGTTGGGTTCATTGTGCTGATCCTGGCAGCGCTGTTTTTCTTTGCGTCTGTGCCGGACATCGCAGCTGAAGACATTTACCGGACTGACACAGACCAAATTGCCGATGAGTCCGCGGGCCACCGGGACAAGGCATACAACCGCGTGGTGATTTTTATACTGATGGTGCTGAATGTCTGTGTGCTCGGTTTTGCGATTTTCATGATCCTGAATCTCATTTTGCCTGCCTGCGGCGTCGGCCCGGAAGTAACATCTTGGATCGTTCCCACAGCAGCGCTCCTGCCTGTGCTAATCTCCGCGCTGTTCCTGATCCCTATCTCCCGGAGGATCACGCACTACAACATTTGGGCGCATCCGCATTTCTCGTCGGCAACATTGGCCCAATTTTTTTATGTGGCGGCGCAGGCCGGAATATTCAGCTTTTTTATCAATTATATCATTTCCGAAATGCCTTCGATCGCAAAAACGACCGC
>DATGLT010000214.1:0-2435 GCA_035294005.1 Verrucomicrobiia bacterium
CTTTCTCCATCCTTCAGCAACCGGGTGGAACTGGGAACCGCCTGCAGCTTCACGTCCCGATTTATGTTGCCTACGATGCAGAGACTCGCCTGTTTGAAGAGATTGGACCCGTTTAAAGAACTCGGGGCACCGGTCAAGCGCTCCTTGCGACCCTGTTGAGGGATTGCTCTCATTGAGGCAGCGTTCGGACCGCGCCGGAGCGGACAGGTAACCCCGTATTGGCGCTGCGCACGGCGGCGAAACACAATTCCAGGCTCCGAATGTTGCCGCGAGCCGAATTTCGGGGTTCCCTTCCCTCCTCGATCGCGCAAAGCAATTCGCACATCGTTCCTTGAAAACCATTTTCAAACCATGTTCCACGCAGTTGCGGGGAAGCGACTCCGGCCGCGGTTGCCAATACGACCCGCTGCTCGCTCAAGCTTGGTCCCGTTGATTCAAGAGTCCCTAGCGAACCGGCAATCAGGGTTCGATCGGTCTGGCCGAGGCTCACAGCGCCATTGAGTGACAATCGAACCTGGCTGGCTGTCGAGTTGATGATGACCGACGCGGCGAAAGGCGGGCGCGCCTTTTGGTACGGCAACCGTGACACTCGGGCGTAAACTTCGTGCGGCCCATCGTCGGGCAGGAAACATGAGGCCAGGTCGAACCAGTGAATCCCGAAGTCGTAGAGAAGCAGGTGGTGAATGTTTTCGAACGGCGTGCCTATTGTCCAGCTGTGATCAAACAGCAGGTTGAAATCCACAGTTCCGATTTCGCCCAGGGCCCCGCTCCGCGCAGCCGCCAGGGCATAGGCAAAATGCGGCGCGCACCTGCCGTTTTGATTGACCGCAAGCTTCACGCGGCGTTTGTCCGCAAGCTCGATCAATCGCAACCCATCGTTGAGGTCCGTCACAAAGGGTTTCTGACTCAGAACGTGTTTGCCGGCCGAGATCGAGGCTTCCACGACCGGCCCTCTATGTTCCGGGTGCAACGCCACATCCACCACCTCAATTTCTTCGCGGCGCAACACGTCGCGAAAATCTGTCGTGGTGACGGCATTCGGAAAGAATTGCTCGCGCCGGGACTGCGCCCGACGCGCATCCAGATCGCATATGGCCACGACCTGCAACCCCAAGGCGCGGTACGCTCGCAGATGGTATTCGGTCACTCCTCCGGCGCCGATTAACCCGACTTTGGGCCGAAAAGTGTTCGGCAGGCGCGGCAGGTAATCATATTCGGGCGCGGAGATACCGGCCGAGTGAACTTGTTTGCTGAGGCCGTACTCGCAATCTTCGGAACTCATGCGCGCCCGGCCATTCAGGAGATCAGGTGGACGGTTTTGCGCCGGGCCGCGCTTAGGATGGCGGTATCGACGATTTGTTGGCCGATCCGGGAGATACGCGTCGAGAGCGGACCCTCGGGCGCTTGATGATGCCGGATACAGTGAACCATGTATTGGACGGGATTCTGGAAAGGGGCTTTCAGATCATCGACTTGAATCGTCTCACCTTCCGGCTTGCGATCGGTTTGAATGCGAATGGCCGGTTCGTAGTCGTAGCTGCTGATCGTGCCATGTGTCCCCTTCAAAACAAACCCGCACTTGGGCTGGGGTTGATGTTTCCAGGGATCGGTGAAGGTGCCCCACCTGGTTTCAAACTTGGAAAGCCCGCAGCCGTACCGGGCGACGGTAATGCTGTGCTCATCGACTTCCAATCCATTCGGCAGGTCCGTGACGGCAGTGACTTCGATCGGCTTGCGACCACGCTGAAACCATGTCCCGAGTGTCGTCCCGTACCCCAGATAATCCAGCAGCGAACCGCCTCCTTTGGCATGACTATAAAACCAGCTCCGGCGCTTCATTGCCGGAGTCGGCCGGGTCTCGATTTTGTCGGCCGTGTGCCATAGCGGGCCACGGTTGCCGCCGTAATAATGGACTTCCTCCAGCGCGCCGATTCGGTCCTCGCTCAGCAGTCGGTAAGCCGTGCAGTGGCTTTGCGCCCATCGCAAGGGCCAATTGATCGCAAGCAAGACCTTGTGCTTGCGCGCCGCTGCAATCATCCGGTCGGCATCCGCCACGCTCGCGGCAAACGGTTTTTCAACCAGGATATGCGCGTGATACGGCGCCACTTGCTCAACGTAATCGGCATGCCGGCCCGTCGCAGGGCACAAAATCACCAGGTCTGGCCTGGCTGTCTCCATGCATTGGTCCACGCGCGAAAAAACGCGGTTGGCGGGGATGCCAAAATTGCGGATCGCCATCTGCATTCGGGCCGGTGACTCGTCACAGATGCCAGCAATTTCAGCTCCCGGGTGTTCGTGAACCATCCGAAGCAGGTCGCCCATGTGCATGTGATCAAAGTTGATTCCGGCAACTCTCAGTTTCATATGCATTTCAAAAATCCAAGTCGACCCCTTCTCCGTTCTGCAAGACCCGGTGGGCCTGGCCGAGGCGGCGG
>DATGLT010000215.1:0-14643 GCA_035294005.1 Verrucomicrobiia bacterium
GGATTCCGGCGTCGGCGCGCGCCAGCAAAAACTCGCGGTTGAATCCGGCCAATGGCTGCTTTACCGGTTCGACCCGCGTCGCGCCGATCGCGGCGAAAACCCGCTCCAGCTGGATTCAGCCGCCGCCAAGTCAAAGGTTCAGGATTACCTGATGTCGGAGAACCGATTCAAAATGCTCACCAAGAGCAAGCCGGAAGATGCCCGGAAGTTCTTTGCCCAGGCCCAGGCCGACGCGGAACGGCGGTGGAGAAATTACCAGTTTATGGCGGGCCGGGATCCGAAGCCGGCGCCGGCTGCCCCAGCCAAACCGCAGACTTCTGTCGACGCGCACCCATAAGCCATGCACCTTTTGAATCGCTCAACCCTGGAAGAACGCGGCTTGCGGTTCCCTTTGCTAGGACGACAAGCTACGGTGATTCCTCGCGATTTGTGGCAAAATCTTTTCCCAACCTGAAACTCTGAAGGATATCATGGACCTCTCCACTCACTACCTCGGCCTAAAACTGCGAACGCCGCTCGTCGTGGCGGCCTCACCCATTTCCGAACAGATCGACACGATCAAGCAACTGGAGGATGTTGGCGCGTCCGCTGTCGTGCTTTATTCGCTCTTCGAGGAACAACTGCGCCAGGACAGCGCCGAGTTGGCCCAAAATCTTGAACAAGGCACCTTCAGCACTCCCGAAGCGCTGACCTATTTTCCCGAATCGCAGGAGTTCCGGTTGGGCCCGGAGGAATACTTAAAACACATCGCGCGCGCCAAGGAGGCTGTGGATATTCCCATTATTGCCAGTCTGAATGGCTCGTCAGTGGGGGGTTGGACCGGGTATGCCAAGGCCATTCAGCACGCAGGCGCCGACGCGTTGGAGTTGAATATCTACTACATCCCGACCGACATGGATATGACGTCCAGCCAGGTCGAGCACAACTACCTCGACATTCTCAAGGCGGTCCGATCCGCGGTTCACATTCCCGTTGCCGTAAAGCTGAGTCCGTTTTTCACGAATTTCGCGAATATGGCCAAACGCCTCGATCTTGCAGGCGCGAATGGTCTGGTTCTGTTTAACCGGTTTTACCAGCCGGATATCGATCTTGAGGCCCTTGAAATCCGTCCCAATATTCTTTTGAGCACGCCCATGGCAATGCGCGTGCCGTTGCGGTGGATCGCGCTGCTTTATGGCAAACTACGCGCCAGCCTCGCCGCTACCAGCGGCATCCACAGGGCATCGGATGTTCTTAAAATGCTCATGGCCGGAGCGGACGTAACGATGCTCTGCTCGGCGCTGATTCGCCACGGGCCACGGCAAGTCGAGGTGATTGAACGCGACATGCTGGCCTGGATGGAAGAGCACGAATACAAATCGGTGGCCCAGCTCAAAGGCAGCATGAGCCAGAAGAACTGCGCCGAACCCAGCGCCTTTGAACGTGCTCAATATATGCGCGCCATCTCGCAATTTCCCCCAGCCCGTCTGTAGTTGCCTGCGACTTACCGGCATCGATAGGTGCATATGGGGGTCGTCCGGACGGTCAGGACGATTTTGGCAGGTAGACAATTGGGTTTCGCCAGTCTCAAAGGTTCCCCCTCGCTTTGGCCAAACTTCTGGGAGCTAGCGTGATTGCTAACCGCAGTCCGCAATGCGAACCGTTCCGCGAAGAGAATCAATCCCGCATGGCGCCCAGGGATAGGTTCTCGCCCTCGTATCTATTCTCTGCTTGCGGTCGTGAAAAGAGCTTTAATAACCTGAGCGCCAATAGGCGCCAATTCATGTCCACAACAGTTCTTCTGGTCGACGACGATCCCCTGATGCACCGGTTGTACCGCCCCCATCTCGAACGGGCAGGCTTTCGGGTCCTGAGCGCCAACTCCGGCATCGAAGCGGTTGAACTGGCTGAAAAGGATGTGCCAGACATAATTGTCATGGACATCATGATGCCGCAACTCGACGGGTTATCGGCGATTCGTGAAATCAAGCAGGACGCTCGCAGGCAGGCCATACCGGTCATCGTCGTGACCTCAAATCCGCAGTACCATTTGTCTCAAAAAGAATCTCAATGGGCTGGGGCAAACCGGTTTTTGACCAAGCCATTCGGTCCCGCCGCGCTTTTGAAGGCGATTCAGGAATTACTGCCAGCGCAGAGCAATTCCGCCGAGCAAGCGCCAGGTAATCCCCAGCCTGGCATTTAATATTTATTCCCTCCACTTTTCGCGGGATGGTTCTACATTGGCACTATGTTGAACCGACGCTGGCGTCCGGTTGTTGTATCAGCCCTGGTCGTGATTGGCATATGGATCGCCGCGCTCACCGGGTATTCCATCGCCAAGAGGAGTCGAGTTACCGTGGAGCGAGTCCGGGCCTATGTGCAGGCCGTGGATTTATCCAGGCTTTCGCCTGAGGAACGTCGCAAGGCTCTCCGCAAACTGGCGGACATGCTCAATGCCCTCTCGCTCGAGGAGCGCCAGAAAGCACGCTTGGAGCGTTTGACCTGGGAGTGGTTCGGACAAATGACCGAAGACGAAAAGGCAACTTTCATCGAGGCGACGATGCCGACGGGCTTTAAACAAATGCTGGCTTCATTTGAGCAATTGCCCGAGGACAAACGCCGAAAAACGGTCGATGACGCCCTGCGGCGACTTCGGGACACGCAGAACCGCATTCGGACCGCAGAATCTGAAGATGGGCAACCGGTGACAAAAGGGCCACCGGTCCTGAGCGATGAACTGCAGGCAAAGATTCGCACCATTGGCCTGAACACCTTTTACAGCCAGAGCTCAGCACAAACCAAGGCAGAGCTGGCTCCGGTTCTCGAAGAATTACAGCGCGTCATGGAGAGTGGCAGACCTTTTCAGGGAAGATGAAGGCTGCTAGGGCGCGCCGTTTTTCATTTCGGCCAGCGGGTTACCCACGTGCAGTGGCTTTGACGCGGGCATTCACGCTGACCGAACTGCTGGTCGTTATCGGGGTAATCGCGATATTGGCCGCCTTGCTGTTGCCCCTCCTGGGACGCGCGCAGGAATCCGGACGCGCGGCGGTATGCCTGAGCAACCTGCGCCAGGTCGGCATTTCCTTGCAGCTGTATGTTCAGGACAATCGGAACCATCTCCCCACCATGCGCGATCGCAGTTTGACCATGACAAACTCCTTGCCGTCACCCGACATAGTGCTTTCGAATTACCTGGGAAACGTGCGGATCCTGAAATGTCCCTCTGACAAGCAGAACCTGTTTGAAACGACCGGCAGCAGTTATGCCTGGAACAGCTTGCTCAACGGGCAGGACGCCGAGCACTTGAGCGCTCTCGGGATGAAATTCGATCCCCACCAGATCCCACTGATGTTCGACAAAGACAAATTCCACAAAGCGCGGGGCCCAAATAAAGAGGTGAATTACCTCTATGCGGACGGCCATATCAAGAATTTACTCGCGATTGAAGGAACGATTCAAAAGAGCCCGTGATCGAGCTTAGCCACGTCTTTAAACAGTTCGGCGAGCGGTTGGCGGTCGAAGACCTGACGCTGACCGTTCCGCGTGGCGAGATCTTCGGTTTACTGGGACATAACGGGGCCGGCAAGAGCACCGCAATCGGCATGATGCTGGGCCAGGTCTGGCCGACCCGTGGTGAAGTGCGTGTTTGTGGGCACGACATCTCAACCGACCGCGGCCAGGCGCTTCAGAAAGTCGGCGCCATTTTCGAAGCACCCGCCTTTTACGATTATTTGAGCGGACGCCGGAACCTGGAGATTCTCAGTTCGTACACGGCGTATACCGCCCCGGCGCGCATCCGCCAGGTCGTGGATTGGGTCGGGTTGACCGGACGGGAGAACTCAACGGTCCGCACCTACTCCCATGGAATGCGAGCAAGGCTTGCCCTGGCTCAAGCGCTTTTGCCCGGGCCGGAAATTCTCATTTTGGACGAACCCGGCAGTGGACTGGATCCGGAAGGGATTCATGAAATGCGCCAAATGATTCAGCGCCTGCATCGTGAGCTTGGGCTCACGATCCTGCTTTCATCCCACCTGTTGCACGAAGTCGAACAGGTGTGCAGCCGGATTGCAGTGTTGAACCAGGGCCGAAAAGTCTTCGAAGGCCGGCTCTCGGACATCCACACGGAGCCACGCTGGATCAGAATCAAGACCAGCGACTTTGCGGGCGCGCTCAAAATATTGCGGGACGCCCGGATGGTGGAAGACGAGCGCGACGGGGAATTCATGGCGTTGTCAAAGGACATTGGCACCGACAGCGTGGTTCGGGTGTTGGTCGAGCGGGGGATGCCGTTGTATGAGATTGCTCCCGACCGTGATAACCTGGAGTCCTTTTACCTTGGGCTGATGACCGGCAAAAAACAGGGTGGCTGATGTTCTATTTACACCTCAAAAATGAGTTGTGGAAGCTGTTTGGCAAGAAGCGAACTTACATAGGCTTTGGCGCTTTTTTGATCGCCCAGAACGGCATGCTCCTCATGTTCCGTTTCACGCACTGGCAAAAAAGCTGGGAACGGCTGCTAGCCGGAAATGGCTACCTCGCCCAGGATTACCTTTCGGCGCTCACCGTTGCGCTGGTGATGCTCATCCCTCAGATCATCCTTTTGATGCCTCTTTACACCTCGCTCATAGGAGGGGACCTCGTGGCCAAAGAAGCCGAGGATGGGACCTTGCGCATGATCCTGTCGCGGCCCATTTCTCGCTTCCGACTGCTCCTGGTCAAATGGATAGCAGGCATCATTTTCTCGGCAGTCCTGATCCTCGCACTGGGCGGAACAGCCCTCGCCTTCGCCCGAATCTGGTTTCCCTGGCGCGGCATGTTCATCTATTCGGTGTGGCCTGAACACGTTTTCAACCTCCTGAGCGCAGGTGCCGGAACACGCCTTTACCTTCTTTCTCACGTCCTCATGACGATAAACGCCAGCGCAATTGTCGGACTCGCGTTTATGTTTTCCTGCTTCAACATGAAACCGGCGGCCGCCACCATCCTGGCCCTGTCGTTCATGTTCATTAACCTTGTCCTTGAACATCTTCCCTTCTTTGAACCGTACCAGGAATGGTTCCTACTCTACCACTTCCGAGTCTGGCTATTAATCTTCGCTGATCCAATCCCATGGTCGCGTCTGGTGGCTTCTTTGCTCATCCTGTTGGCCTTTAATGCCACGACGTTTCTCATTGGCGCGGCCGCTTTTCAGGCCCGTGATATAAAATCCTGACCCGCACGGACGGGGGTGTGAATTCGCTAAAAATCGGGTGCCGCGGGTTGCTTTTCGCTTAAAAAAGGATAGTCTGACAGGTGGTATTAAGGCCCAATCTGTGGCCCTCCAGTTCAATCCAGACCACAATTTGTTGTGGTTTTTCACCTTCTCTGCGGCGCAAATAAGAGTTGTGCCAGGAGCTATTTTTTTTTACAATTTTGTGACAGTAAACGGATGGCAATAACCGCCTTTTCCGTGCCGTTTTATGCCTGAGGAACACGTGCTCGAAAGCGAAGAAAACAAACCTGCCCCCGACGCGCTCGAAAAATATGACGCGTCAAAGATAGATAAATTGGAAGGGCTGGAAGCCGTCCGGAAGCGGCCGGGCATGTACATCGGCGACCCCGACGAACGGGGTTTGCATCATTGTGTATTTGAGGTCCTGGACAACTCGATCGACGAGCACCTGGCCGGCTACTGCAGCAAGATTGAAGTCACGCTCCACGTCGATGGCTCGGTTTCCATTCGGGATAACGGCCGCGGCATACCGGTGGACATGCATCCGAAATGGAACATGCCGGCAGTCGAGTTGGTCCTCACGAACTTGCACGCAGGCGGAAAGTTCGGGCAGGGTGCCTACAAATATTCGGGCGGTCTCCACGGAGTCGGCGCCAAATGCGTCAATGCGCTTTCGGATTGGTTCAAGGTCGAGGTCTCGCGCGATGGCAAGATTTACGCCATGCAGTTCGCGCGCGGAGTCACGACAGAAAAGCTCCAGGTCATCGGCAACTCCAAAGGGACCGGCACTTTGATTACCTTCAAGCCGGACGCGACCATTTTCACGATCACGACGGAGTTCAAATTCGAGATCCTCGCCAACCGTTTGCGGGAGCTGGCGTTCCTCAACCCCGGCATCGAGATTGTCCTCACGGACGATCGATCCGAGAAAACCGAGCGCTTTTATTACAAGGACGGCATCGAGGAATTCGTGAGACAACTTGGGCGCAGCAAGCAGGTGCTGCATCCGAAGCCGATCTATATCAGCCGCCAAAAAGACGAGGTCTTTGTCGATTGCGTCATGCAGTACACCGACAGCTATAACGACCAGATCCTGTGCTTTGCCAACTCGATTCCCAATCCCGACGGCGGCACGCACCTGACCGGCTTTCGCTCGGCCCTGACGCGCGCCATTAACCAATACGCCAAGCAAAACAACCTGCTTAAAGAGAAGGATCCCTCCATTTCCGGCGATGACGTGCGGGAAGGCCTGGTCTGCGTATTGAGCGTGAAGCTTCCCAACCCGCGCTTTGAATCGCAAACAAAGGTTAAGCTGGTAAACACGGAAATTGACGGTGTGGTTTCATCCGTTGTTTACGACGGCCTGATGACCTATTTTGATTCCAACCCGCCGGTCGCAAAGAAAGTGATCGAAAAAGGGTTGCTGGCGGCGCGCGCTCGCGAAGCAGCCCGCAAAGCCCGGGAAACCGTCCGTAAGGGCGCCCTGACGGGCGGCGGCTTGCCGGGCAAACTCGCTGACTGCTCGGATCGCGACCCAGCCAATACGGAGCTCTACATCGTCGAGGGTGACTCCGCCGGCGGGTCCGCCAAACAAGGCCGTGATAGGAAATTCCAGGCCATTCTCCCGATTCGCGGCAAGTTGATTAACGTCGAAAAGGCCAGGCTCGACAAGGTCCTGCAGAATAACGAAATCCGCACGATGATCACGGCGGTCGGAACCGGCATCGGCGACGGCGACAGCGAAGGGGCTTTCAACCTGGAAAAACTGCGCTATCACAAAATCATTATCATGACGGACGCGGACGTGGATGGCTCCCACATTCGCACGCTGTTGCTGACGTTCTTTTACCGGCAGATGCCCGAATTGGTTAAACGTGGTTACGTTTACATCGCCCAACCCCCGCTATACCAGATTGCTCGCAAGAAACGGGTCGAATACGTCGACGACGACGCGCAGCTGAACCGGATCCTTATTCAACTTGGGACCGAAGAAGTGACTCTGCGCAACGTGAATGACGAAAAGAGCCTTTCCCAGAAGCACCTCAGCGAGATCCTTGAATTGCTCGAAGCACTCGATAAGTACGCCAATGGATTGAGGCGCAAAGGCGGCGACTTCGCCGTTTACCTGGAACATCGCAACCCCAAAACCCACGAGTGGCCGCAGCACCTGGTCAAGGTCCGCCAGGGAAACGAGGAAGCGGTCCATTACTTGTATGACAACGAGGAATTGGCGCGTTTTGCCGGAGAAAATCCCGACCTGGACCTGGGATTGTCCGGCGCGGAAGAGACTGAAACCTCGCTGGTGGAGCGGACCAGGAATGGGTCGACCAGGCGAGCCCGGCACGAAGAGCTCTATGAACGGCACGCCATCAAGGATTTGATCGAGAAATTGGCGCAAAAAGGGTTCCAAATCGAGCATTACTCCGCCCAGGACAAACCGTTGTTCGAGGTGATCGAAGGGGAAGGGGACAAACAGCAGGTCCGGCCCTTGTTTTCTATCCCGGAGATCCTCATGGCGGTTAAGGAAGTCGGCCGGCGCGGCCTCTCGGTCAAGCGGTTTAAAGGTCTGGGCGAAATGAATCCCAAGGAACTGTTTGAAACGACCATGAACCCCAACCGGCGCAAGCTCCTGCGCATCGACCTCACCGATGCGGTTGAAGCCGAAGAGATGTTCACCAAGCTCATGGGTGAGGAAGTCGAACCCCGACGTCAGTTTATCGAAGACAACGCGCTGAACGTGCGCAATCTCGACATTTGAACCGCTGAACCGCCCGGGTACAGGCGCCCCTGCAAGGCGCCGCTTTGGCCTTATTCTTAGATTTTTTGCGATATGCCTGAAACCGAACCACCCAACGAGACGCCTTCCGGCAGCACACCGCTTTTTGCTGCCAACGAAAAGATCGCCAAGATCAACGTGGCGGAGGAGATCAAGAACTCCTTCCTGGATTACTCGATGTCGGTCATCATTTCTCGGGCGTTGCCCGACGTGCGTGATGGTCTTAAACCTTCGCAGCGCCGGATCCTCTACGCCATGCACGAGTTGGGACTGTATCCGCCGAAAAAGCACATGAAGTGCGCCAAAATTTGCGGCGATACTTCGGGCAATTACCACCCCCACGGTGAAGCGGTGATTTACCCCACGCTGGTGCATATGGCCCAACCCTGGGCTATGCGCGAGCGTCTGATCGATCCTCAGGGTAACTTTGGCTCAGTCGAAGGCGACCCCCCCGCCGCCATGCGGTACACTGAAGCCCGGTTGACGCCCCTGGGCGGCACCCTCATGTCTGACATGGACAAGGACACAGTCGATTTCGTCCCCAACTACGACGAGCGGCTGACCGAACCGACTGTTTTCCCGGCGGCATTTCCCAACCTGCTGGTCAACGGCGGCACCGGCATCGCGGTGGGAATGGCCACCAACATTCCTCCCCATAACCTCGGCGAAATCATCGATGGCATTTGCGCCCAAATCGATAATCCCCACATCACCCTCAAGGAGTTGATGAAGTTCGTCAAAGGACCCGATTTCCCGACCGGTTGCATGCTTTGCGGCCTGGAAGGAATTAAGGATTATTTCACTTCCGGCAAGGGAGGTCTCAAGGTCCGCGGGAAAGTGGGGCTTGAAGAGCTCAAAGGCGGCCGCGAGCAAATTGTCATTACCGAAATCCCGTATAACGTCAACCGGGCGCTGTTGGTTCAGCGCATTGCCGAACTCGTCAACGAGAAGATCATCAGCGACATCACGGCGGTGCGCGATGAATCGGACGAAAACACGCGGGTGGTGATCGAGATTAAGCGCGACGCCATCGCCAAGGTCGTCATTAACAACCTCTACAAGCACACCGCTTTGGAGAGCAGCTTTGCTGTCAACGCCCTGGCCATCGATCATGGCCGGCCCAAAACACTGGGGCTCAAGGAGCTCATCAACTGCTACATCGATCACCGCCGCGAGGTGATCATTCGCCGAACCAAATTCGAGCTGCGCAAAGCCGAGGAACGCGCTGAGACTCTCGAAGGCTACCTCATCGCCCTGTCCAATCTCGACGAGTTTATCCGGATTATTCGCAGCTCGGCCACGCGCGACGAAGCCAAAATCAAACTCCTGGCGTTCGACTTCACCCGGCAGCAGGTTGAATCTTTGGGCATTCTCATCCGCAGCGAAGCACGGCTCACCAATGGCCGCTATTCCTTCAGCGAAGCTCAAGCCAACGCAATCCTGGACCTGCGCCTCTACCAGTTAACCGGCCTGGAAATTGACAAGGTCCGCGCCGAATACCGCGAGTTGCTCGAAAACATCAAGGACTTGCTGGACATCCTGGCCCGAGAACAACGGGTGCTCACGATTATTAAAAATGAGCTGCTCGCCATCCGGCAAAAGTATGCGACTCCGCGGTTGACCGAGCTGGTTCCGGATGAGGGTGAGATCGCGATTGAGGATCTCATTGCAAACGAGGGGGTCATCATCACCTTAACCCACTCCGGGCTGATCAAAAGGACCAACGTCAGTTCTTATCGCGCTCAAAGGCGCGGAGGCAAAGGCGTCATCGGGATGGCCACCAGGGAAGCGGCCAGCGAGCAGGACCAGGATTTCATCGAACACCTTTTTACGGCCAGCACGCACGATTACCTGATGTTCTTTACCAACCTGGGCCGGGCGTATGTCGAACGTGTGCACGAGATCCCGGACATGGGCCGGGCCTCCAAAGGCCGAAGCATCGCCAACCTGCTCGAACTCAAGCAGGACGAGACCATCGCCGCGCTGATTCGGATTGTCTCGAGGACCGGCCCAAACAAAGAAGACGTAACCTGGCAGGAAGGCGGCTTTTTGTTTTTCGCCACTCGCCAGGGCACGGTTAAAAAGACGGCGATCTCGGAGTTCGCCAACGTGCGCAAGGGCGGGATTATCGCCATTGGGATTGAGCAGGGCGACGCGCTGATCGACGTCAAGCTCACATCAGGAAACGACCAGGTGGTTTTAATCACTCGCGATGGAATGAGCATCCGCTTCTCGGAAGAGGAAGTGCGCTCGATGGGCCGTCCTGCGGGCGGTGTGCGGGGTATAAGCCTGGATCAGAACGACAAGGTGGTGGCGTTGGCTGTGGTGGTGCGCGACGCGACACTCCTCGTAGCGGGTGAAAACGGGATTGGCAAACGCACACCATTCGATGCTGCGCTGGAAAACGGCACCGTAGAGCAGGTCTACCGCCTCCAATCGCGGGGTGGAAAAGGGATCATCACCATGAAAGCTAACGAACGCACCGGCGGGGTGGTAGGGGCGTTAACGGTGCGTGATTCCGACGAGATCATGCTTATCACGACCGGCGGCCAAATGGTGCGCACGTTTGTGAAAGATATCCGCGAGGCCGGCCGCAATACGCAGGGGGTGAAACTCATCGACCTGCAAGAGTCAGACAAACTCCAAGCCATCGCTCCGGTTATCAGCGAACAACAGGAAGACGCGGCCGTAGCTCAACCAGCCGAATAACGCGAATGCCTCGGCGAGCGAATCCAGGCGACTAGAGCATTCCCGGAGGAATGTGGGACCGGTGCAGGATTTTATCCAGAACACTGGTGACTTGCGTGGCGCGGGCGTTATAGAGCTCAGGGCATTCTGTTTCGGGATGCGGCAGGCTCTGCGGCACAGCCGTCAAATAATCAAGGCCATGCCGATGCGCTAGCTTGCGAAGATAGACCTGAGTTGCGGCTGCTTCCGGGCTGATGCCGGCCTCTGCCAGAGGCAATCCGACAAGAACCCCTTCGCGTTCACCTCGGCCGCTCAGCGCAGCTTCCAGCCACCAGCTGATGCGTTCGGGCAAAACGCCTTTTGGATTTGAAGCAACAACGATGATTTGCGATTCGCGGGCCTGTGCCTCGGTTTGCTGGGCCAGCCTTGGATGCTCCAATTCCGACCATCTCGCCCAGGTCATCTGAAGGTTGAACTCCGTCCAGAATCGCTCCACAAGAGCATCGCAGAACTGCATGGCGGCTTCGCGGGCTGATTCGTCTTCAAACAGGGCCAGTACGGTGCATTTTGACTTCATCTACCGTGTTCTCCTTAGTTAACATCGGCCAGAAGCAATGGAATGCAAGGGCAAATTGAGTGCTTCTCCCCATTGCCCGTGCGGAGGCTTATCCGAGTTCGACTTTACGGCGAAAGCCGCTCAATCAACCACGTTCCATCAGGCTGGCGCATGTACCGGAACCGGTCATGCAAGCGGTTGGGGCGGCCTTGCCAGAATTCCATGCGAACCGGCGCCAGCACGTAACCACCCCAATACGCGGGGCGTTCGACCTCTTTATTTTCAAACTGCGTTTCGCACTCGCGCCACTTGCGTTCCAGCTCGGCCCGGTCTTTCAACGGCGTGCTTTGATCGGAAGCCCAGGCCCCGATTTGGCTGCCCCGAGGGCGGCTGTGGAAATAAGATTCCGACTCCGCATCCGGCACTTTGCTGATCGCGCCGGCGACACAAACCTGCCGTTCCTGCTCAGGCCAGTAAAATACCAGGGCTGCCTCCGGGTTTTCGGCCAGTTCGCGCCCTTTTCGACTATTGTAATTGGTGAAGAAAATGAACCCGCGTTCATCCAGGCCTTTGAGCAACACAACTCTTGCCGAAGGCCGGCCCTGTCCGTCGGCGGTGGCCAGGATCATCGCATTGAGATCCAATTGTTCGACTCCCTGGACCAGGTTGAGCCACTTGTAAATCTTGATGAGGAGCCGGCGAATTCGCCCGCTTTTTCGGGCACCCCTAGCCTGGTCGAACCATCGGCGAAACTGCGCCAGGGGGTCCTCGAGCAGATCGCCGCGACGCAACCCCGAGAGGTTATATTCTCTTCTGAGATCAGCAATCGACATGGCCCGGGATGCTACGAAAACCGGCAGGCTGAGTCTATTTTTGTTGCCGACCTACCGGTCAGGACCGCGGGGCCCATTGACACCGCGAT
The DNA here is from genome assembly GCA_035294005.1 of Verrucomicrobiia bacterium. Taxonomy (GTDB): domain Bacteria; phylum Verrucomicrobiota; class Verrucomicrobiia; order Limisphaerales; family UBA8199; genus JANXQE01. The sequence goes on from DATGLT010000215.1 coordinate 12,134, forward strand.
GCGCTGTGCCAATGCTTGGCCATGACGCAAATGATTTATCCCAGGAGCCCGCGCGAAACCATGTGCGGTTGGATGCACCTGCCGCGGTTCGTAGACAAAATCCGGCTTCATTTGGCCGGCAAGCTGCACCCGGATTACCAACCGAATTTCTGCAAAGGTTTTGACGGCCTGTGGCTCGAGACCGCGGGCGTGGAGGCCGCGGCTTTTATCGAAGTCGTCCGCAACTCAATCACCGACGGGCAGGTCTGCGATTGGGTTCGTCTCAATGTTAACAAACCCGATGACGTTAAGGAGGCCCATCGAGCGCGCATGCTGCATTATCCGAAGCAAGATGACCCGGAAATGCAGGCCCGGCTCAAGATGCGCAAGGAACAAGCAGGCCTGGCACATCGGAACGACATCCGGAGCTTTGTCGATTTCATAGACGCAGACGAAAAGCGCCTTTGAGCAAAGACCTGTTTTAGTGCAACGAAAAGATTCTGGATACCGGACAAATTTCGGTTACTGCGCTTGTTGTGCTGGTTGCCGACGGCACCATTTGTCTTGCGGAGACACCCTCACATCAATTCGCATCACTGGCATCCGTGCCCCGGGAAAGACCTCCAGTAAAAAAAGAGGGCAACCCTTGCGGATCACCCAATCGCAATTGCGAGATGTTGTAATACATATCGACTCTCCGGCCCAACAAATCAAGCCAGTTTTTAAGCTTTTTTGACAAACTACTCATGCCGGATACCCCTCGACCTCAGCCCAAAAAGCGCTGTGCCATCTACTTGGACGCTTTTAACTGGTACTTCGGCATCTTCCAGCACCGTCCGGCCTGGAAATGGCTAAACATCCAATCCTTTTTCGAAACCCTCCGCCTGGATGAGGAGGTAGTTGCAGTCAAGTTCTTCACCGCCCTGGTGGATCCTCGCCTGCACATCAGTTCCCGGCGTGACCGCCAGAAACGCTACTTCAAGGCCCTCGGCTCCTTGCCCAAGGTCCGCATTATCTTAGGTAAATACCAGGAGCGCACCGTCACCTGCCAGGCCCGCGATTGCCAGCGCCGCCTCCAGTACGTCGTCGCGGAAGAGAAAAAAACCGATGTCAATATAGCCGTCCATTTGCTCGACGATGCCATCAGAAACGCAACTGAATCCATGGTCATCGTTTCTGGCGACTCCGACCTCGAACCCGCCGTCGAATGGGTCCGCCGCAACTACCCCCAAGTCAAAATCACTGTTTACATCCCTGTCTTGGACGACGAGGACCGCCAGCGCCGCTCTGACAACTACCACCGCATGGGCGTCATCTGCAAACCCCTCCCCTTGGCCGACATCCCTAGACACATCCTCCCAATCACGATTGCCCTGGGCGACAATCAAAATATCACCCGCCCGCTTGAATGGGCCTGAATTCAACAGCATGTCCAACAGTTCACCGGCAAAATTAGGAGCATCTTGAGGCGCTAACGCCTTGAAATTTTGAACACGCCTGATCCATCCGCAACGGCACCTTTTTCTGTGAACTCAATGACAAGGGAATGGCTTACGGAAAAGTTCCGCTCGATGAGGTCTTCGGGGGTCCAACTTCCTCAACCAGGTTAGCGTGAAGATGAAGCAACCCGCAGAAGCATAAGGAAGCGAGGACAGACGCCTCAAAAATCGAGTGCATTCTCATCTATGCTCGCAATAAGGACGGCGACGGAGGTTTCCAAAAAATTCAGCGACGTGCACGACGAGGAGGATCTGTTCGAGGTGAGAATCATTTTTGCGCGACATGCGTGCTTGTCAGGTCATTCACGATTTTCTCGCGCATTTTCTACTTAGGAGAAGTTTCCAGGGTGTTGGTGAGGAAATTGCCCATCCAAAGGATTCGTCTGCGAGCCGATCCTTATCGATGGAAAGTTCGGGAAAGGGCGCAGGCCCTACAGGGATGATCAAGCATCGTCAAACAGGAGAGTATTACAAAGGCAACGGCCAATGGACCATCGATCGCGCGGAAGCTATGCAGTTTGATAATCTTTCAGTCGTCGTTAACGAGGCGCGCGCCCATAGCCTGGAAGATTGCTGTGAGTTTGTGGTCGAGGTGGCGGGTCAGGTCGGTTTCCGCATCCTGCTGCCGCTGTAGAGATGAACCACAGGGCAAAACCCGACGTGAACGGGTGCTTTCCCTTGCTATTCTCCGCGAGCTCTGCGCAAGGAGTGGTTTAAAAGCAACCAACTGCCTTACACATTGGCCGGAACGACGAATGGTTTGCGGTATTCGCGCCTGAGCAGTTTATCAGCGATGGAACTGCCGATGAAACGCTCCGTTTGCGGATCCATTTTCAGCACCGCGCCGAGCATAGCCGGTGTTTTGGCCAGGTCCACGTTGTTGGCCGCAAGGTGTTGTTCCATTCGGCCAACGGCTTCAGCCATGTCGGGGTTGCTTTTGATGGCGTCGCGAATCTCCTCCGGTGTATGCGGCGTGCCCAGCCGGTACGAAATGTTGCCCGTATGGCAAAGCGCGCTCGAAAGGTGGCCTTC
>DATGLT010000216.1:0-2504 GCA_035294005.1 Verrucomicrobiia bacterium
GTCCCGCCGGTTCCTGGCGCCTCGGCCAATATGTTTTCGTGCCGTCCCGAGGGAAGATCCTTCAGTTTAGCCTGACCAGCTCGCCCGAGAAATTTGAGTCTGCCCGCCAGAAACTCAACACGGTATTGCTGACGTTTCGCGCCAGCGACGAACATGGCCGGCTTAATATCTCGCCCATTTCAGACAAGCTCTGAGTGTAGAGCTTCTGTCGGGGCAGGGCGCTTGCATGTCAGCGGGCCTCGCAGGGCGGTCCCCCCAACATCGCCGACTCACCAGCCTCCGGTTTTAGAACCCATCAGAATCTGCCCTGTTGACAAACTCCGGGCTGATTAACAATCCTCAAGATTGTGACGGAGAAGATCTGGTTTGTGGCTCATGTGAAGCCCCGCTGTGAGAAAAAGTTGGTTGAGCATTGTGTTCGAAATGCGCTCGAAGCCACTCTTCCGTGCTACGATTCAGCTCACAAATACCGGGGCAAAACGGTGGTTTTTCGAAAACCTCTGTTCCCCGGCTACGTCTTCTTGAAACTTACTCAGGATCAGAAGCCGGGCATTCGGTCCAGCGATTACCTGGCCAACCTCCTGGAAGTGATGGACCAGCAGACCTTTGAGCAGCAATTGGAGGACATCCTGCTGGCCTTGGATTCGAGACTTGGTGTCAAACTCGCCCCCGCGATTGGCGACGGCATGCGCGTGCGAATCAAAGGCGGACCTTTGCAAGGCGTCGAAGGCTGGGTTGAATCCCGCTATGGAATGACGACTGTTTTGTTGCGATTGGATTTCATCAACCAGGCCGCCGCGGTAAAGATCGACGCGGACAACCTGGAGCTGGTTTAGATCCCGGATCGCCCTCACTTCATTGAGTGAAGCCCGATCATATTGCCTTCGGTGTCGTACACGAGTGAGATAAACCCGTAGTCTCCAATCGAAAACTTTTCTTTGAAGATCCTCCCGCCATTTGCCGCTGCCCGGCGCGCCTCGACCGCGCAATCATCGCACACAAAATAGACGATGGTGCCGCCGTCGGTCGAGCTCTTGCCTGGCATGTGCACCAGCGAACCCGGGCACCCGTGTCCATCGTGGCGCATGGGGAACGCCTGCATCTCAATCGCAGGACTTGGCAGCCGCTCGAGCTTGGTATCAAAGGTCTTTTCGTAAAACGCCTGGGCGCGTTTCATGTCCTGAACGTAGATTTCGAACCAGCCAACAGGATTTTCTTTCATAGTGTCATTGATGGGTTATGGACCGAACTGTAACCCATCGGGCTATGGCTTTCAACGCCGAGTGAATCCATCGAATCCATCGCCGCACCTTCGCGTGACTGGTCGCGGCGCCGCGACTCAGTTCGACCTCACCGCGCGTCAATGAAACCGCCGCCTTAGCGTTTCAAGCAGGGTATTGCGCTCCTCATCGTTTCCCGGCGCGGTTCCCAGGTCGAACCCGGGCTGCTGGACAATTCTCCCGCACCACACGCTGCTGTTGTCCATTGCTGAAATCGCTTCTTCCAGCGTTGCGAACTCCGCCGCTGAACCGGGGTCGTCGGTCCATTTTCCGGAAGAGTCGAGGTACTGTTTCCCGCAGAGATCCTGCAAAATGTATTTGAACCGGTGGCCGAGATGAGCAGCTCCCATAATCCAACATCGCAAAGCTCTCGCGCGAAGAAATGGGGTAAGCTTGGGCAAGGCGTTGGCTGCAACCCGTATCGGCGCGGAAAACAAAACCCATGGAACCGTCAAAACTGATGCTATGGAATCGGTTCGGGCCTGGGCGGCAGGGGTTCGGGCAGTGGTTTCCGGGGAAACAGGCCCTCCCGGTTGGCAGCATTGTAGACGAACGACGCCATGATGGCGGAGGCCTGCATTAAATCTCCCGGCTCGGCATGATCATACACGTCCAGCTCAGAATGGTGTGTGCGGGTGCCGTAATCGAGCGGGTCCTGGATAAACTGGAAGGCCGGCAGACCGACGGAGTCAAACGAAAGGTGATCGGTCCCGCCTGTGGCTCGAATGGTAATGGTGTCCGCGCCCAGGTCTTTGAACGGAGCAAACCATCCATCGAAAATCGGCCGGGCCATGTCGTTCTCCTGGAGATGAATTCCGCGTATTTTTCCTGAACCATTGTCGAGGTTGAAGTAGACGCAAAAATTTGCATGTTCCGGTTTGACCTTCATGGTGACTGGATCCGCAAAGTGCTCGCGAACATAAGCACGAGAGCCGTAGAGCCCTTGCTCTTCGCCGCTCCATAACGCCAATCGAACGGTCCGGTCGAGCTTCAGATGGAGAGCCTTCAGGATGCGGACGGCTTCAATTGTCACAGCGCACCCGGCGCCGTTGTCGGTTGCCCCCGTGCCGGCGTGCCATGAATCCAGGTGAGCCCCCAGCATCACCACCTCATCCTTTTTGCCGGAACCCGGAATTTCGGCCATGACATTGGACGTCTTGGCGCCCTCGGCTGATGCGATGGACAGGTTGACCTCCACTTCCGCCGGGATGCCTTTTTCCGTAA
>DATGLT010000217.1:0-15335 GCA_035294005.1 Verrucomicrobiia bacterium
CCTCCAGGATGGAGGATTTGCGCCCGAGGCACTCCATTTGCAAGACTTCCTGCAGGCCAACGCGCCGCATCATCCCTCGGAATCCCTCCTTGGGCACGCTGCCGGCCAAGGCATCCAGCGCCTCGAAGACACCGGCGAAGCCTTCAGGAGTAATGAGCTTTTCGAGAAAAAGCGCTGCGCCTTGTTCCAGGCAAAGTTTGCGGCTCTCAGGGGTTGCCCTGCCCGTGAGGATAACGACCTGCTGCCCTGGGTGAGCCCGGCTGAGCAAGCGTAAGAACTGCAGGCCATCCATCACCGGCATGTCGAGGTCCAGAACGACCACATCAACGGCGCGTTGCCGAATGACCGCCAAAGCCTGGGAATGATTTTCGGCCGTGAAAATCTCCCATCCGCCCTTCGACATGTCACTGAAAACGTCCCGAATGACAGTCAGGAAATTCGGATCGTCGTCTACGAAGAGAAACTGTTTCCTTTTGGCTGCTGTGGACGGCATCGGTTGACAAAAAGCTCGAGCTTTGTTGCGCACGATTGTGCCGATAGCGCTCGGGTTTGTCTAGGCCCGGACCATTGGGATTATGGCCATCCTCCCGGCATAATGCCAGGTTGGCCGGCATTGCATGAGCGCGCCGCTTTAGCGCTTCGGCGAAACGGAACGGGTCAAACGCGGGCGGAGGCCCTCATCAACTTCACGACGCGCAGCGGTTCACGGCTCAATTCGAAGCCACCGCCGCCCATCGTGAACGGATGATCTTTCGCACCTGCGGAGTGCCGGGAGGCAATTTATTGACGTTCAGAAAATTCACGTCGAACGCCCAATCCCGAACAGGCGGATTGTAATAAGTACCGGGATCGATCCACCAATTGGTCGCATATTTGCTCGGAAACATCACGACCATAGACCCGTTATAAGTAAGCGCTTTGCCGGTCCAGTCTTCGAGAAATCGCGGGTAGTTTTCCACGCCGCCGCTGTAGTGTTTTGTCCCGGCGCTGTTGGTGGTCTGCACGATCCCGGAAAGGATTGCGGCGTTGACAGTGGTGTCAATGGCCAGGCGATTGCCGAGACTTTTGCTGCTGTTTGCGTCGGACCAGTTTCCCGATAGAATCGTGATGGCGTCGCCCAGGAGAGATGCGGGTTTGGTTGTAGACGTGTTGGTCGACCCAATGGTCGTATCGGGTGCGTTGAAATTGCCCCGGACGTAAAGGGGTTGGGAGGTGGCCACGGTCAACCCGTCCTGGGGCAGGTAACGGCCGTTGGTAACCCGCGCTACGGTGAGTTTTCCCGGCACCGACCGCGCGTCGTTAATGTAGACCGAATTGACGCTGTGCCCCGTGGCGAATTTGAGAGTGTTATTGATCGACGCGCCCGCAGTGGCGATCCAATTGGTCAAAGCGCCGACATCCAGGTCTGTTCCGATAGTGTTCTTTTGCTCACGAGCGTCGTAGAAAGAATTATTGGTAGTCACAAAGGAGTACGTGGCATTCGTGCCGGAACCCAAGTCCGGCGAAATGGGCTGGAAAGAATTCCATTCACCGGTTTGGACGAGGGTGTTGGTGGGGGTCACCGTAACGATCAGGTCGGCTTTATTGTAGTAGCGCTGCTGGCCAATTTGCGAATTGGGGTCTTCGGTCGTGGGCGGGACTTCGAGGATGCTGCGGACGGCTGCCGGACTATTGTTGGTGCCGACGGGCAGAGCCAGTGAACTGACGAATGGGGCCGGTGAGTTGGTGTCATCGAACACGGGCTCCACTTTGGCCGAACCGTATTGCGGGTCATTGGGGTTGCGGGTGTCGTGATACCTGCCGACGCTGCCGACGCCGTCCATGAACTCCAATCCGACGCGCGGCGCGCAATAAAGGTCCCCGTTGCTGTGGACCTTACCAGTCACTTTCATCTGGGCGCCTGGATTAATTTCGAGGTCCATCGAATAGAAAATGGCAAACTGGAAAATAGGGATGGAGGCCAGTTGCAGATCCTGCTCGACCGTTGCAGGCACGTTCAGGCCCCGCGCAGGCCTGGCGGTGGAGGTGACGGTTGCGGAATAGGCCAGCCCGTACAAACCGGCAAATTGAGAATTCAGGTTGGTCAGGACCATTGTGGCGGAACTGTTGACGAACGTGCGATTCACGCTGCCCTCGTTATCGCTGAACTGATATTGAGCCGCCCAATCATTGGTGGGAACCAACCCTTGGTATCCCGAAAGGCTGGCGGGGTTGAATTTTTGGCTGGCGAAATCCCGCGCCATATACGTGATGACCTGCTCGGTAGCGCCTTCAGCAGCCGCCTGGCTGGCAAAGTAGGTGTTGTTGCGCTCGTTCAGGTTCGCGGACACCGCGGCCCACTTTGCCGCGCTGGCGTAAAGTCCGAGGCTAACGCCGGTCATCATCATGACCGTCAGCAGCGAATAGCCCGCGTTCTTCGGAAGGCCGTTTGGAACAAGTGTCTTCATGAATTGCCTGGTTGCGAAATCATTCGATATTGCGGCGGGAGATACGGGTCTGGAGGTGGTATGAATCGTAATAGGCTCCGACCTGCGCAACCGGAAATTCCCATTGGTAAAAGTCCAGTTCCAGCTTGATCACCCGGTTGTTCTGGTCGTTGGTCAGGGAGTTGCCGGCGTAATCCTCGGCGCTAAAGGCGACCAGGTTGGTTACGAAAGGAGCGATGACCTGCAGCTGACCGGACGCACTATCGTATCGCCTCAAGCTTTGGGTGCCCGGGTCCATGAAGTACCGGACAAACTGGTTGGTGGCCGAGGACTGGAAGATCTGAAGAGCGTTTCCCTGCCGGGGGTTGTTCAGGGGAACGTTGGTAAATCCGGCGCTGCTGCCATTACCCACGTAGACCAGTTTGCCGGAGCGGACGTCTTCATACAAGTGGCTCAGCGCTGAGCGGGACCCCTGGCTCGCGCTCAGGCGGGTGGCGCAAATGTTGAATACCCGCAACCCGAACAGGTGCGAATAGAGCACCGCCACGGTCACGAGCGAGAAAATGGCCATCGCGGTAGTGATTTCGGCGAGCGTGAAGCCGCTGCGCGCTGGCCCTGTGCGGTGGAGGGCGCCTGTTTTCATTGATCGGGTGCGCGGAAACTGGCGACAGTGTTGGTGAACAGTCCGCGCGTTCTCATGCCGTTGATCAATCTCCAGACGCAATCGGCGCGCAACTGTCTCATTGGGGGAAAAGTCGAAGCGACTGTGACCGAGACATAGTTTGTCGCGTAGACAATGGTGCCCTTGGCAACGGGGACATCCAGCGGCAAAATCTCCACGTAATTTGTGACACCCAGCTCGTCGATGGGAGGCCAGGCCTGCGGGTCCCACTTGGCGGATCTTGCCTGCTCGATGCCCTGGACGGCTAATGATTGCGCCGCCAGTGAACAAGCGCTCCATTGAGCCTGGTCCGAAACAAGGGCATACCCATAGATCACGCCGCTAAAAGTCAAGGCTGCCAGGCCTATCGAGATGACAACCTCGGCAAGAGTAAAGCCTTGAACTTTCTTCGGAACGGAACCGCGGATAGTACAACGCGCTTCGGTCATAAACGGACTCTGCTAACACCGCGCAAGGCCTCTTAAGCAGTCCTGATGCCAAGCCGCGGACGGACGAATGCAATCTTGAGAACCCCCGACCGCCACGCCTCAGTGTTCCGCGACCCCGATGTCTGCTTGTTGGGCAAAAGGGGGCAGGAATCGTCCCAGGACAAGCCAAGCCGGCCAACATTGTCTCAGTGATGCGCAACCAGCTGAATGCAGGTGGAGGGCTTCTCAGGTTTGAAGCTCTCCGGCTTTGGATTGCCTTTGGCGAAGACCCCTTGACATAGAAAGGCTCACTTATTAGTCTGCGCCCAATCTGAGGCGCATGCGGTTCCAGAATTAACTTGGACATCACCGATTAGGTGTATGTCCTTATTTTTTTTGCGGACGCCGTCCTCGTTGCATTCAGGAGACAGCTATGGCTAAAGGAAAAGTCAAATGGTGGGACAATAAAAAAGGCTTGGGGTTCATCGCCCAGGAAGCCGGACAGGATGTGTTTGTGCATCATACCGCGATCCTGGGAGAAGGGTTCAAGACCTTGCGCGAAGGTGACGAGGTGATTTTTGAAATTGTCACCGGCGAAAAAGGTCCCAAGGCTGAGAAGGTCCAAAGAGCACAGACTTAGCGGTAAGAATCGATACCGAGCGCCAGGATTAGGCACGCGGAGCAGCGCGTGGCGCGGGGGACGTGTCTTGGCATCGTTGAGCGTTACTTATCCGCCATGGCGCCCGTGTGTCGCAGAGCATCCCCGCACATTCCTGGCTGGTTTGGGCGTCCCGCAAATCGCAAAGCAGGATGGCGTTTCATTTTAGGGGCGCCTTTAATCGCGCTGGCTTTAATCACTCTTTCCGGCTGCCACACAACCGCGCCGCTCGGCAGCATCAATCCCAGGGCTGGTGACGAGATAGTCGTCGCCGGCAAGTTTGTCCATTCGGGGACGCGCGTGGTTTTGTGGATGGACCCAGGCGGCTATGATGCGTATCGGGTCGAGCGCAGGTTCAGTCCGTTGGACAAATCCGGATGGGAGGATTCGCAAGCCGAGGTTCGGGAGTTGACCTCGCCGAACCGTTACAACCTGCGCCGCAGCGGACTTTCCGCAGACGAGCTCGAGCGAGTGCGCGGAGGCGGCTGGGATTTGCCCACGCTGCAACGGGTCATAGACCAGTTTGTCATTCACTTTGACGCCTGCGGCACGAGCCGCCAATGCTTCAACGTACTTCAGGATCACCGGGACCTGAGCGTCCACTTCATGCTCGACCTGGACGGCACGATTTATCAAACGCTGGACCTCAAGGAGCGGGCCTGGCACGCCACTAGTTCCAATAGCCGGAGCGTCGGAATCGAAATTGCAAATATCGGCGCTTACGATCCCAAGGCAAAAAACCCATTAAGTGAATGGTACACCAGGGATCCAGATGGCCAAACGCGGATTACGATTCCCAAGCGCTTCGGAGACGGAGGGATTCGAACGCCTGGATTTGTCGGCCACCCCGCTCGGTCGGAGCCGGTTCAGGGAGTAATCCAGGGGCAGCAATTAACCCAATATGACTACACCCCGGAGCAGTACCGAGCCCTTGTAAAACTTACCGCCACCTTGTGCAAGATCCTGCCGAACATTGAATGCGACTACCCCAAAGATGCGCAGGGACAGCTTATCACGCAGAAACTGCCCGACGCTGCGCTCAAGAACTACCACGGGGTGCTGGGGCATTACCATATTCAAACAGATAAAGTAGATCCAGGGCCTGCCTTTGATTGGAACCGCGTCATCGGCGGAGCCCAGCGCCTGCTCCACGGTGGGATGTCCGAAGCGGCCGACCTGACCAGCCGCGGACATATGCGTTCGCGGTTCGACTGAGATTCTTGCCCATCGTCAGAATTTTGGTTTGTCCGTATTTTGTGCAACATTAGCCTGGGACGACACGCTCGAAGCCGTTCCGCGCTATGGACCAGGTCTTGTTGCAGGTTCAAAAAAAGAAGGACCGCCGCCGGTTGGAGGATTGGCTGTCCAAAACCTGCCACTTGATTTTGCCCGACCCGGAACACCCGCTCGAGGGAGATTTCGATCTGGTCATTATTGACGGTCCATCCCTGAAACAACTTCGGTCAAAGGTTCGGCAGCGGCGCCAGGCTGAACAACCGCTATTTCTCCCGTTCTTGTTACTCACGGTGCGGCGGCGCGGGAGTATGCCGTCGAGGCACCTGGGCCGGGTCGTCGACGATCTCATCATCCGTCCGTTGAACGAAAAAGAGCTCCAGGCGCGGGTTGCGAATTTACTGAGAATGCGGCGCTGGTCGCAGGAACTCAAAAAAGAGCACGACCGCGTGATGAAGCTCGCCGTAACCGATGACGTGTCGGGCTTCAATAATACGCGCTATCTTCATCGCTACCTCGATCGTTTGATCGAAAATCCCTCAGGCAAACCAGTTGAGGTTTGTCTGGCGTTTTTCGACATCGACAATTTCAAGGAACTGGTCGATACCCACGGGCATTTGCTAGGTTCCAAGGCCCTGAAAGAAGTGGCGCAAACGGTTGCTCATCTGCTTGGGGAGGAGGACCGGCTGGTCCGTTATGGAGGCGACGAGTTCATCGTAATCCTACCTCGTCAAACCAAGCAGGAGGCTCTCATAAAAGTCAATCGGATGAAGCAGTCCATTGCTTCGACGGCGTTCCTGCACCGAGAGAACATCAATGCGCACCTGACCGCTTCGTTCGGCCTGGCGAGCTTCCCGGAAGACGCGCTGGACAAGAGAGAACTCCTGGCGGAAGCCGACCGTTGCCTTTTCCATAGCAAATCCGAAGGCAAAAACAGGGTCACTTTCTCCGAACTGGATCAGGCCGCCTGAAGGCGGCGCCTTCAGGCCCTCAGTGCCTGGCCAAAATCTTCAAGCAAGTCCTCAATGTCCTCTATGCCCACCGATACTCGGACCAGTCCGGGGCTGATCCCGGCTTTCTGACGCTCTTCCGCCGACAATGACCTGTGCGAGGTCTTGCTCGGCAGACACACAAGAGTTTCAACCCCGCCGAGGCTGAGCGCGGGCGTGGCAAGTCGAAACCGGCTCAACAGTTTGTCCACCCTGCCCGGTTCTGCCAGTTCGAATGAGAGCATCCCGCCAAAACCGCGCATCTGGCGTTTGGCAACCGCATGGCCGGGGTGACTTTCCAGACCCGGGTAATTGACTTGACTGATTTCGGGCCGGTCCGCCAAAAAGCGCGCCAAACGGTTGGCGTTCTCGTTGTGTTGCTTGACCCGAAGCGCCAATGTTTTGAGCCCCCGCTCCAGCTGGTAACAAGCGTGCGCATCCAGGGTGCCTCCATGGTTGACGGCGAATTCGGACACCTTTCGGACAATCGGCTCAGACGCCGCCACAATTCCGGCGTTCACGTCCGTATGTCCATTGAGATACTTGGTTGCGCTGTGGACGACGGCATCGATGCCCAATTCTATCGGAGTCTGGTTTATCGGGGTGGCAAAGGTATTGTCGATGACCGTGAGAACGTGTCGGGCGGCCGCTTCCCTGGCAACCGACGCAATATCGATGCACCGCAAGAGCGGGTTGGACGGAGATTCGATGTAAATGACCCGGGTGTTTGGGCGCACAGCGGCGGCGAATTCTTCAGGCGTCGCGGCAAACCCGATCTCGATTCCGAACGCTCTCAGTTCCGTCGTGACAAAATGGTAGGTGCCGCCGTAGAGGTCGGCCTGGAAGAGGGCATGATCCCCCGGTTTGAGGTGTGCCATGAGCAGAGTCGAAATGGCCGCCATGCCGGAGCCGAAGACCAGCCCGTCCTGCGCCTTTTCCAGCGCAGCGACCTTTTTGGCAACGACCCTTTGATTGGGCACGTTGAAGTAGCGCGGGTAGAAATTTTCATCGGTAGCATTCGGGTAGGCGTATGAAGTAGAGGTAAAGATGGGAGTGCCAATTCCCGCCGTTTGGCGGTCGAGATGCGTCCCGGTGTGAACGCAAACTGTCGCCGGCCGCAGCGCAAGCTGTTGGTCTTTCATTTGAGAATCAATCTAGGCACGTTCCTGCAATCTTCCAAATCCACTTTTCGGCAACATCTCGGCGGAACACATGCTCCCGACGCCGGCCTCCGCTCAACGTTGCAAGTCGCCCGGGTTTTCCGGAATGCCCGGCTCATCGAGGACCTGAATCGCAGTTGCGGGTCCGAGGTCTTTCCAATTTCTCAGCGCCCAGACCACTTTCTTCTCCCGAGTGATTTCAACCAGTTGTGGACGTTTGCCGGCATCCCCGCGGGAACAAAAGATCGTGTTTCCGTTTGCAACGCGGACACAAGTTTGACTTCCCGAAAAGCCGAGCTCGGGCGGCAACTCGGACAATTTGAATTCCCACGCGGTTTCTCCCGCCGGAGTTACTTCACGCGCCAGGGCTTCTTTCTCGTCAGATATGAGGGTATTCCCATTCTTTAAGCGAACGGCAGCCCAGGGACTTGAAATCGGGTAAGACCAAATCTCTTTGAAATCCCGGTCGTACTCAACAACGCGATTCATTTGCAACAAAGAGAGCAGATAAGTCCCCTTGTCAGTCACGCGCGCGCGCCGGAATTGGCCATGCACGCCGGCGCCGGTCAGGGATTGAGGCAAGGAATGCTGGACCTCAACCGCTCCCGTTTTCTTGTTGATGATCTTGAGAGTGGCCGGGGTGCCGTTCTCGACCAGCATGCATTTGTCGAGGCCGATGGGTTGAATGGTGTGGATCTCACAGCCTTTATTCGCGTCAATTCGCCAGATGATTTTCTTTTGGGGAGTCACCTCGGCAGCCCAGCCCATCCGCGAAAACAGAATGTTGCCGTTGGACAAGAGCCAGATGTCGTCGTATTCCCAACCCTTTCCTGTGGAATAGGTCCAGACGATTTTGCCCTCGTTAATGAGAAACATCTTATTGCAGCCTTCACCAATATAGAGCATCGGATGCTGCGCCAGGCCGTTGCCCGGCATCGCTGCCGCCTCGTCGGGATAAGCCTTCCACGTGGGAGGATCGATGGGCACTTCTTCCGGCCCCATGGCCGGAACATTCCCGGCAGTAAAAAGCGGCAGAACACGATTAACCCAATCGGGCGGATGTTGGGAAGGACTGAGAGCGGGATCCGCGCAGCAATTCGCGCAGGCGACCACGAACCCGGCACAGGTAAACAAATCAAAGGTTTTGGAAAAAAGTATGGATCGAGGGCTCACGCTCTCTTTTAACAGGCAAACCAGCCCCGGAGCAAGCGTTGCCGGCACGTGCAACCGAGCGGCCCGAGTCCAAACCAACATTGGCCCGCCGCCTGGCACTAATGGCCGGGGGGCGTCTCGTGAACCTTGGTCCCGTTGCTGGTCGGGGTAGCTGGCCCGCTCGAGGGACCCAGCGGGTCATTGGACGACCCGCTCGGGGTGCCGGTGGCTCCCCCCGAAATTCCAGGGCTTGTGATATCTGCCGAACCGCTATTCGTGCTGCTGCAACCGGCAATCAACATGAACCCGGCCGCTAGGATCATCAGCTTTTTCATGCGCTTACACTCACGCCTCTAAGGCCGGCCCAACAATGGGGTCTGCTCCTGCCGAGGACAGGGCGTCGCGGCCAATCAGAACCATTGTTAATGACTTTCATTCAAATTGTTGAAAACCTCCCAGCCCCCTGCTAGCTTGCGCTCATGCCCGGACTCTTGCAGCGCATCCTTGTCGGCGCGCTTTATCTTTCCACCCTCCTGGCGGCTCCCAGCGCCGAACCGCCCTATACCATTGCCGTGATCCCCAAAGGGACAACTCACGAATTCTGGAAATCCGTCAACGCCGGCGCGGTGAAAGCCCAACGCGAGCTCACTTCGCAAGGCACCAAAGTCGATGTGATTTGGAAAGGTCCGTTGCGGGAGGATGACCGCGACCAGCAAATCCAGGTGGTGGAGAACTTCATGACGCGCCGCGTCAGCGCGATCGTGCTGGCGCCGCTGGATTACCAGGCGCTCGTCCGCCCGGTGCACAATGCCGTGCGCGCCAAAGTCCCCGTGGTCGTGATTGATTCGGACCTCAAATCGGACGAATACGTCAGCTTCGTGGCGACCGACAACTACAAGGGCGGACAACTGGCTGGAGATGAGATGGGCAAATTGCTGGGCGGCAAAGGAAACGTGGTCCTGCTGCGGTACGCCGTGGGTTCGGCAAGCACCGAAGCGCGGGAAGCCGGCTTCCTCGATGTGCTCAAAACCAAGTACCCCGAGATCAAGCTGATCTCGTCGGATCAGCATGCCGGCGCGACTCGCGAACTGGCCTACCAGGTCTCCCAAAACCTGCTCAACCGATTCGGCCGCGAGGTCAACGGCATCTTTTGTCCATGCGAGCCGCCGACGATCGCGATGACCAAAGCCTTGCGCGATCTGGGCCTGGCCGGCGGAAAGGTCAAAATGGTGGGGTTCGATGCGGGCTCACAATCGGTGCTGGACATGAAAAACGGCGACGTTCAAGCGCTGGTGGTTCAAAATCCGATGTTAATGGGTTACCTGGGCGTGGTGACCGCGGTAAAGCATTTGAAAGGGGAGAAGGTCGAGAAACGGATCGACACAGGAGTCGTCCTGGTCACCCCCGAAAACATGAACGAACCCCAGATCAAGGAGTTGCTGTATCCTCCGCTGAATCAATACCTCAACTGAACGGCAACGGGATTGCACCGGATGAATTCCCAGGCACAACGCTCCCGCTGGCCGGCATTGAAACTGCCCGGCGACGCCCCTGTCGGCGGAGCGGCGCACACCGGCAAAGCTGAAGTATCGCAAGTCGGCCGTTCGCGGCGGCTCATCAATCTGGCGGGACCATTCCTTGGCCTTTTCCTGGTCATAGGCGTTTTCTCGCTCAGCCCCACCGTCCGCCCATTTTTTCTCACGGGAGCAAATTTTAAAATCATTCTCACTCAGACAGTGATCGTCGCGATGGGAACCCTGGGGATGACGTTGATCATTGTCAGTGGGGGCATTGATCTAAGCGTGGGCTCGGTGGTTGCGTTGACCAGCGTGGTGGGTGCAACGGCTCTCTTAAAAGGAATGGCGCCATGGGCGGTAATCCTCTTGTGTATGGGTGTCGGCGCCGGCGTGGGATGCGTCAACGGAGCGATCATCGGTGGATTCAGAATGATGCCGTTCATCGTGACGCTGGGAATGATGGGGGTGGCTCGGGGCGCAGCCAAATGGTTGTCCGGCAATCAAACCGTCAGCCCGCCCGAAACGCCCATCAATGGAATCATGGACCTGAAGGATCCGACGGTCCTGTTCCCGCTTCCAGTGGGGGTATGGATTACGCTGGGTCTTGCCGCTTTGATGGCCGTCATCATGCGCAATACCGTGTTCGGCCGCTACATTTTCGCCCTCGGCTCGAACGAAACGGCCGCGCGCCTCTGCGGCATCCGCGTGAACCTGCAGAAGTTCTTCATCTATACCGTCGCCGGAATTTTTTTCGGCCTCGCCGGGCTGATGCAGCTCTCACGGCTGACCCAAGGCGATCCGACCGTGGCCATTGGACTTGAGCTGGACATTATCGCGGCCGTGGTCATTGGCGGAGCCAGTCTCAGCGGCGGGAGCGGCAGCGTCCTGGGCTCTATGATTGGATCGCTCACGATGGCCGTGTTGCGCAACGGCTCGAATCAAATGGGATGGCCGACGTTCATGCAGGAAATCATCATCGGCATTGTCATCATCATAGCCGTGGGGGTGGACAAACTACGCCAGCGGGGCACAGCGGGAAGCAGGAGCTGACCCGGCTGGCAAGGCCGAATGGCGGCTTGCCATTCCCCGCTCCCAAAGCTACTTTCCTGATGGCAGCCATAAAGAATTCAAATGTACCAACGTTATGAATGATTCCAACCGACCGCTGGCGGACCTCGAAGAATGGGAAGACTTTCTTAAGGAACGCTACCCGGAACCAGCGACCCCTGCCGCCACGGCTTCCTTCAAGGCAACCGATCCCGCCAAAAAGAAAGAGCAGTTCAGGAATTACGAAGCCGATGCCCGGCCGTCCGTGCGCGAGTTTTACCGGCTCAATCACCGCAACCAGACCTACGATTTCGTGCAGGCCAAGCGCAAAGAATTTCTCGGACTCAATCGCAGGAAGATGAGCATTTGGGAAGCGCTCGAGTATCTGAACACGCTGGTGGATGACAGCGACCCGGACACGGACTTGTCTCAACTGGACCACTTATTGCAGACGGCGGAACAGATTCGCAACGACGGCCATCCCCGGTGGTTCATCCTGGCGGGGCTGATTCATGACCTGGGCAAAATTCTGTGTTTGTATGGGGAACCGCAATGGGCGGTGGTCGGAGACACTTTCCCCGTCGGTTGCGCGTGGTCGGACAAGATCGTGTTTCACCAGTATTTTTCCGACAACTCGGATTCGAAGGTCGACCGATTCCAGAGCAAGCTAGGCGTTTACGAGGAAGGCAAGGGCCTGGATTCAGTGTGCCTGTCGTGGGGCCATGACGAGTACCTGTACCACGTCGTAAAAGATTACCTTCCCCAGGAGGCGCTCTACATGATCCGTTACCATTCGTTTTACCCGGCGCACCGCGAGGGTGAATACAATTACCTGATGAACGACACGGACCGCAAAATGTTCGATTGGGTACGGGCCTTCAACCCTTACGACCTCTACACCAAGAGCCACAAGCGGCCGAATCTTGAAGAACTGCGTCCGTTTTACGACGAATTGATTAAAGAGTACTTCCCCGCAAAATTGAGCTTTTAACCAAGCCGGCCAGTTCCGGGTTGTTTACTCGAGGCTTAGCGCCTGGTCGAGACATTCGGCCAGGTGATTCAGGATGGCGGACTCACTGACGATCAGAGTGACTCCCGCCTCGAGGGCTGCGGTCTGCACCTCAGGCGTCTCTTCGTCGCCAAAGGCTATAACGGGCAAGTGTTGGGTCGTTGGGTTTTGCTTAACGCGCGAAACAGCCGCACAGACGTTTTGCGGCGCGGGGCGCAAATCAGCCAAAACCAGCATGGGTTTGACCTGCTCGCAGCATTCGAGCAGCAAACGGGAGTCCGAGACGCTTTGAACCCGGTAGTTCAAGTCCTGTAACCGGTTGACAAGCTGAGAACCCGGCAATAGTTTTTCGTACAAGACAAGCGCCAGAGGCTGGTTCATCTGTTCACCTTGGAACAGGCCGCTGGAATTTGCAAAAAATTTTGCAGCTCCGCGCTTCACCTTTTCTGCGAAACCCGCAGGAATAAGGGGCTTGACTGTTTTTCACTAAAATTCTAACTTACAAGTAGAACGGTATAGACTGCTGGTTCGCCAGCGCGCCAAAGTCGGAGAGCTCATTCTGCCGACTTTTTTGTTCCCCGGAAGGGAACCCGTTTCTCTGAAGACGTATGAACGCCGATTTTTTAGCAGTATTGGAGTTTTGGGAGCGCGAGAAAGGCATCAACCGGGACGTCCTGGTTGGTGCTGTGCACGAAGCTCTGCTCTCGGCTGCCAAAAAAGCGGTCGGCCCCGCGCGGGAATTGCGTGTCGCAATCGATCAAAAAAACGGAGACATCCGGGCGTATGCGAAGCTCATCGTTTCGGACAAGGTGATTTCAAAGCACGACCAACTTTCGGTGTTCGACGCGCGGCGTATCAAACCCGATGCGCAGGTGGGAGACGAAGTGGAAGTTGAAGTGACGCCCGTGGGTTTTGGACGGATTGCGGCCCAGTACGCCAAGCAGGCGCTGATGATGCATATCCGGCGCGCCGAAAAGGCCCTGATTTTCACGGAATTCAAGGATCGCGTGGGCGACATCATCAGTGGCACGGTTCGCCGATTTGACCGCTCGGACGTCATCGTGGATTTGGGTAAATACGAGGCCTTGCTGCCAAACCGGGAACGAGTTCCGACGGAAGAATACCAGGTCGGCGAGCGCATCCGGTGCTATGTCAAGGCAGTGGAACAGGGACCGCATGGCCCTGAGATTATCCTGTCACGCTCGGATCCCCGGTTCGTTCTGAAGTTATTTCAGCTGGAAGTATCGGAAATCAACGACGGCACGATCGAGATCAAAGGAATCGCGCGCGAACCCGGGTTCCGGACAAAACTCGCCGTTTGGACACGAGACGAGAAAGTCGACCCTGTCGGCGCCTGCGTTGGTCTCCGTGGCCAGCGGGTGAAGAACATTGTGCGGGAGCTAAACAACGAAAAGGTAGACATCATTCGTTGGGATCCGGTGATCCGCAATTTCATCACCAACGCGCTTGCTCCGGCGAAATTGAAGGCCTTTGAAATCGACGAAGCCAACAAGCGGGTGAAGATTATTGTCAGCCCGGACCAGCTATCGCTCGCGATTGGAAAGCGGGGACAAAACGCGCGGCTGACCTCGAAGTTGAGCGGTTGGCAGGTGGATATCGAGGCGGAAGTGGTGGTCACAAAAGGATTCGAGGAGAAAGTGGCCGAGGCTGTAGAATCGCTGGCGGCGATTCCCGGCATCTCTCGCGAACAGGCGGACGCGCTGGTTCACAGCGGGCTGACTCGGCTGGAAGACCTGCTCCAGGCGGACGTCAGCGACCTGTCCAGCATCGAACAGGTGGGAGAAAATGCGGCTGCCGTTCTCGAAGCGGCCCGGGCTGAAGCAGCCCGCCGCACGTTGAACGTGGGTGAGACGCCGGTTTCCGGGTGATGAAATTGGCGGAGAAACTTTTTGCATGTTAAGCTTAAGCCTATGAAGGCTGTGCGGCAGGTCAGTCCCGAAGAGAATTATGCCCGTTCGTATTTACGACATTTCAAAAAAGCTCGGCTTGGAGAACAAGGAAGTTCTTGCCAAGGCGAAGGAGCTGGGCATTACCGCTGCCCGGGTCGCGTCCAGCTCGTTGGATAAAATCACTGCTGAATATCTCGAGCAACAGCTCGTCATCGCATATCCCAACTCCGCGCCGCAACCGGCGGCTCCGCCACCGCCGACGCCAAGTCAACCTCCGTCCCCCGAACCCGTTGCCACGCCTGCCCCTGTCCAGCAGAGCCCGGTGATTGTGACTGCGCCGCAGCCCGAAGCGCCGGAGCTCGAGGTTCAGGAAAGCACAACCTCGACGACGACCACGACGTCAGTCCCGATTTTAGAGCCACCGGCACCCCCGGCGGCAGCTCCTGCGCCTGTTCCCGAAGCGCCCGTCGTCAGACCCACGCAGGAATCGCCCGCATCGAGTCCGCCGGTCGTCGAGCCTGTGGCAAAAGCAGTGACTCCGCCACCTCCGGTCCAGTGGCCAGCCGTACCCAAGCCGGCGCCACCACCGCCTCCGCCGTCCCCACCAGAGCCCCAGGGGCCCAAATTGGGCGACAAGGTTGGATTCATTCAGCTGCCGCCTAAACCCGGTCCGAAACTCCCGGAAAAGCCGGGTCCAGCAAAGCTTCCGACTCGACCCATTGAGCCGCGCCGAGCCGAATTCAACAAGCGCGGAGACATTCGCAGTGTCCGGGGCGCGCCCGCGCCTTCGGGGCCGAGTGTCCCCGGCGCCAAGTTCAGTCCGGCGGGCAAGACCGCCGGAAAGGCCGAGCCCACAGCTCCGAAGATTTCCCTGCCGGCAGATGCCAAAGTCATAACCATTAAGCCGCCTATCGTGGTGCGCGAGTTGGCCGAGCACCTGAAGCAAAAGCCTTTCAAAATCATTGCCGACCTGATGCAACTGGGCGTTTTCGCCACTGTGAACCAGGCCATCGATGAATTGGTCGCCCAGCGGGTTTGTGCGACTTACGGGTTCCGGTTCGAGGTGGAGAAGCGGGAGCGCGGCAGCGGTATCGTCCATGCCCCTGTTAAAAAAGTAGAGTTGGACGTCGAAGACAAGGTCCAGG
>DATGLT010000218.1:0-23167 GCA_035294005.1 Verrucomicrobiia bacterium
TCGGCGGAGTAACCGCGGAGGTTGATCTCCTTTGGAAACACAGGTTGCGTGCGAGCCTGTTGCACGTTTTTGGGGACGTCGATAAGCACGGGCCCGGGCCGGCCCGACAACGCGATATGAAACGCCTCTTTAACAATGCGGGGAATCTCATTGATATCCGTCACCAGGTAACTGTGTTTCACGACGGGCAAGGTCATGCCGTAGATGTCCGTTTCCTGGAATGCGCCCTTGCCGATCATGGCCTGTGGCACCTGGCCAGTGATCGCCACCAAGGGGACCGAATCCATATAGGCATCGGCTATTCCGGTGACGAGGTTGGTCGCCCCGGGGCCGCTTGTCGCCATGCACACCCCTGCCCGGCCGGTCGCGCGCGCAAAACCTTCCGCGGCAAACGCGCCTCCTTGTTCATGACGCGGCAGAACCGTGCGAATCCTGGACCGCGTCAGTGCCTGGTGGATTTCCATGCTCGCGCCGCCGGGATACGCAAAAATGGTGTCGACCCCTTCGCGTTCGAGGCAGGCAACCAGTATTTCGCTGCCGGTCATTGAAGGTCCGACTTCGCGCTTGGAGGCCGTTTTTCGCTCTGCTTCAGTTGTCTTGCTCATATTCGTCTGTTTTGTGGCGGGCGGCGCGGGTATAACAAAAAACCCACGACCGTTTCCAGCCGTGGGTTTTTATCGAAATCCGGGTTACATTCGACAAGCGCCTACGGCCGGTTCGCCTACGACGACGACCAGCAGCAGAACAACGACTTGTCGAATCACTAACATTGGCGCGGAACTTAATCAGCGGAGCCCAACCCGTCAAGCTCTTTCCGCAGTGCGAAAAGGTTCGGCCGGGCCTCCGAAATAGCTTGTCAAATTGATTGAGCGGCCCAGCGCAGGCCGGCCCGAGTTTTCACCAGGAATTACTCTATGCATTCACCTCCAGCCAACTGCGGAAAGCGCCGTCAGGTTGGGCTGGGTTCTGCTTGCTTCAGCACTTTCAGGATAGCCAAGGTTGTCTGCTCGACGGAAATGGAGGTCATGCAGCGAAAATCAACGGGGCATTCGCGGCGGAAACATGGGGAACAGGGGGCAGACCCTCGCAACAACTGGTGCGTCGTATCGCCCAGGCCGGGGCCGGTTAGTTCCAGCGAAGTGCTGCCGAACAAGGCAACAACGGGAGTGCCCAGGGCGGCAGCCAGATGCATCGGCCCGCTGTCGTTTCCAAGTAGCAACCGGCAACACTTCAAAAGCGCCATCAACTCGCGCAAGGTCGTCTTTCCGGCAAGATTAATCACGCGGCTCTCGGTCATTGCAGCCAAAGAATCACCCGTTACTGAATCAGAACGGGTCCCGAAATTGAGCCAAACACAGTCGGGTACCCGCCTGGAAACTTCTTTAACAACTTCGGCGAACCGTTCCAACGGCCAGCACTTTGCCGGTCCGTACGCAGCCGATACATTCAATCCAAGCCAGGCTCGATTAGCGGGCTTGCCGCCCGGGACCCATTCTCGCAGTCGCGCCAGGGCGCTCTCGACTTCGCTCGCTCCAATCGTGAGCCTGGGCGGCAAAGGAGAAGCGTCCGCGCCGAGCGCGGCGGCAAGACGAAGATAATCGTGAACCTGGTGAGTAAAACCATCTACGGCAGCCTTCGGGCCTTCTTCGCGTCGAAGCAAACGACGAATCTCGGCAACTCCCCGCTTGCGAGGCCGAACGTGTCCGGGAGCGCGTTGAACGAGAACGGTCAGCAAGCAACGGCGCCAGGGCG
This sequence comes from Verrucomicrobiia bacterium, assembly GCA_035294005.1. Classification (GTDB taxonomy): domain Bacteria; phylum Verrucomicrobiota; class Verrucomicrobiia; order Limisphaerales; family UBA8199; genus JANXQE01. The sequence goes on from DATGLT010000218.1 coordinate 1,753, forward strand.
TGCTATAACCGACCCGGCACGGTATGTTTGCCAGCCAGGACTCCAAGGCTGACCTGGGTGAGTTGGGCAATATCACGGCGGTGTCGAACTTTCCCGCTTTGATCCGAGCTGCAATCGACCAAAGCCCCTCTGTTCGCCTGAAGGCAATTACGTCGTCGATGCCAGGATGCCCGGGCCAAATGCCGGCAACGTTGTCATCAGCCAGGATGCTGATATGAGCGCGCGGGAACCTCTGCCGCAGGCGCTCGATCGCAGGAGCGGTCATGACGGCGTCCCCGAGCCAGTTGACGCCGCGCACCAGGAGCCGCGAAGTTTCCAGGCAGGACTCTTGCCGTGGGTTCAGGGTCACGAAGTTAACGGGGCCGAAGCTCCTTGATGAGCCCGGACGCGCCCCGGATGGCCGGGTTTCCAACGGTTGTGGACCCAAAACCAATTGGCAGGGTCGCGCCGGACGGCAGCTTCGAACTCTCTGTTTACATCGAGCATAATCGCCTCGGGCGACCGCGGTTCACCATTCTGGCGAACGAGGATTTCAGGACCAGCTTCGATTCGCCAGCGCGCAAGAGCTGTGCGGTAGCAAATCCCGGTATGCAGCACACAGTCGTAACGCAGCGCGAACACTGCCGGCGCCGCGGTGGTCGAGCATTCACGGCCCAGGAACGGCAACCGCAATCCGGCGTCGCCGGCATGTTGGTCGGAAAGCAAGCCCAGCATCACTCCCGGTTGCTTCATGAAGGCGCGCAGCGCCCGGCCTTCGAATCGGCGTTCGAAAAAGTAACAGCCGGAGCGCTCCCGCAACGATTGCAGCAGGCGATTCAATGACGCCTGGCGCAGCCCGCGGTACGTTGTTGCCGACTTGAACCCGGGAGCAAACTGGCTGAACCGGGCATACAGTTCGAAATTTCCGAAGTGGCCAATCGCGGCGACTACTTTTCTGGACTGTGCCGGAGATCGAATATCCTTCGGTGCAATGAACTCAACATGAGGTTTCAATTCCTCGAAGGTCATCGACGCAGTTTTGACCGCGCAGGCAAAGCCCTCGCCGATTCTTCTGAAGTTCTCCCTGGCAATGGCGCGCCGTTCAGCCTCGGACTTTTCCGCAAAACAGAGCTGAAGATTGCGGTCGGCGACTCGCCGGTGTCTGCGGTCGAGGACATAGGCCAATGCCCCGCCCGCGCGTCCCAGCCGGGCCACCCAGGTCAGCGGCAGGGCCTGAATGAACGCGACAAGCCCCCGGGCCGCGCAATAGAGCAACAGGTCCATGGCTTAGCGGAAGCAAATCTTGCGCACGCAATCCTGAAAATCGTTCGCGCCGCTGAGGATCTTGATCTCCACCCGCATGAAGTAGATGGGGAGGTCCCGTCGATCGAGTTTCGGAAAGCGCACCGCGTCCTTCTGCGTGGTAATGATAGCCTCGGCCTGGCGCTTCTTGCCCCGGTTAATCACATTCAGGATCTCCTGCTGGGTGAACCGATGATGATCGGCAAACCGTTTCGAATACACCAACTCGGCTTTCAGTTGCACCAGGCTTTGCTCAAAGCTCTCAGGTTGGGCGATTCCGCTCAAGGATGCCATTTTCCTGCCCTTCAAAAGGTCGAGCCCAAAGCGCTGGCCCGTGAAAACGTCCTCGAGGTACAGCGGATGGTGGATGCATTCGATAATGCCTGCCGCGGGGTTGACCTGGGCGATACGCCGGCGCAGTGCGGCGGTGTTGCCGTCGCTTTTGGTGATGAAAATAAAATTCGCCCGGGCCAAATGCGACGGGGGCTCACGCAACGTTCCGCGCGGCAGCAACCGTTCATTCCCAAAAGGCTGCTGCCGGTCAATCAATACAACATCCAACCGCCGGCCCTTTAACTTCCAGTATTGAAACCCGTCATCCAGCAACAGTGTGTCACACCCAAACTTTTCAATCGCATACCTGCCGCTCTTGACCCGGTCCTTGTCTACGAGGACCACGACATCCTTCAAGTTAGAAGCGAGCATGTACGGCTCGTCTCCCGCCATTTCCGAATCCAAAAGCAGCGAGCGGCCATCGGAAACGACACGCGGCGGAGTGGTGTCGTCACGCAGTAAAATCTTGTTCATCAACCACCGATGGACCGGGACAGGCTTGGACCTATAGCCACGCGAAAGGATTGCCACGTTGCGCCCTTCATCCCGCAGTTCACGGGCAAACTTCTCAACCACCGGAGTTTTGCCCGTCCCACCCACCGTCAGATTCCCAATCGCAATTACTTGGACGCCCAGCGTCGAGTCGCGCAAAATTCGAAAATTGTAAAGAAACCTCCGCGTCTTAACGGCAACCTGGAAGATTTTGGAAAACCCATAGGCAATGCTCCGGACAATCGATTCACGAAAGCCCTTTCGCTCCTCGAGAATAACCTCCAAAAGGAACGTTTCGCCTGTTTCCATCCAAGCCCGAAACTTTTCGCGCATCTGAAATCAAGTCTGCCAAGCTGAGAAGACCAGGGCAAGTGGAAGGAACTGTCAGACTCGCATCCGATCTGACCTAAGCCCCAAATCACGTGAGAGTTGGAACGCCAGGGGACAGCAAGCCGGAACCTGCCGAAAAAAGAGTGAACTCAATCCAAGGCCCAGGCTCAACCGCGAATAGCCTTCGTCCGGGCTCGGGCTGACTTTGCTTTAGCAGCCCGGGTTGCGGGCTTTTGTCGGGCCTTGGCCAACTGTTTCTTAAGACGGTTGATTTCCTGCAAAAGCTGGTCCGTGTCAGCCTGAGAAGTCGGCCGTTCATGCGGCTCGCGCGAGCGTCGCCGCAATTCCAATTGGGATACAATATGGCGCGCGAGAACACGCATGGCTTGCTTCTGGTCATCTCGCAACGTGCGCGGAACTTTGTCGATCACGCACAGGGTACCGAGGGCATAGCCATCCGGCGTGATGAGCGGCGCCCCCGCGTAAAACCGAATCTTAGGGTCCGAAATCACCAGCGGGTTCTGCGCGAACCTGGGATCCTGGGTCGCATCCGGCACGATGAACAGGTCGGGCTGCTGGATTGCGTGCGAACAAAACGAGACGTCGCGTGAGGTTTCGCTGAGGGTAATTCCGACCTTTGACTTGAACCACTGCCGCTTCTCGTCGACGAGGGAGATCAACGCGATGGGAGCCTCGCAAATTCCGGCTGCCAATTCCGTCAAATCGTCGAAAATCACTTCGGGCACCGTGTCCAGAACATCGTACTGCCAGAGTACTTTAAGGCGTTTCTTCTCGTTGTCGGGATTTTCGACGCTCATGAACTGGTTGTTCCTGTGGGGACATAATAAGGGCGGAGCGCTTGAAATCAATGGCTCTTTGACAATCGGCAGCACAATTAATCAACTGTTTAGAATCGCTTAAACTTCGCTCATGACCCGGAATAGCCCTGCGATGGCGTGCAAACCTGCCGAACGGGGTGCGTTGACCCGGAGACTTCGAGCCGTTAAGGTCATTGGCGATGCCAGCCGCTCTTCAATTGCCACGGTGAGGCCGCGATCTCCATGGACTCGCCTCCAGTAATCCAGACCCGGGACCCGGCGGTTCTAACGACGGCCGCGATTCTCGGGATGAGCCTCTTTGGACTGTTTCTAATCGTGCCGGTCCTTATCTCGATGATGATTGTGAGCATCCTGCAGTTTGGAATCCCGAGCTTCCTGATCCCGCTTGCAATCATCGCACTCGCCACTTTCTTCCTGCCGTTTGGATTTGGGAATGCTTACCTGAAACGATTGGTTGAACCCTTGCGGCCCTCTGGCGACCCCAAAGAGGCCGGTTACGTTGTGCAGTTGACGCGGAACCCGAGGCAGCGTTCAGGATTGTGGGCCGTTATCGAAGACGCCGATGACATCGGCTGGCTGCAATTTACCGATTCGGCGGTGGTTTTTACAGGTGACAGCCTGCGCCTGAGAGTCCCCTACGATCGAGTGCGAGACCTGAAAAAACGGAACGCGGGATGGCGGTCTCTCTTCGCGTACGGCCCTCAAACGATGTTTTCGCTGGCCGAAATGCCTGAAGCTGGAGCGTTTCTTTTTGCCGAGCGCAGTTCCTATGTAATTCCGACCTCTCGCAAGGTCGGCCTGGAAATTTATACTCGGCTTCAGGAAAAAACATCGGCCCAGAAACGGGTCGAATAAGCTCGCTGGCCAGGAACCGGAGCGGGCCAGGTGAGCCTTCTCTCGGAAATTGCTTTCGAGGCCAGGGTTTGAATATGGCGCCGAGGCCGAGGCGTCCATGGACGCCAGGCGCATGATCAATGAGAATTGTTGGCCGGGGACGGCAAAGGGAGCGCCGCCAGATAAAGCGTAAACGTAGTGCCCTGCCCCACTTCTGTGCGGACGTGCAGGGCTCCTCGCGCTTCTTTAACCAGGCGCTGAACGATGTTAAGCCCCAGGCCGGTACCCTGCCGGGCGCCTTTTGTCGAAAAGTAAGGTTGAAAGATTTTAGGCAAAATTTCCTGTGGAATACCCGAGCCGGTATCCCGCACGGAGATCCTCAACAGAGGCGGGGTGTTGTCAAAGCTTTCAACGTTCAGAAGCCGTTCGCGGGGGCCATCCTTAAAAAGAGACAGGTCCAGCGGTCCTGGGAGGATTTCGGATTCGATATGAACGGAATGCTGATGCGCGCAGCATTGAAAGGCGTTAACGGTCAGGTTGACCAGCACCTGGATGAGATCGGTTCCATTCATGCGCACCGCCCTATCTTCGGCAAGCGGTTGAATGGTCAACTGGTGGTTCAGGCGGCTGGGGTGGACGCGAGCAAGGTGGCTGACATCCGTGAACAGCTGGTTCACGCCGACCCGCGGGCCTTCGTCGGAATTGCGGCGCAAAAACCCCAGGTATCGCCTCGAGATCTCGATGCAATTCGTCACCTGGCGAGTGATGGTCTTTAGACGGTCCTTGACGAATTCGAGGTCATCGTACTCCAGGCGGGAGGCGCTTCCAATCCGTTGATTGAGCAGCTGAACAAACCCGGAGATAACCGTCAGCGGCCCATTGATGTCGTGAATAATGCTGGCGTAGATTTCGCCTCGCGTATGGGCCATTTGCTCTTCGAGCTTCTGGTTTTGAAGCTCGTTGAGCAACTCGCTGAGCTTCTCGGCGTTATTGTGGATCTCGCCCTCGAGGGTGCGGCGCTGCATCGCGTTGGCAACCGCGGCCCGCATGGTAGAAATATCGAACGGCTTGTTGATGTAATCACAAGCCCGCAGACGCAGAGCCTGGCGAATGGTATCCGTGGTTTCGAAGGCCGTCATCATGACGACCTCAATCGTTGAATCGACGAATTTTAACCGCTCCAGCACTTCAATGCCCGACATGCCGGCCATCCGGATGTCCAGCACGGCGACATCGATCTTGTGGGTTTGGGCCAGGCTGATGGCCGACGGACCATCTCCGGCCATTAATACATTGTAGTCGTCCTTGAAAATAACCCTGAGCGACTGCCGCGGCCCATCCTCATCATCAACGATCAGAAGGGTCCCCTTCCGCCGAGGGGCTGCCGGCTCAAATGCGAAGGGGGGACCGTTTAGGATCGCGGCAGAAGTCGTCATTGAAGGGTTTTCGGGCCACCCAAAAGACAGCTTCTGACTGCTAACAATTCAGGCACGGCGTGATACTACAGAAAGTCTCCGGGGCCTCAAGCACAAATAAGCCCCACTTACCGATTCCGGCCAAAAAATCCCTCTCCGCCCCATTGTCAAGGGGCCGTTGTCAGGGCAAAAACCCCTGAATCCAGCGCCAGCACGTACAGCTCACCCTCCGCGTCTTCGGAGAAACTTGAAATGTTCTTTGGTTGCTCGAGTAAAGTCCCGTACTCGGCTACTTTGCCATCTTTGTGGCGCAGGCCCCAAATTGTGCCCAGGTTGTAATCCCCGTAAATGTAAACGCCCTGCAGAGAAGGATACCTTTTGCCGTGATAAACGTATCCGCCTATTACACAGAGCCCTGTGGAATGCTTTGGAAACCTCGAGTTGCTGAGCAAATCCGGCCGGTGCGGATACTCGAGAACCGGATCGTTGTACCGGGCGCCCTCCGGTCCAGGCTTGAAGTGGTGAAATCCTTCCCGAACGCTCCACCCGTAGTTGCCGCCCTTGGTAATCAAGTCCACTTCCTCCCACAGGTCCTGCCCGACGTCACCCGCCCACAACTCCCCGGAGAAACGGTCGAAGCTGTATCGCCACACGTTCCGCAGACCATAGGCCCAGATTTCCTTGCGCGCGCCTAAACCTCCCATATCCGGCTCCGAAACGAAGGGATTGTCCGTCGGTATCCCGTAAGCCAGGGTATGTTTGGCCGGCCCGACCTGTACTTCGCTTCTCGAATTGACATCAATCCGCAGGATCTTCGCGAGTAACGTCGACGTGTTTTGCCCGTTGCCGAATGGGTCGCAACCCAGACCGCCATCGCCCAATGCTATGTAAAGATACCCGTCCGGACCGAAAGTGATCTGACCGCCCTTATGATTTCCAAACGGCTGCGGGACCTCCAGGAGCACGCGTTCGCTGTGCAAATCCGCGCGGTTGGGGTCTTCGGAGGAAACCCTGAATTCACTGATAACGCTGCGCCTCGGAAACGGCGAATGCTGTCCCTCGTTTTGTTGATTGTAATAGACGTAAAAAAGCCGATTCGTGTTGAAACCCGGGTGGAAAGCCAGGCTGAGCAAGCCTTCCTCGTTGTCCACGAAGGGCTTTCGATCGACAATATTAAAGAACTCCTTTGCGTCCCCGCCGTCGCCGTGTTTGTTGACAACAAGAATGCGCCCGGCCTGCTCAACGATAAACAGACGGCCCGATCCATCGGGGGCTTCACTCATCCACAGCGTTCGCTGGAGCGACAACCGAGGAAAGAGTGGCTGCAACTGGACCTTGGGCAGTGGCTGAGCATGCGCACAAAACACCACGACGCTCAGGATAGAAAAGGCGGCGATTTTTAGGTTGTGTCGGAAAATCATGGCCGCGAAGTCAAGCAGGCTGGCCCTCGGAAGTAAAGCTTTCGGGAGCCAAAAATCGTGAGTCGCTCAAGGAGTAACCCCCGCTGGTTTGCTGCTACGGCCGGTTGCTACCCGGAACCGCTTCTCAAGGCCCAGTCGGGTGCTGTGAAGTGCTGGACCAACCAACGATTTCACCGTCGGGAAGTTTCACGGCGCTATTTTGCGAAACATCCGTTGAGGGATGAGCAGAGCCGTCCAAGTAGACGCAAGTCGTTTGGCTCGCCTGGATGACTATCGGAACTGTGACCCTGCCAAAATGAGAGGAACGGGCCCGCACGTGGTAGGAACCCGGAGCAAGAGCCAGCAGCAGGGGTCCCTCGTCAAAGCGGTCCCGGTGATTGATGACCTCGCGCGTAAACTGTCCGTCATCGGAGGTGATCGTATAGCGACTGTGATGAGCAGTTGAACCCGGGTCGACAAAGTTGCTCCAGGCGGAATACACCAGGAGATAACCGCTTTTATCGGGATTGGACGCGACCTGGGGCGCGGGGCCTACCGCGGAAAGAACCGTGGGTTGAGGAGGCGTGGAACAGGCGCCGGCGGCCAGGAGAACCGCCGCGCTGAGGGAACGAAGAATCGATTTCATGCCAGGGTTGTAAAAATGTGTACAAATCCGTAGCTGCCCAAGCCGGCGGCTCACGGATGACTTACTTTCGTTGGTGAAGAATTGACGCACAAGACGAAATGGGAAAAGCGCTTTATTCTGAATGGAATTTAATGTGTGGTTAACCGCAGTTTAATAAAGGCCGGGTAAGCTGCCTGCGTCACATGAACAGCTGATATGCGGCTGCTGGTAGTCGAAGACGAAAGAAAACTCGCCGACTTTCTTGCCCGGGGACTCCGAGCAGAAGGATTCGCAGTCGACGTGGCGCAGGATGGCGCGATGGGCTGGCACATGGCCTCGGGCACGGAATACGACTTGATCATTCTGGACCTGGTGCTGCCCGGGTTGAGCGGCACGGAAGTGCTGAGGAAACTTCGCAGGCAAGGCAGCACAGCGGCGGTTCTCGTCCTCACGGCGCGCGATGCCACCAATGACAAAGTCGAGAATTTCGAAGCCGGAGCGGATGACTACCTGACCAAACCGTTTGCGTTCGCCGAGCTGCTGGTGCGAGTTAAAGCTTTGTTGAGGCGGCCGCCCTCTCAAAAAATGCACGAGCTCCGGGTGTCCGACCTCGAGATCGACCGTTTGACCAGGCAGGTCCGCAGAGCTGGAAAACGAATTGAACTGACGTCCAAAGAGTACGCGCTGCTTGAATACCTCGCCGCAAATGCCGGCCGCGTTCTCTCCCGCACCATGATTGTGGAACACGTCTGGGATGAAAGTTTCGAAAATCTGACCAACATCGTGGACGTCTACGTCAAGCACCTGCGAACCAAGGTCGATGAGCCCTACCCGGTCAAATTGATCCGAACCGTCCGCGGCGTGGGTTATGTCCTGGAGGACGGCGCTGACTCATGAATCGGCGCTCGCTCAAATTCCAACTGATTGGCTGGTACGCCCTCGTGTTGACCGGCTGCTTTACCCTTTTGGCCGCCGCAACTTATATTGCCCTGCAAAAATCGCTCGTCGGGGCTCTGGCTGAAAATCAGCTCCGGCGCGCGCGCCAGATCAGCGAGTTGATCCGCGACGAAGTCGAAAAGAACTCCGTTTCGCAGATCGGGCCGGAAGTCGACGTGCGCTACGCTCCCGCACTAAACGACCGGTTTGTGCGGGTCACCCAAAAAGGCGGGGTGCGCCTTTACCTCTCGCCTGCGCCTACGAGCCAAAGTTTTGAACCGGCCACCATTCCCCCACCCGAGTGGCCCGCTCAACCGGAGGGAAGGCGGGAAGTGGTTCTGCTGGGAGGCCGCAAAATGTTGATTGTTTCTCATTGGCTGCAGTTGGCAGGCGGCCGCAGCTTCCTGATCGAGACCGGCGCACCGATGGACGGCGTCCAGGCCGACCTCAAGAAATGGGTGCTTTTCCTGGCCACGATGCTTCCCGCCCTGCTGGGTGTGGCTCTGGGCGGCGGCTACGTCCTGGTCAAACGGGCGCTTTTGCCGGTCGCGCAAATCACCGCCACCGCCGAGAGAATCAGCTCCCAGAGTTTAAGCCAGCGTTTGCCGGTCGCCCAGACCGGGGACGAATTGGAGCGCCTTTCAGTTGCCTTGAACCGCATGATCGAGCGGTTAGATAATGCGTTTCAGCATTCACGGCAGTTTGTGGCCGATGCGTCCCACGAACTCAGAACGCCGTTGACGGTTTTGCGCGGCGAACTTGAGACCCTGGTGCGCCAGGCCCAATTCACCGATGAATGGCGCGAACGGGTCGGCAGCGCCCTCGAGGAAGTCGATCGCCTGGCCCACATTGTCGATGGCTTGTTCGCTATATCTCGCCTCGACGCGGGAGAAGCAGCGTCAGAGCGCGTTCCGCTGGATTTTTCTCAATTGGTCACCGCGACAGCAGACCAGATGTCGCTGCTTGCCGAAGACAAAGGGGTCAAGGTCAGTTGTGACATAGCCATGGGGGTGTGGGTCGAAGGAGACCGCGCGCGACTCAAGCAGGTCGTCGTGAACCTCCTGGACAATGCCATTAAATACACCCCGCCCGGGGGCGAGATCTCGTTGCGCGCAGGTCACGAAAATCAAACCGCTTTCCTCGAAGTGATTGACAGCGGCATTGGCATTCCCCAGGAGGCCTTGCCCCGAGTGTTTGATCGCTTTTTCCGAGTCGACCAGGCCCGGTCGCGCGAAGGCGGCGCCGGCCTGGGTTTATCCATCGTCCGGTCGATTTGCGCCGCCCACGAAGGCTCCGTGAAAGTCACCTCCAGCCCCGGAGCCGGCAGCCGCTTCCGCGTGGAACTCCCATTCATGAGCAATCACAAAACCAATCACCATGGCCGCTGATACCCCGGTCCCAGCTAATGCCGACGCCATTGGGCAGGGCCAGGATTCTTCGAGCGGCAACGGAGCCTCAGGAGCCATCACCCAGAGTACGCGGCCGCGCAGGCCCACCCGCCGCCTGGCCTGGCTGTTTGCATTCGCCGTTGGTTTGGCCTCCATTTCCCTTGCCGTGGGCCTGCGTGTGCGGGCCAATTCCCCGCCTCCCGCAACGGGCGCCGCACCCCCTGCCGAAACCGTTGCTGTTGCCAAAGTCGGCCGCGAAGATCTGTTTAACGAAGTGCCTATTCCCGCCGAATTCAGGCCTTACCTCGAGGTCGAGCTCCATGCGAAGGTTTCCGGCTACGTCGACAAAATAAACGTCGACATGGGTGACCGCGTAACAGCCGGCCAATTGATCGCGACGCTGGAAATGCCCGAACTAATTGCCGAGCACACACACGCAGTTGCCGCCGAAAAACGCGCCGAGGCTGATTACAAGGATGCCCACCTGGTCTACACGCGCCTCATGGCCGTCGAAAAGGACCATCCGAACCTGGTCGCCCAGCAGGAATTGGACGCCGCCGAAGCCAAAGACAGCACCGGCAAGGCTGCCCTGGACGCCGCACAAGCCGACCGGTCCCGGTACGAAACACTGCTCGCATACACAAAAATTACAGCGCCTTTCAGCGGCGTCATCACTCGCCGATACGCCGACCCAGGCTCTCTGATTCAGTCCGGCACCAGTTCGGATACGCAATCCAAGCCACTGGTGCGTTTATCCGATAATTACCACCTCCGTCTCGATTTCCCCGTGTCGGTGGCTTACGTCAAAGATATCCACCTCGGCGATAAGGTCGATGTGCGCGTCGAATCCCTCGGCAATAAAACCTTTACTGGTGTGATTCGGCGCAACGCCGACAAAATCGATGATGACACGCGCACGATGATCACAGAAATCGAAGTCGATAACCCCGAGCTCGAACTCGTGCCCGGCATGTACGCTCAAGTCCTTCTAAAAGTGCAAAAACGTACCCAGGCCCTCTCGGTCCCCATCGAGGCCGTCAGCTTTGAAAAGCCCCCCAGCGCTTATGTTCTCAACAGCCAAAACCAGGTTGAGCAGCGCCAAATCGCTTTGGGGCTCGAAACCCCTGAAAAGTGCGAAGTGCTGGAGGGTTTAAAAGAAGGCGACCTCGTCGTCATTGGCGCGCGCGGCAAGGTGCGGCCCGGCCAAACGGTGGAACCGAAGCTGGTTGGACCTCTGGCACAACAATGAATCGACCGCTGACCAACGAAGAACTCCGGGCCTTAAGGGCGCTGGACGCCAGCGCCCTGGCCAATGCGATCGAGACCTTCAGGGAGCGGCTCCGCAACGAGGGCTTTACGAATCAAAATGTCCGGTGCCTGGTCTCCTCCGAACAGTCCATGGTCGGCTATGCGGCAACGATTAAAATCCGCGGCTCATCTCCGCCGATGGCCGATGGAGCGTACTCCGATCGCGTCGACTGGTGGGACTATATCCTGAGCTTGCCGGAACCGCGGGTTGCAGTGGTTGAAGACGCCAGCAAAAAGCCTGGGCTGGGCTCGCTCGTGGGCGCCGTGCACATGCATATTCTCAAAGCACTGGGATGCGTGGGCGTCGTTACCAACGGCTCTGTCCGTGACCTTCCTGAAGCTCAAAAGCAGCAATTTTACTGCTTTGCCCATGGTTTGGCCGTCTCGCATGCCTATGTTCATATCGTGGCCTTTGGCGAACCCGTCCATGTCGGCGGCCTTAAGATTGAATCGGGAGACTTGCTCCACGGGGACTTGCACGGTGTGCAGTCCGTGCCCCTGGACATTGTTCCACAAATCCCCGCCGTAGCGGCACGCCTGCTCGATCGCGAACGCGCCCTGATCGACCTTTGTCGATCGCCGGATTTTTCCGTGGACAAATTGAAAACCGCGGTCCGGCGCGAAACCGGTCAGAAATCTGGCTAGCTCCTTCCCTGTTCCATGTCGCGTTTCTCCATCCGCTATCCTTATCTCATCGTCGTCGTGTGCCTCATCGTATGCGTCGTGGGCGTCACAAGCCTGGTGCGAATGCCGGTCGATTTGTTTCCACCCATCAACATCCCGGTGGTCGTTGTCGCGACCTTCTTTTCCGGAATGCCCCCGGAGCAAATCGAAAACGACATTACCGGCCAGTTCGAACGCATGTTCACTCTGGGTTCGGGGATTGACCACATGGAATCGCGCTCGCTGACCGGAGTGAGCTTGATCAAGGTCTATTTCCAGCCCGGTTCAAACCCTGATTCGGACGTGACCAGCATCGCCAATCTCGCGATGGCCAGTTTGCGCTATCTGCCGAAAGGGACGCTGCCGCCGATCGTGATGAAGTTCGACGCTTCAAGCTTGCCGGTGTGCCTGGTTACTTTGAAAGGCGAAGGATTGACCGAAGCCAAGCTCCGCGATTACGGCCAGTTCGACGTTCGCAATCAAATGGCGGGTATTCCCGGGGCTTCAGTCCCCCCCGCCTTCGGAGGCAAGTACCGGCAAATCATGGTCTATGTGGATCCGCTCAAGCTCGAAGCCCACAACCTGAGCGTCATGGACGTGGTGCGAACGGTCAATGAAGCCAACCTGATTCTGCCCGCGGGCGACGTCAAACTCGGGCCGTTTGACTACAACATTTACGCCAATAACCAGATCAATGACATGAAGGACATTGACCGGGTGCCGCTTAAAACAGTGGGCGAGGCCTCCGTGCTCGTAGCGGATGTCGGCCATGCGAGAGACGCCTCGCAAATCCAATACAACAAGGTCCGCATCAACAGCCAGCCATCGGTGTACGTGCCGGTGCTGAAACAGGGCGGCGACGCCAACACCATTGCTGTTGTCAACGGAGTTAAACGCGTCGTCAGCAACTTGCTCGGAGTGCCCAAACAATTGATTACGCAGGTTGTCTTTGACCAGTCGGTGTTCGTCCGTACCGCTATCGAAACGCTCATTCATGAAGGGGCGATCGGCCTGGTTCTGACTGGGCTTATGATCCTGATCTTCCTGGGCAGCATGCGCGCCACCCTGGCCGTGTTTCTCTCCATCCCGCTCTCGGCCCTGGCCGCTTTCATTGCCCTTGGCCTGGGCGGCAGCACCGTCAACGCCATGATCCTGGGCGGACTGGCGCTGGCCTTTTCGCGACTCATCGACAATTCCGTCGTTGTGCTTGAAAACATTTTTCGCCACCTCGAACTGGGCGAGTCGCCTGAGGTTGCCGCAGAAAAGGGCGGCCAGGAAGTGGCCCTGCCAGTGCTGGCAGCAACATTGACCACCGTTGTGGTGTTCTTCCCGGTGACATTCCTATACGGCGTCAGTAAATTCCTTTTCACCGCGCTGGCCCTGGCCGTCGTGCTGTCCTTGTTCGCCTCGTATTTTGTCGCCATGTCCGTGGTGCCGCTTTTTTGCGCCAAACTCATTCGAAACCCGCACACGCACCCGACCCCCGCCGCCACAAGGTCCGAAGCGCCCGTCCACGCAACCCCAAAAGCCAACTGGGGCCAGCGAGCCACCGGCTGGTTCAATTCCAGGTTTCACGCTTTGCTCGATCGTTATGAAAAGGTCCTCAACCTGGCCCTCGTTCGTCCCCTTACCACTGTACTTGGCATCACAGGGGTGTTCGTTCTGAGCCTGGCCCTGTACCCTTCAATTGGAAAAGCCTATTTCCCCCGCACCGATCCCGCTCAATTCGTTTTGAGCGTTAAAACTCCCTCCGGCACGCGTCTCGAATTGACCGACAAGCTGGTCGGCAAGGTTGAGGACATCATCCGCGAGGTTGTTCCCAAGAGCGATCTCAAGATCATTGTTTCCAACATCGGGACCACCCCAGGGTTCAATTCGATTCTCAATCCGAATTCGTGTCCGAGCACCGCCACGGTGCAGGTGGGCCTCAACGAAGATCACCGGTTAAGCAGCTTCGCTTACATGAGCCTAGTCCGCAGCCGGCTTCGCGCCGAACTGCCCGAGGTCAGCGCCTATTTCCAAACGGGCGGTTTGGTCGATGCCATTCTCAACCAGGGCATGCCCGCGCCTCTGGATATCCAGGTCAGCGGCACCGACCTCAAAGCCGCCCATGCGTTGGCCAGCCAGATTGCCAATCAAATCCGCGGCCTGCCAAACGTCAGCGACGTGCTCATCCCGCAGGACGTCGATTACCCAGCACTCAAAATCGACATTGACCGCGAGCGGGCCAGCGAATTAGGGCTGAGCACCGAAGAGGTGGCGGACAGCCTCATCACTGCGCTGACCTCCAACGGCATGATTGCGCCCAGTTACTGGATCGATCCGAAAACCGGAAACAATTACCTGCTAACAGTCCAGTATCCCGAGGACTACGTTAAGAACCTTTCTTCACTGGGCAGCATGCCGTTGCGCGCCGCTCATCTGCGGCGGCCCACGCGGCTGGATTCGGTCGTGCGGGTTTCGCACATCCTGGCCCCGACCGAAGTTGACCATTACCAGATCCGGCGCGCCATCGACATTTACGTCGCTCCCACCGGGGAAGACCTGAGCCAGATCCAACGGGCTGTCCAACGCATCGTCGATGAGAAGACTTCGGAACTGCGAAAGGAGGCCGAGCAGGCCAATGTCCGGGTCAACACTGTCCTGACGGTGCGCGGGTCTGTGCAGGCCATGACCGCGTCGTTCAAGAGCTTCGGCCTGGGACTGCTGCTCTCGACGGTTCTCGTTTACCTGATCCTGGTGGCGCAGTTCAAATCGTTCGTCGATCCATTCCTGATATTGCTCGCGGTTCCGACCGGGCTGACCGGGGTGCTCGTCATCCTGTTCGCCACGGGCACGACACTTAACGTGATGTCGTTGATGGGCGTGGTGATGATGGTCGGCATCGTGGTGTCCAACAGCATCCTGATTGTCGAATTTACCAACCGCTTGCGCGAAGAGGGCAGGCCGCTGCGCGAAGCCGTCTCAATGGCGTGCAGGGTGCGTCTGCGACCGGTTCTGATGACCTCGCTGGCGACGCTCATCGGGCTGCTGCCCATGGCGGCAAAAATGGGAGCAGGCAGCGAGGCCTACGCGCCCCTGGCTCGCGCCATCATCGGCGGGCTGGCCGTCTCGGTCATTTTGACGGTCTTCATCGTGCCTTGCGCTTACTACCTGATCTACAAACGAGCCGAATCCGGCGCGAGTCCACCTGCATCCCCCGGAAATCCCGGCCTTCAGGTCACACACTAAAATGCGCGGGGCGAGAAATACCTTATTAAAACTCTGGGGAGCCGCAGCCTTGATGGCTCTCATGGCCGTTTGCGCCAACGCCGAACCACCTGAGTTAACACTGCAACAGGCCCGCGCCGAAGCCTTGCGCAATCACCCCCGCATCCACGTAGGCGATTTGAAGGCACTGATCGCCGGCCAGAATTACAGGGAAGCACGAGCCGGTTTTTTTCCCAATCTTTCCGCCAATGCGGTCGCGGTGGGGACTGCTGGCAATAATACGAGGCTCGCGGCCTTGGGTGCGTTGAACAACCCCGCGATTTTCGACCGCAATGCCGAGGGGCTGATGATTAGCCAGCTCATCACCGATTTCGGGCGCACGGCAAACCTCGCCGGCAGCGCTCGGCTCCAGGCCGAGGCCGCCGCCAACGATGCGCAGGCCACCCGTGAACAGATCCTGCTATCCGTCGACGAAGCATTCTTTGCCGCCTTGCAGGCGCAATCCGTTACCCGCGTCGCCGCTCAAACCATTACTAATCGCGAACTGTTCCTGCAACAGGCCGGCGAACTGGCCAGAGTCAAATTGCGCTCTGAACTGGATGTCAGTTTCGCCCGGGTCAATCTCGAAGACGCGCGCTTGCTGCTCAGCAAAGCCCAAAATGATCTCGCCTCGGCCTTCACGCAGCTGAGCACACTCATGGGCGGGACCAATCCCGTCACCTATACCCTGGCCGAGGAGTCGTTGCCCCCGGCCATCTCCACCAACCAATCCGATTACGTCAGGTTAGCGCTGAGCTCAAGGCCCGACCTGCTCAGCTTGCGCGCCCAGGGACAGGCCGCGGCCAAATTCGCCAAAGCCGAGAGCGCCATGAGTTATCCGACGATTTCCGCGGTTGCCAGCGCCGGAGTCGTTCCCGTGCGCGATCCTCAATTGCCCGAAAGCTACACCGCGGCCGGTTTAGTCATGTCCATGCCGCTGTTTGCCGGCGGCTATTACTCGGCCCGCAGGGAAGCGGCCCAACTCCAGGCGCAAGCGGACCAGGAACAGTTGCGAGATCTCGAGGACACGGTTATTCGCGATGTTCGAATCAGCGTGCTCAACGCGCAAAACGCTTATGAGCGTTATAGTATCACGGGCCAGCTCCTCGAAAATGCCAGGCAGTCCTACGATTTGGCCCAGGCTCGATACAAACAGGGCATCAGTTCCATCGTTGAGTTCAACCAGGCCGAGCTAAACCTGGTATCTGCCGAGATCGCCTTCGCGAACACACGCTACGAATACCTGGTGCAACGCTCCGCGCTGGCGTTTCAGATCGGCGCCCTTAAGTGAGTTTCCAGAGATTGTTAAAAATCTCTAAACTCCAGCCGGTGCTTGACTCCATAACAAACCGCGCCAACCTATTCCCGAAACCAACAAAATAACCACTATGAAAAGACTATGGGTCAGTCTCTGTCTGGCCGCCTGTTACTGCGCGCCATTGGCCGTCGCGGATGATCTCGAAAACCTCGCCGGAAAATGGTCTCTGAAAAAGGTGAACGATCAGGGGCAAAACATCACTCAAACCATTGAAATCAAGAAGGACAAGTTTGTCTTCCAAATTCTGACCTCCGACGGCAGCGTCGTGATTTATGCAGAGGGAGATTTCAAGCTGGAAAAGCTCGGCCCGTTCAGTGCCGCCAAATTTTCACACATCCGGGGCGGCAGTTCCCCCTCGAACCTGGATGACGTCGATGATGTATATGAGTCTATTTACATCCTCGAAGGCGATGACTGGACCACGGCCGCCAACTTCGATAAGCAGCGCGACGGCCAAAAGCCGAGCCTCGACATTTACCATCGCGTCAAAGCCGAGGTAAAAAAGTAACCACGCGCGCAACGCCAACGCCAACGGCGTTCCCTCTTCTAAAAGCAGCAGCGGCGAGAGGTTTGAAACACCTTCCCGCCGCTGTTCTGCGAGTATAGCAAATCTACTTGGCGCCTTGATCAATCCAGGCACGCACCAAGCCGACCTGTTCGGGGGTCAATGGCTTGGGAGGCGGACCCCCACGGCCCGGACCGCCGGGACCACCAGGGCCACCAGGTCCGGCAGGGCCTCCGGGACCGGCGCCTGGACCGCCCGGTGAATTGTGGTCACCCGGGGGTGGACCGCCAGGACCGCCGCCGGGACCGCCGGGACCCCCGCGGCGTGGACGAAACTTAGGCGGCATCGCCACATCGTCATTCACTCGGGCCACAGCGGCTACTAAAAGACTCTTTTTGCTGTCTCCCGGCACCACAACTTTGCCGTCTTCACCGCCTTTGAGGATGGCCTGAAGATTATCCAGCCGCAGATCCGCTTTCGGACGCTGCGAGCCGTGACACCGGACGCAGGACGCCTCGAAGAGCGGCTTGATATCCTTCTCGAAAGTCACCCCCTGGGTGGAAGCCGCTGCCGGAAGCTTGGTGGTGTCGATTTTTGAAATATCCCATTTGTCATCGGCCAGCAGAGTTCCTGCAGCGCCCGCCAAGGCCAGGATAAGTAGAGTAGTTCTTTTGGTCATAATTAGGTCTCGGAATGCGGTGATACTGGTTGCTTTTGATGGAGACGTCAAGAACCCAGCGCGGGTTACGCCAGTAAGCGCGGCCCAAGCCACGCCCCCCATAACGGTCAGGCGAGAATGCGGGCGCCGCCCGCCGGTCGCGAAGAAAAGATGGCGGGCACGTTGCCGGTTCGAACCTCATACCCTTCTTCGAACTTGCGGGCGATGGTTTTGACATGCTCGGTGCGAACGAGGCAGACGGCGCACCCGCCGAACCCGGCTCCGGTCATGCGGCACCCAATCATACCGGCAGCAAGGGGAATCGCCCGGGCAATCTCGACAATGGCATCCAACTCGGGGCAGCTGACCTCGTAGTCGTCGCGAAGGGAAGCATGGCTCTTGTACATCAGTTGACCCACCTCAGGCCAGTCACGCGCCTGAATGGCCTGGGCGGCTTGAAGGGTCCGTTCATTTTCAGTGATCACATGGCGCGCGCGTTTAAACACCGCCTCGGTCAAAGAGGAGCGGGCTGCCTCGAGGTCTTTCATGGTGGCGTCGCGCAAAGCGGGGACGTTCAGGGCTCGAGCCGCCGCTTCACACTGTTTGCGGCGGCTCGCATAGACGCCGTCGACAAGCTTGTGCCGGACGTTGGAATTAACGACAAGCACCGTGACCAAAGGATCGTTCATGCGAACGGGCGTGGCGGTCCTGGATCGGCAATCCAAAAGTAGCGCGTGATCTTCCCGTGCCAGGACCGAGGTGAACTGGTCCATGATCCCGCAAGGGACGCCTGCGAATTTGTGCTCGGCTTGCTGGCACAGCAGGGCCTTTTCAATCGGGTCGAGGATTTGCCCGGACATGGCCTCAATGAGCGTTGCGGCGGCAACTTCAAGGGCGGCGCTGCTCGAAACGCCGCCTCCAAACGGGACCGAGGAATCGATCACCCCATCGAACCCCGCGAGCTTCAAGCCGCGTTCCTGAAACCCGGCCACCACTCCGCGCACGTAATTTGACCAAGCGGGCTGGCCGGGCTGCACCCGCGTCCGGAGACTGAAGCTGGCGGTCTCCCCGGTGGTGACGCTGTGCAAGGTGACTTCACGCCGGGTATTGCGGTCTGCCGCCATGAACGTGTATCGATCGATGGCCATGGGCAGCACAAAACCATCGTTGTAATCGGTATGCTCCCCGATCAAATTGACGCGGCCCGGCGCGGCAACCTTCCACCGCGGAGCGTGGCCGAAACATTTTGCAAACATGTCCGCGCCCTGTTCAACCAACGAGTCCAGCGACATAACGCGTAAGGGCAAAACATAGGACGGGTCCGAAAGGAAGGCCAATACTAGTTTTGACTACGCGCGAGAAAGGGTCCAGATTAACGACGTCCCCGATTAACGTTTTTGGCACAAATGAACTCGCCTCCCTTTGAGCAGCCGGCTCATGTTGCTGTCCGCCTGAGTCCAATCGGTGTGCATCGGCAAAAGTCACTCGGCTTTACCTTGATCGAACTGCTGGTCGTGATTGCGATTATCGCCATTCTCGCGGCGATGTTGCTGCCGGCTTTAACCAAAGCAAAAGAAAAGGCCCAGCAGATCAAATGCATCAGCAACCTGCGGCAACTCACCACCGCGGCGATCATGTACCAACAGGATACCGGCCGCTCGATCGAGTATACAATCACCGACACCCTCTGGATGCGCACGCTCATCGATTACCAGGCCAGAGTGGATGCCATCCGGCTTTGCCCGGTAGCCGCAACGCGCCCGCCCCATCCCACTGACCCCACTGCGGGCACGGCTTCAGCCCCATGGTTTTGGTCGCTCGACAAATTCAACACGACCAATACCGGCAGTTATGCCATCAACGGTTGGATGTACTATTACGAGGTGGCCAATAACGGGATCTCCACTTGGATTGGCATGACGGATATGCCGAAATTTTTCCAAAAAGACAGCGCGATCAGCCAGCCTGCCCTGACCCCGTTTTTTATGGACTCGATTTGGCCTGACACCTGGCCGCTGGCTTCCGACCTCCCGCCGCAGGACTTGTTCCTGGGAGATGTGAACTCAAGCCTCGGCAGAATTTCCATTGCCCGCCACTCGTTTGTCCCAAACGCAAAAGCGGCGCAGGGCAAAACTCTCCCAAGCGCAATCAATATGGGCTTCACTGACGGCCACTCAGCCAAACTGCCGCTCCAAAAACTCAAAACCGTTATCTGGCACAAAGACTACCAACCCATCTACGACCCCTGGAGAACGGCGCCGTAGCCCCACTGGGACTCCATGCGGAGCTAAAGGAAGCAGACCGTCAAAAATGCCGGAGCGGCGCCTGCGGACTATCGGGAGAAATTCGGCTCCATAAACAAGCCGAGCTCAGACAATGCCGGACAGACCGGGGCCTGAGTGATTCGCAAACGAACCTTTTCACTCGTGACAGCCTCAAGGCGAAGCAGCCTGTGATTGCCGACACTGGTTCCCTTTGCCATTTGGACCCAGCCCCCATTTTCCCAACGATCCAGGGCAAACCCCTCAATCCTTTGTCCTAACGGCAGGTACTCGCGAAGGCTCACAACGTTGAAGGTCACCGGGTTTTTGAATTCCAACACCAACTCCGGTGTCGTGACAGAATCATCGGTTGACCAATACCGATCCGATCTCGATGCGAGGAGGTTTTTAGGCCCAAACTGGTTGTTCTGGCCCCGGGTGTTGCCGGCGACCAACCGCGCCCCTTCGGCCAGGTTCCGGGAAAATGTCGCTTGCAGGATCCGGTGAAACTCCCGTAACGAAGCCACATCGTCGCCGTGAATCTGACCACGACGATCCGGTGGAATATTCAGGTTCAGACAGGCGCCGCGACCGACCGACTTGTAGAAGATATCGAGCAACTGGGCGGGCGTTTTAACACGTGCGTCTTCGGCGGGATGATAAAACCATCCCGGCCTAATCGAAACGTCGCACTCGGCGGGGATCCAATCCGAGCCCGGCCGTTCGCCCGTCGTGAGGCCTTCGCTGGGACCGCCGGGATACCGGCCGGCGGAATTCAACGTGGCCCAGCACGGGTCGCCCGCAATTCCATTTTCGTTTCCGACCCAGCGGAAATCGGGTCCGGCGTCACTGAACATCACCGCCATTGGCATAAGTTCGCGCACAAGGCGCCGCGTGTTGTCCCAATCGTAATAGGTCCTGGCATCAATTTTCCGCGTTTCCCGCGCGCCGCCATAGAACCCTTCACCCCCGTTGGCGCCGTCGAACCACACCGTGAAGATGTCGCCATATTGTGTGAGCAGTTCGCGCAATTGGCAGCGATAATACGTAATGTAATCAGCCGTCGCGTAGTCTTTGCGATTACGGTCCCAAGGAGAAAGATAGACGCCGAAACGCAATCCATGACGCCGGCACGCCAGAGAAAGCTCGCGGACGACGTCGCCTTTGCCATTGCGCCACGGGCTATTCTTAACCGAGTGCTCGGTGTATCTGCTTGGCCAAAGACAAAAACCATCGTGATGCTTTGCCGTCAGGATGAGGCCTTTCATGCCGGCGTCCCTTGCGGTTTCGGCGATCTGGTCGGCGTTGAAATCAGTGGGGTTAAACACCGATTCACTTTCGTCGCCGTAACCCCATTCCTTGTCCGTGAAGGTGTTTACAGTGAAATGGACAAAACCGTAGAACTCCATTTCATGCCAGCGGAGTTGCCTTGCCGTTGGCACCGGGCCGTAGGTCTGCGGCGGGCTCACAGCCTGACCGCAATGCGCCGCGAGGATCGCACCGAACAAACAAGCCGCGGTTGTCCCAAGCAACTGTCGGGTGTTCCGTTTTAGCTTCACTTCCACGCGATAACCGGCGGC
>DATGLT010000219.1:0-19150 GCA_035294005.1 Verrucomicrobiia bacterium
GGCCCGATTCGACTGGACGCCTTCCAGCTTGAGGGTGATCCAGTGATTGCCGTGACCCGGATTCTCGTACAGGACATTGGGGTAAACATCACCACTCACGGCCCCGCCCATGTTCTCGTAGATATCCTGGTCGCCATCATTGTCGATGTCGGCAAAGGAGACCCCATGCCCCTTCTGCAGGTTGCCAAACCCGCCCGAAGTGGTCACGTCCTGGAAACGCTTGCCACCATCGTTGCGAAACATCCGGTTGGGGACGATAGTCGACAATTCCGGATCCCCGGTGCCGAGAGCCTTGAATCTGACGGACCTCCAGCAACAAGTCAGTAGCCCCGCGCCAGTCGCTCAAAAGTTTTATAGGCTCAAAGGAACGTGGTGGACGGTGAGGCCTACGCGGGCGCACGCGGGTGCGCCTACTGTCTCGCCGATATCAGTTTGGCCACAGGCTTGACGCTTACCATTGAGCTGCGATGGCCTGGGGGCGTCAATGAGGAAACGATGTAAGAGTCGCCGAAACCAAGCCGTTCAACCTGGCGCTCCAGCTCAACCCAATCAATGTTCTCAAAACGGAGCGTGTCCCTGGCCCGCAGCCGAGCAAGCAGTTCTGCATCGGTTAAAGTCTTAATGCATGCGTGCGTCATTTACGACCCTTATAATACTTGCCGATTCCTAAAGTTCAAGTCGCAAACCGGAGTGACACCTGCCACTGTGTCGCCGTTTCATCACATGCAAGGCATTGCCTTGGGACCGTTCATCGAACCTCAACGCGCGCTGAAGAGTGCCGTTACCGAAATGTTAAAGGCCTCGGCAATGCGACCGACATTCCGCATCGTGGGGTTGCGGTTTAGTCCTTGGTCTGGGGCTGGTCCTTCGGTCGTTCATCCTGAAACTGGTACCTCAATGATGATCGTTTCAGAATGGTGCAGTAGTCGGTCCAAGACGGCCGAGGTGATGGTAGCGAAAAGTGCGAAGACAGCGGGTATGGCAAAGACTTTGTTTTTCATTTTTTGTTTATTACTCAACCACGAACCGCGCCGAGAAGATTCCGTGCGGTTCGCGGTGGATTCTTGTCAGATCAAAGTAATTTCGAGTTTCTAGCCGGCAAAAATCTCTGCCGGGTCATTCAGCGTCAGCAAGACCTTTTTTTCGTCGCGCGTCAATTTCGCCGCCAGGAAATTACCGCCAAACCAGACTTTCGCCGTTGCCGCCTTCGCATGCTCTACGCGACGGTTTTTCATTTCAACTTTCCCCAGCGCACCGCAATTTCCGCCTTCCGTTTGCCGCTTTCTAATGTTTGGGCAAAGCTGCCCCAGCCAACCACACGAATACCCAGCGATAGTTCTTCATGCCGGGATAGTCACTGGAAAACGATGCCAGAGGAACGGGCAATTCTTACGGCAGCATGCCGGTTATTGGCTTTGACCTTTTGTGCCAGGACGTTCACTCGCATACACACCGTTCAGTGATTGAAATCGAGGCCTCCTCTTTGACCATTCCAATTGCCTTCACCTGACACGGCAGGCTGCCGGAACAATGAAAATGGACTTCAGGAACACTGTCCGCGCCTGTCTATTGGGGAACGGTCGCGTTATCAGCCATCCACTGGACGTCCATCCAGGAATCCCCCGCCGGAACATTGAGCGGCAGGCTATCGTCGTAACGAACCGGGGCCTTAATCTTGGAGCCGATCCATTTATGGATCTCGGAGTGGCCATCGGTAAATGAAAAACCGCAGGCCCCGTTGTGGTAGCTGGCGGGAAAGTCGACGATGCGCGCCGCGCTGGGAGGGTCTCCGGGCTGATTATTGCGGCAACAGATCGCAAACGCCGCGTCATTAATGCTGTCGGGGTGCTCATCCACCAGGAGAATCGTTTTCGTCGGTTTTGCGATCTCGCTGAACTTGCCGTACTGGCGCCAGGCTTTTGGATTATTAGCCGGGTAGTCAAGCCATCCGCTGGAGCCGATTACCTGGCTCATGGACATACTGCGCACCCGCGGGACTCGCTGATTGTTAACGAGGACCGAAGACTGGTCTGCAGGGCACTTGAACAGGCGTGCGTTCTTGCCGATGTAAGGCCAAAGCAAACTCTTCGAGAGGTCCTGATTGACGTTCCAATTGGAAGCGTTTCCCCCGTTAAAATCGAGTACGCCTGTGCACCAGTTCCGGTTTGGAGAATAGGGGGCTCCATCGGCCTCCGTGAGCAGGTAATCATTGAAGTCGTCGGCGTAAATCCGCCAGCCCAGCGTCAATTGGCGGGTGTTGTTCATGCAACTGATCCCGGCAGCTTTGGCCTTGGCCTTCGAGAGCGCCGGCATGACCATCGCCGCCAGGATGGCGATGATGGCGATGACGACCAGGAGCTCAATCAACGTAAATCCGATCCTGCCCGTCGGCTGGCCCGAGCCGCGAGGTTGGTTCCCATGGGTAACCTCAATCCGCGGGCGGTTCACCGGACGTGGAGACCGGGACTCCGCCAGGCCCATATTTTTCGGGATGCAAGCTAGCGCCGTGTCGCGAACCAGAGGATCGATTCTCATATGGATAAGCGTTTCTTCGTTCAATAGTCCAAATGCGAGTTGTGACTGCAGGACTTGAACCGGACTGTAAAGGGACCTCCAGTAGTCGGCGTTCGATTCACGCCACTAGCATTGTTTCAACATTAGCCTGCGCGTGGTATTTCCAGAGAAGAGTAAACGATCACTGGCCGCCAGTGGCCAGCGCTCATGCAGAGACCTCAACCGCGAGCGTTTGCTCCCGGCGAAGTTGCGCGCCACCTGCCAGGACTCTGCGGGCGGCGATAACCGAGAGCATCTGCACGACGGCGATCATCAGCAACGCGTAGCGCAGCGCGAACGTGTCGGAGATTTCCCTTGCCAGCAGGAGAAATAGGCCGCAACCAGCCAGGCGCCCGGCATAGAAGCCAAATTCCTGGTTAAAAATATAGGCAAACTGGTTCCGCCCCTCGAGGGCCGAGACGATCTCGATCGTCCGCAATTGGATGGGAAAATAGGCGATATCGTGGAGCGGACGGGCCAGCAGCAGGCACACCATAAACAAGATCACCCCCCACTTGCTGAAGAGGACTGCGTTGACTAAACCACCCAGTACGAAGAGGCTAAAGCCAAGTGTAAAAATCACCATTCGGTGTCGCGGTTGTGTTGCGCGGCCGATCACGTACAGCAGCAAAGCCGAGAGCACCCCTCCGACGGCCTGGAGCGTGCCGAGCGCTCCCTCCTGGCCCACCAACCGCATGATCAGCATCGCTGGCGCGGTGACGATGTATCCTTGCATAAGCCCTTTCAGGATTGCCAGCAGTTGCATCCTGTTCCAAAGCCAATGATACCGAAAGAAAACAAATCGGGTTTTGGGCGGATTGGGAAAGGTGCCGCCATGAACAATCACCGACGCGACCACGGTTAGGAGAAAGACCGCGCCGGTGCAAATTCGGTAGGCGACGATGCGGTCACCACCAAACCAGCCACGTTGACCGGTTGCCTCGATAAACCAGCCGATCGCCGCCGGAACAAACACGTAGGTATTGGTGTAGAAAAAGGTTTCCAGGCCGTAATAGTAGTTGCGGGTTTTGTCCGTCGTGCTCGAGAGCGCCAGGAAATCACGATTCGCCCAAAACAGCCCAAAGGCCATCCCCATGAGGAAGCCGGCCAAGCCGATCCCAGCGAGGTTCAGTTTGCCCAGTGCCATCATTATGACCATCGCCGCCCCGCTGAGGAGCATGCCTGCAGAATAAAGCCGTTTGATCTGGATGCGCTGGAGCAAAAAACCATTGACGAGAAAGGTCAGTGGAATGCCGGAATAGACCGCAAGCTGATAAATGACGACTAGCTTCGGATCCTGAGAGTTCCGCATCACGTAAGCCGCCACGAAAACGTCGATGACCGGCAACACCATCGCGTAAAACAGGTTCGTGATTAGCAGAATCCGCATGTCACGAGGAAACGATCGGAAATAGCGGTACTCCTGAAGCAATCGCTGCATGGCTAAATTAAAACAAGCTGTGTGGGTACGCCTCCAGACATCATGGCTGGTCTCCCTCAGTCAAGGGTCTCAAGGATCTGGCGTATGGAAAAAAGGGCTGCGCAAATCACGCTATCTGACGCGCCATAGTAAAGAGTGAGCCTATCGCCATCCACCAAGTGGCCGTTGGTAAAGACCACGTTGCCGAAGAAACCTTTTTGTTCATAATCGGCCAGGGGTTCCATAATTGGATCTTGCGAACGAGCCAACACCTTCCAGGGTCTTTCCCGGTCCAATAACAACGCGCCAAGGCAATAGCGCTTCTGCTCATTCGCGCCGTGATAGACTTCGAGCCATCCCTCAGGGGTGAGGATGGGCGAAGCGCCCGCGCCGACCCGGGCGCTGTCCCACATCCCCGGCCGGGTATGCGCCAGACAACGGTGGTTGCCCCAATGCAACAAATCGGGAGATTCGGCCATCCAGATGTAGTTGCCTCCTAAGTCCGGGCTGCTGGGGCGATGCAAGGCAAAATACCTGCCCTGGATTGGGTGCTCGAACAGGGCACAGTCTTTGTTGTGAGGCGGCAAAATCATGCCGTGCGTCGTCATTTGCAGCCAGTCGCGGGTGCTGCGCAGGCCCACTCCCACACCATTCCTTGAAACAGCGGTGAAGGTCAGGTAATACGTGGAGCCCACTTGCGCGACGCGGCAATCCTCTATGCCGTAAGCCTCGAGCGCCCCCTGCCCGAATAGCGCAGGGCGGGAGGCTTCCCGGAACCGGAGCCCGTCCGCACTTTCCATCAGCCGCAAATGTGACAACGTGGTCAGGTAATGAACTCCGTCGTACCTCAGGACACGAGGGTCCGAAAGGTCCAGCTTCGGATCGGACTGGTCGAATTCTATCACTCGCAACTGGCCGTCGTCGCCGAAAATGGGGAAGCTGATTTTCCCGGGCTTTTGCTCCGGCCGCTCGGCCACCCGAAGCAATAACCAGGTCCGGTCTTGAAACCGGAACGCGCCCGGATTGAGCAGGCACTCGATCTTCATTCCGGAGGTGCTGGGTCGAAGGTCCGCCGGCCGGAGCAGCGGGTTTTCCGCAAGCCGCTGAGCAAGGTCCTTCATAGCGAGGTCTCTTGTGAGCTCAGAGCCCGCAGAGTAGTGCGTCTGCGGGAACCGCGTCGAGGTGGCATGTGTTGCACCATCCGTCCTGTTGTTGTGAATCAGCAAACCGTGCCAGGAAACCGGGCGGGTGTCCACACCGGCCCGTTTCCCCGAGGTGACTGCTTGTTAGAACCCGACAAAGGTGCTTGGATGTGTCCACTCACTGCGCCCTTCGCAGGCGGTAGAAGCCTGACTGGCGCTGCGCTGGCGGCAGGATCACCTTGTTCCAGCCGTCGCTATCAAGGAAAGGCGCTCCGGTTTGCGTCCAGGCGGCCGGATTCAGGCTTGGTGAGGACTCAAGCGTGGTTCCGGTGAAATTGCCGGCCCAATAGAAGAGCAGCTGCTTTTGGTTCCCAGCCCAGTTGGTGTAGGTGAGCCCGAGTTGTGGTTGAACTCCCCCCTGGAGTTGAATATCGCACGAATAGGCATCGACGCCGTTGCCTGGCGCCCACTGATTGGGACCAATAAAGGCCTGGGCATTGTAGTCGACGCTGATTAGCAGCGGTTCGCAGCCGAAGGTAAAGCCTGGCTGGATGGCGTTGGCCAGGTCGCCGCCCGGCTGGCGGGCCGGGTCAACGGAACTGGTGATGTCGGCCCATTTCATTGCGATTTCGATACTGCGGTTGTGCTGAGCGAAAGTGCCGGCGGTCGCCACCTGGGCGTTGGCCAGTCCGCCCAGGTTCGCGTTGCCGGAGTCATTTTGGCGCGCATACATCAAATCGGTTCGCCCCGTGGAACTAAAGCCAAACCACGGCTGAAAATCAGCGTTGTTCTCGAAGATGATACCGCCACTGCCGTTGGTCATGCCGTTGTTGTTATCCAGGTCCATCCAGAAAGCGATCGTGTCGCGCAGCCAGGGCTGGGTTTGGTAATCCGAGGCATCGGTCGCTTCCTGGGCCTTGGTCGCAACGAACTGGTTGGTGTTCTCCTTTACCAGCACATAAAAGTTGGTGTAGTCCCAGGCATACCGGATATCCACCGCCAGCGTACCATTGGTGCCGCGTCCCTGCGTATTCATACTCACAACCGTGCTCGGCAATGAGGCCCAGTCTTTCGCCTGCCCATCGATGGTCATCTTCGAGCCGTACGCGGCCGCCACCTGGCGCGCCCCGGCTACAAGGCGAATGTCCCGTGAATAGATGTCCACCCCGTTGCCGGGTGACCATTGGTTTGGGCCGATGAAAGCCTGCGCGTTGTAGTCCACGCTGATGAGCAGCGGTTCGCAACCTAAAATGTATCCCGGCTGAATGGCGTTGGTCAGAGCACCCCCCGGCTGCCGAGTGGGATCCACTGAAGCGGCCAGATCGGCCCATTTCATTGCAATCTCGATGGTCCGATTATGGTGGGCGAAGGTTCCCGAGGTGGCGACCTGCGCATTGGCCAGCCCGCCGAGGTTTGCGTTGCCGGAGTCGTTTTGCCGCGCGTACATCAGGTCGGTGCGGCTTGACGAGCTGAATCCAAACCAGGGTTGAAAGTCAGCATTGTTTTCGACAACAAATCCTCCACCCCCGGTGGGTAGGCCGCAATTGTTGTCGAGGTCCATCCAGAAGGCAATCGTGTCGCGCAGCCAGGGTTGGGTCTGGTAATCCGAGGCATCGGTCGCTTCCTGGGCCTTGGTCGCAACGAACTGGTTGGTGTTCTCCTTTACCAACACATAAAAGTTGGTGTAATCCCAGGCATACCGGATGTCCACCGCCAGGGTACCGTTGGTGCCACGTCCCTGGGTGTTCATGCTGACGACGTCGCTCTGGAGCGTCGCCCAATCATTGGCATTGCCGTCGATGCTGATGGCGGTCGCATACGCCGCATTCACAACCTTGGCAGCCGAAATCAAGCGAATGTCGCGTGAGTTGGCGTCCATGCCGCTGGGAGGGTTCCACTGATCCGGGCCGATGAAGGCTTGGGCGTTATAGTCTTTGCAGACCAGCAGCGGTTCGCTTCCAAACACGAAACCCGGCATGATGGCCGAGAGCAGGTCGCCTCCCGGTTGACGCCCCGGGTCCACGGAGGCGGCGATATCCGCCCATTTCAAGGCTATCTCAATCGTTCGATTATGTGAGGAGAACGAACCGGACGTGGCCACCTGCAGGTTGGCTACTCCGCCCAAATTCATTGTCCCGGAGTTGTTTTGCCGTGCGTAAGTGAGATTTGTCAAACCGGACGAACTGAAGCCAAACCAGGGCTGGAAATCAGCGTTGTTTTCAACTACGCCGGAACCGTTGTTGGTTGTGCCGGCGTTATTGTCCAGATCCATCCAAAAAGCGACGGAGTCCACCGACCATGGATGGTCCTGGTAATTGGTTGCTCCGGTGGCTTCCGCGGAGGCCAGAGCCACGGCATAATTGGTGTTTTCCTTCACCAGGATGAAAAGGTTGGTGTAGTTCCAGGCGTATTGGATGTCCACCGCCAATGTGCCGTAGCCGGCGCCGCGGCCCTTGGTGTCCATGGTAATGACACCGCTCGGGAGTTTGGCCCAATCGGTTGGGTTGCCGTCGATAGTTAGGTCGGTCGCGTACGCGGCGTCAACCGTGACGGCGCTGGCTAGGGCGTCGTCAGAAGCGGCCAAGAGCGATAAGGCAGCTGCCAGCGGGAGGGCGCTCCAAGCGCTGCATCTGCCAAGGGGGCTTAGCTTCCGAATAAGGTTAGGGCTTCTCATAAAGGGTGACTTTCCGTTGCTCCACGTTTGGGTGTGAAATGAGTTATGTCGGGACTATGGGCCGACATTACTTCATTACTTCCGCAGGCAGCGTTCGATCTGCGCCACTAGCGTTGTTCGAACATCCGTTCAGTCCCCGTGCTTCTCCCGGTAGTCCCCGGGTGTCATTCCGGTTTCTCGTCGAAATACTGTGGCAAAATACTGGCTCGAGGAGAACCCCAACTCATGAGCGATGGTCGTGATTTCGTCTGCGGTTTCGGTCAGCCGCCTCCGCGCTTCTTCGAGCCGCCGATGCAAGAGGTATTCGTGCAGCGTATAGCCAGTCTCGGTTTTGAAGCGGGCTCGTAACCCCGCCGGGCTCAGGCCGACATTGGCAGCCACGTTGTCGAGCCGAACGTCGCTTCGGTACACCTGTTGCTCCAACCATTCGAGCGTCCGTCGCACGCGCCAGGTAGTCATGGGCCGTTGTTGCAGCGCCCGGCAATGTCGCTCATGGTCGCGCACAATGGTTACCAGCAACGCGTGTAACATCGCACGCGCCATCAGAACAGAGTGAGCCGAGTGTCCGTGGCGATGCTCCTCCAAAAGCCGTTCAAAAAACTCCCGCACCTCTGGCGAAGCCGTGAACGTGCGATACATCAGGTTTTCATAAGCCTGGCGCAAATCAACAGTTTCGCCGACAGTTAGCGACGGCAAAACTCTGTTGGACGGAAGCGCCACTCTGAGCCAGTAATGCTCACACGGTTGGAGCGAGCCCTCATCGCCGCCATGCAATTCCCCAGGCCGAACGATGAACACGCGGCCGGTGCTGAATTCGTGCTGCTCCTCCTCCACCCACCAGCGCAGATGCCCCCGCACCATGAAATGGATTTCAAACGTGCCCGCATGTCGATCCGGCTTCAGCGCCCCCGGCAGCGTTGTGTGAAAGCGCAACCATCCAAAAATCTCCAACTCCTGCAGGAGGCGAGTCGCTCCCTCGTAAGTCTCCCGCTCATAGCCACGCCGTCCCATTGACAAAGACCAAGGGTCGGGTCCTTTCTTGAGTGGGTCCGGATTCACGGCGGAAAACCTTAGAGGCTTCTTTCAGCAGTGACAAGATCGCTGAAGCGATGAAAAGGGCTGGGCAACAAAAAGACAGCCGCAGGCGAACCCGAGCTTGTGCGCTCATCGCAACTTGAGGTGCGGGTCATGCCAAACGGCCCTTCAATTCGGTTTCTTGAACGTCTAATTTTTTTCTCGCAGGGCAGCTTGGCCCGTAAGGATGTCGATTGTCCAGGGGCACGGTTTGGCCAGCCAGAGTTTGCTGTCGCCGATTCGCAGCGGCATCCACAGGTAACGCGAATCCCATTGTGTTTCCGGCTTCCAAATGTCGCCCATGAAAATGACGGTGGTCCCTTGCGTGCCGCTAACCTTTAAAAGGAAGGTGGATTGCGAGCCGTAGGTGTTGGATTCCGGCGGGGCGATGCTGGCTGGGTCAGACCAGGGGCCTGCCAACGATTTTGCTGTCATATACACGTTCGGATTGGGGGCCCACGATGTCAGGTGCGAACCGACGACGAAATACCGTCCATCGTAATGCACCGCCGCCAGGCCCTCCAAAGGTTGGCGGATTAGGCACACGTCCTTGGCTGGGGAAAGATAATCGTTGGAGAGTTTATAGATGTGGAAACCGTTGGCCCGGTCCTCTGAAAGTAGATAGGCCGCTCCGTCGTCATCTACGAATTGGCCGAGGTCGCGGCTTTCATGCCCAAGCGGGCGAAAACTGCTGATGTACTGGTAATCGCCGTCTACTTTGTCGCATACAAACAATGCGACTCGCGCCAGTGCGTAGCGTTCATCATCCAGGTGCGCGTACATGACGAATTTCTGCGTGGTGGCATTGAAAAAAACCTTCGGGCGTTCCAGCACCCAGCCCCGACCGAGGTTTTCCTCGGGTGCGGCAAGGTGGACGACTTGATGGCAGAAGCGCCAATGGATCAGGTCCCTTGAAGAGTAGCAGCTGATATAGCGTTTTTCAGGGACGTTATTACGCGAGCGGTCTTCGCCAAACATGTAGTAAGTATCGCCCACTTGGAGAATTCCAGCGCCGTGCGCCTGAAGGTGTTGGCCGCGGTCGTCCGGCCAAATGTCACCGGGTTGAATGGCGTCCGCCAAAGCAGATTCGGTTTTGCTCGAAACAACTCTTAACACCGAGTCTGGCGCTTCCGCGCGACCCATGATCTGATAACGTTGCGGCTGGCCATGGCCCGGACGGTCAACCGCGCCGTCCGGGTGGACGGTAAGCGCGGCAGATTTGCCCGACTCGAAATCGAACGTCTCGCCGTCATCCTCCAACAACCGGCAGAAGTGCGGGTCATCGCCATAAGCTGCCAGGTGAATACGGAACGAGGTGTTGCGGTCCAAAGTTGCCACGGGCTCAGCCAGCGGCAGCAACGTATTGTTGCGGACAAAAACCGGCGGGTGTTCGGGCGTGGCGGTCACCGCCAGCCGTTTTCCGCCCTTCATTTCCGCGCCGGTCCAGAAATCTCGCCAGGCGCCGGCGGGCAGATAGACCAGGCGTTTCCATGATTGCCGCGGGTTGCCGGTCCTTTGCTCGAAGTACACCTCGCTGACTTCCAGGTGCCGTGGTTCGGGCAAGCGCTGGAAGTAGCCCTTGCCCACCAAAAGGCGATAATGGCCGTCGCATGGCACTTTGAACTGATACCCCAGTTCCTTCCAGTTACGGCTATCAAGCGGGATATCGTCCTTATACAACTCACCCACGTCCGACTCATTTCCGGTCTCCACGCGCCGCAAACGCATGGCCATTTGGCGGATTTCGCCGCGTGCCAACAATCGAGCTGTGCACGGCCCGGCCTTCAGATCGAACTCCATCGAAGCACCGGGCAATCCGTCATCTACGCCCGCGATGTCCAAGGACAGAATGCCTTTTTCGAATGTGCTTTGGACTCCCGGATCCGCCTTGAAGGCATCCTCGCTCAGTTCAACCCGATGGAAGTCCGAAAAAGCATTCTCATCCGTCAATGGCGCTACAAGCACATCCGCCCCCAGCATCCATTCGTCGTCGATGTTCCAAGTCCTGGAATCTTGCGGCCAGTCGGTTACCAGCGGCCGCACCGGGGAGATGCCTTGCCGATAATAATCGCCGTATGCCTGGTACAGGTATGGCAGCAGACTCATGCGCAGGTTGCTGAAATGGCGGGCGACGCGAATATAAGGATTTTCTTCGGGAAGCAATTGGCCGCGTTCATTGGCCGAAAGGTTCGGCTGTTTCCACGCCGGATGCGGGAACTGCCAGTCGTTAAACGTCATCTTGGCGGAAAAGGCAGCCGCCGCGACGCGACGGGCCCAGTCCTGTTCACCGTCTGAATCCCGCACCTCGGGTGACCAAAGCAGGCCCTGCACCCCGGCACTAAGATTGTAACGCAGATAATCGGCGAAGTTATACTCATCGCTGTACAACGCGAAGGGCAAGGGGGCCGCAAAGCCCTGAGAGGCACGGACCAGGCCGAAGGTGCGGCAGTTAGCCTTTCGGTAGGCTTCGTACATCGCCTGGATACCGGAACGGCCGAGCAGATTGCGAGCCTGGTCGCCATCGGCGCCGCTGGGGAACGCTGTGAACTCGGGAAACATCCATTCCCCAAAAGCGCCCATGTCCCAGGACCCATCCACCTCGTCGAGCTTGCACCCGGAGATGCCCTCCCGGATGAAATTCTCCAGGAGAAAATTGCCGTACACGTCGCGCACGTCGGGATTGGCCATGTCCGGCACCAAGCCGTGCCACACTTCAAAATCACCGAAATTCCGGCCCAGAAGAGAAATGAGCGGTGAAGCAGGGTCGAGGTACAGCTGGCACCAAAGCGTCAAGGCGTAGCCTTTGGCGCGGACGGCTTTGATGAACCCGTCGGGAAACTTCTGACGATTCCAGAGGTAGGAACTGGAGTAAGCATGAGTCTGCCAGACGGGCTCCAGTCCAACGGAGGTAATTGGGATACGATCGTCTTTGAATCCGTCGCAGAGTGCCAGGGCCGATTTGGAATCGAGCATTGTTCCCAGCAGGTATTCCGGGCCCAAAGCCGCAAGCGGAGGCAGGCAACCTCCGCCCGAAAACAGGTTATAACGTGACACAGCATCGCCCAGGGTCGGCCCTCCGAGCACATAGATATCCACCCCCTTGGCACCCGGGATATCCACATAGACCGAGGATTGATTTCGTTGCTCGGGCGCATATAGCTCCTGGAGATTGGTGCTGAGCCTTCGATTGCCGCCGGACGAATCGAGGTGCTCCAGATTCGCGAAGCGCTGTTCTTCGCCCACCGAAAAGGTAAGAAACCGGGCGCTGTCCACGAGCACGCCGTAACCGTGGGTACTGACATAAAATGGGACCGGGGCGTGGCTCATGCCTTTGCCGTTGTTGTCCCCGGCCATAGTGAAGAGCGTTCTGCGCCAGCCATTTTGGGCGAGATGCTTGCATTGAAGTCCCAAACCATAAATCATTTCGCTACTCGCCAGAGGCAGTTCCACGCGGCACCCGCGGTTCATGCGCCAGACGGTGATCGGCCCTATTGGCATCTTCTCAATCCTGGGCATCGCCTCGAGTGCTCGGTCCTTGGAGGGCGCTTTGACCAGAGAGGGGACAATCAGCTCAGGCTCACCCGCTCGTACTCGATAAACACCGGGCGCGACCTCGGTGATAGTTGCAACAAGTTCTTGCGGGGCGGCCGCACTGACAGACGGCTTGAGGACCGCTACATAGGCGGCTGCCAACAAAATCACCAAACGCAGCTTTGTGGCGCCTTGCCTCCGGCCTGGGCCGATTTTGGGTCGGTTCTGGATATGGATGCTCGGCCGTGGGATGTTCATGGATAGCTAAAAGTCGGCTTCAAGTTCCGGGAAACGCGCGCGGCTTATTTCCAGCGGGCACCAGCACTACCACTCGCGCCGCATCAGGTGGGATGCTCAAATGCACGGTTGAGCTTACACTCCGTTCCAGCAGGCTGTTGCTGACCAGGTCATAAACGTCACTGGACTGCCGCCCGACCTCGAGCTCGACGGTTTTCGCAGTCCGGTAAGGATTGTAATAGAGGAAGGCAGGGTCTGGCGAGGCGTGAAAAAAATCCGTTTTGAGCAGGTCCCATTGAAGGATTTGCGGGATATTGGTCGGCCGCACCAAGCCGCCCAACATGCCAACGTGGGAACTGCCATAGAGTCCCAGATCGGTGGCGGCGGTGGGCGGTCGGTAGAGCACTATGGGAACTGAATAATCTTTCACCAGGTCCACAAACGAGACGAGGACGTCGCCCTGAGCAAAGGGCCCGGCGTCGGAGCGGCAAGACACCACCATGGCATCCACCCGCAACTGGTCCCGGCCGGATTGACCGGGAGAATGGTTAGTGCTTTCAACGCGCACATAAAGCTTTCCGCGTAAATGGGCCGGCAGTTCACAGTAGCTCGGGCGGCTCGAATTGGTTATGCAGAAAGCCTCGAGATAGGAGCCATTTGGCCGGTTCGCATAAGAAAAGCGAAACGCGTTGTTCTGGTGACCGCCGTCCACGCGTTCGGCGGCAACCACCAGGAATCGCTCCCGGTTCCGCGGCAGGTCGAATTCCCAGATATGGTCCAGGCGCGTGGTGTCACCGGCGGTAGCTTCCTCGAGAACTTCCGCCCGGGGCGGGCTTTCATTGTAAAAATGGGTGTCGAGAAAACTCCCTGCCACCACCTTTCCCACGGTGGTTCGGTAATCGGCTCGGGCGACATAAGTAGGATCCCGCTTCCACCTGCGGAGCCCTTCATAACCCACCGCTGAGCGCGAGTCATAGCGCGAAGCCCAAGCATAGCTGGACTGGTGCTCCGCATCGAGCGCGTCGGGGTAGAAAAACCTGGCGGCATTCGCAAGGTTGAGCAGCCACTTGCCAAGGTCGTGAGCGAAGCGGGGATCGTAGCGCGCCAGCGGTGCCAGGATACCAGCGTATTGAAACGTGTTCATCGCAAACGCGTAACCGCCACCATCGGTCGCACTGCCCACCAGCCCGTGAATATCAATCCCGTTCCAGCGCTGCGCAATGACTCCCCAGTAAGGCCGCGCCTGGGGGGCTGGCCGGGGCTCAAAACACCAGTTGAGCAACCGTTTCGTATCGTACGTGCGCCCCAGCTCGACGTTCATTCGCGCGGCCGTGGAAGCCGCATATGGCAACAGCACTTCATAAAGCGGGTTGGCTGCAAGAGGCTTGCGCTCGAGGGCCCGCAGGCACCAATCAGCGGCGAGGAGGAAGCGCGGCTCGTGAAATTGCGTCCAGGCGATATACTCAATCCAGGCAATCCCGGCCGCAGCTTCCGGTTCGACCCGCTGGCCGTTGTCGAAGGGTTCGATGCGGCGAAGGTCGAACCCGGTATGGTCGAAGTTGGGCAGGGTTGGCGGATTGCTCCGCGCTCCGAGCGCGACACAGACCCCATAAAGCCGCTCGGCGATGAGCCGCAAATGGGACTCTGGTATCTCGTTGGGGTATTGAGATGCAACCTGGTAGCAGAGCACATTGGGTAGCACGTCGTACCAAAAGGATCTTCCTGAATGGTCGCCGATCCGGTCCAGGTAGATACCGTCGGCAGAACTGAAGAAGTTCGTGGCCATCACCACCCAGTCCCGCCCGCGATAGGCGCTCATATCCAGCCCTACGAGCGAACCGCTCACCAGCGCGGCAAGGTAGTTGATGGATTCGATGTCCCCCTCACTCCCGACATAGGACGGCATCGAAACCATCGTGTGCTGGTCGTCTCGCCAGGTCATCAGGGGCAAGTGCTCTCCAGAGCGTTCAAAATCAAATACCAGGTCCACATAGTCCCGCGTAACCTGTTGCCAATCCCGCATAAGGTAAGGTGTGGGGTGCCTTGGCATCTCAGCCACCCGGGGCACAGTGGCCGGTTCTGAAGCGGCAAGGTCCAGGATCCAACCGGCCAGCAATAAAATGGCCAACCCCCATCGTGCTCTAACATCCAAGCCAATGAGCAGAGCGAGTTTCATCGGCTGGCAGTCTAGGGCTGAAGTTCAACGCGATGCGTTTAATCTCCGCCGGTTTCGAAATTCGAACATGCCGCGGTTGGGTTGGCCGGTTCGGTAAGCCCGAGGCATTCGAGCAGCCACTGATCTCCAGAGCCGGTCACCGAAACAGCCGGCAAAGCAGCTCTGACCTTCACCTCGACTTTTTGCGTTGGATGCCTTGATACTGTCGCATGCCGCGCAAGCTCCGAATCGATTATGTTGCTTTGAGAGATCGGCGCGTCGTCCGCGGGCCCAGCGCAAAGGCATCTTCCCCAGCCGTGGCACCGGCAAAATGTTACAAGAACTGCGCCGCAAGCGCTCCACAAAACAGAGCCAAAACCAACCCGACCTCATGCCCAAACTATGAAGGCACGGCCTAAGAAACGCCATGTGGCACTGCTGGTCGAGTCTTCTCGTAATTACATCAGGGAACTGCTCCTGGGTGTCGCCAAGTTCGTGCGCGTACACGGCCTCTGGTCTGTTGAATTCCAGGAAGGCATTTCTACCGAAACACTCCCGCCCTGGTTTGCCGGACGAAAATGGGATGGTATAATCGCGGAAGTCAGCACTTCTTCTATCGCCCGCTCCCTCAAGGATTGCTCGTTCCCGGTCGTCGATGTTAACGGCGACGCGCCAGAATCGAACTTCCCGGTCGTTCGTTCGGATGACGTTTTGATTGGGCGGATGGCCGCGGAACATCTCATTAGCCGCGGTTTCCGGCGGTTTGCGTTTTGTGGCTTCAAGGAGGCCGCTTGGTCTGACCTCCGACGAACCGGGTTTGAGCGGCGGGTGGCAGAGGCGGGCTTTGGCGTTCAGGTGTTCGATAACGCCGATTCCTGGCGGAAACATGCCGAACCGCAATCCGATAGCCCTGGGCGTAGCTCCGAGCAAACCTTGCGCAATTGGGTGCGGTCACTTCCGAAACCCGTGGGGGTGATGGCCTGTAACGACGAGCGCGGATGGCAGGTGCTTGGCTGCTGTCTCGAGCTGAACGTCACTGTGCCGGAAGAACTCGCGGTAATCGGTGTGGATAACGATGAGATATTCTGTGAGCTGTCCCGAATCCCGTTGTCCAGCGTGATCCTCAATGCGCGGCAAATCGGTTACGAAGCGGCGGCGTTGCTGGAGCAGTTGATGGCGGGCAAGACTCTCGCTGAGCCGACGCTTAAGCTCAACCCGGTCACTGTCGCGGAGCGCCGCTCAACGGACGCTTTGGCGATTGAAGACCCAAGGTTGATGACCGCGACCCGGTTGATTCGGGAGCACGCTTGCGAAGGATTGGACGTCAATTCACTGCTCAAGAAAATACCGATGTCGCGCCGCGTCCTGGAGCGGCAATTCGTCAAATTGCTTGGTCGAACACCCAAGGCCGAAATTCTCCGCGTTCGTTTGGACCGGGTTCGGCAGCTGCTCAGTGAATCCGATCTAAAGTTGTCCGTGGTTGCGGATAAAGCGGGATTCCATAACCCCGAGCATATGTGCCGCTTGTTCAAGAAGAAGTATGGAATCACGCCCGGCGAGTATCGAATTCAGACGACCCTCGACAGGTAAAATTCCCCGGAAGCTTTAAGGCAGCGAGCCAATGGTCCTAGCCGGCGGAGGCAGCACTTGTCCCCTCGCTGGCGTCGTCTGGCCAAGCCTGGGACTGCTCCGATCGATTCTCACTGGTGAGCTCTTCCTATGGAAAACCGCTCTAAAGCTATTCCGCTTGAACCTCCAAATGTTGGCGAAACCCCGGGCAAATTTGGATCCCCGGAGGTCGAAGTCGAACCGGCCTGCTCAAGCGTCGGAGCCGGAAGACCCCATGGAAAGAAAAGGCATAAACGCGACGCAAAACATCAATGACGCTGTCTGAAGCCATTTGTTAACTTTAGTAACGAACTATAAATGGCAGACGGATCTATCAAAAGTTGCCTTATTCAGAAAGAAGAGTCCGGGAATGGCTTTACCTTGATCGAATTGCTCGTGGTGATTGCTATCATTGCTATTCTCGCAGCCATGCTTCTCCCGGCGTTAAGCCGGGCCAAAGTGAGGGCGCAGACCATTTCGTGCTTGAACAATGAAAAGCAAATCAGCCTGGCCTGCTACCTGTATTTTGATGACAACAACCAGAGCGCCATCCAATACCAGTTCGTGAACAATGTTTGGATGAATACCATCAAGTTCAACATTGCTCAGAACAATAACACTCGGTTATGTCCCGCGGCGCCGACCAATGCCGCTTTCCTCGTCCTGGGCACTATCCAGGGTGCGGGCACCGCCAAGATGGCGTGGGAATTTAAAACCCAAAATCCTGCCTTGGACCCGAATAACTATTGGGGTGGGTACTCTCTCAATGGCTTTTTTTACAAGGATTTTCCCGGAACCATCGCCGATCCAAGTCTGGCGTATGCAAAAGTGACCTCCGTGCGCAACCCCGTATTGACGCCTTTGTTCACTGAAGGGGTTTGGGTGGATGCCTGGCCGTTGGTCACCGATCATCCCGCGAGCAACCAGATGACCGGCAAGGACGACGGCGGTCTGGGCAGAATTACGATTGATCGTCACGGAAGTGGGAGTCCGGACCCTTCCGTCCAACGTTATCCTTTGCCCGGCAAGATGAATATGGCCTTTGCGGACGGGCACTGCGGGTTAACGCCGGTTAATGATGTTTACAAGTTTTACTGGAACAACTCCTGGTTTACCCCCGCTTTTTTGCCTCAGCCTGACTGATGGAAAGCATCAGATGCACCACACCCAAATCTTAAAGCAATGTCAAAGCTTTCCCCGGTCGCGTGGGCATCACCCTCTTCTCGAATTCTCAAAATCAACTTCAGAAGCAGAATCAAATCGCCCCGAAGGTGTCGGCTAACCGTCCCAAAACGAATGCAACCCATATGAAAGTCAAGCTCGTCATTGCCCTGGTTCTGGGCCTCGCTCAGATGTGCCTGCTGAACGCGATCGCCGCTCCGACCGCTTTTGATACCTTTGGCGAATATGGGAACGGGAGTACTGTCAGTTCGGGCAGCCTGAATGGGGGCGGGGGCTGGACGGGAGCGTGGCAGGGCAACACTGCCGGCGCCCAGACGGTGAGCAATGGTGTTCTCTATTGCACCGGAACGAGCCTGGCCAATTGGCGATATTTCTCGGCGCCGGTCGCAATTGATACGAATAGCACGACGTACTATTTCCGGGCGGACATGGGAGTGAGTGATTCGGCGGGGAGTGAGTACTGGGGCTGTTACCTCACGGACAGGTCTGGGAATGCCATCGCCAGGGTTGTTTTAAATCAAGATTTTTACACCTCCTATATTGGAAGCGACCAGTTCACTGGCAGCACCGCCGGTTACACGCCGGACGGGACAGTTGAGCATTTGATTGGCCAGGTGCAATGGTCCGGTTCCAGCATCAGTCTCAGCGTGTGGGTGATTCCAGGCAGCAGCAACATCCCTCCCACCCAGGCGGAGGCCGGAAGCCCTACCTGGATCCAGACCGATAGCACCCTGCCGACAGCAGGCAATATCGGCGGCGTGTTAATGCAGAGTTACTCACTGGCCGGCAGGGCCACGGTTAACAACCTTTTCTTTGGACCCGCCTGGAGTGACCTGATGTCGAGCGCGGGCAGCCCTCCCAATGCGCCGGCGAACCTGTCGGCCACAGCCGGAAACGCGAATGTCGCTCTGACTTGGTCCGCTTCAACCGGCGCGACCAACTACCATCTTAAACGGGGCGCCGTCTCGGGGGGCCCGTACACCACGATCGCGAGTCCACTTGTTACAGACTACACCGATAACGGTGTGACCAACGGGATTACCTACTTTTATGTGGTCAGCGCGGTCAATGCTAGCGGCGAAAGCGCCAATTCCAGCCAGGCAAGCGCCACGCCCCTGGC
This sequence comes from Verrucomicrobiia bacterium, assembly GCA_035294005.1. Classification (GTDB taxonomy): domain Bacteria; phylum Verrucomicrobiota; class Verrucomicrobiia; order Limisphaerales; family UBA8199; genus JANXQE01. The sequence goes on from DATGLT010000219.1 coordinate 18,697, forward strand.
GACCGCTCCTTCAACACCAACGAACGTGGTGGCGGCGGCTGGCAATGGAGAAGTGGCCCTAACCTGGTCTGCTTCAACTGGAGCCACGAGTTACAATGTTCAGAGGTCCACCGTCTCGGGTGGCCCCTACACCTCGATCTCGAGCCCGACCACGCCCGGCTACGTGGATACGAACGTCGTCAACGGCACGAGCTATTACTACGTCATCAGTGCGGTCAGTGCGATCGGTAAGAGCGCCAATTCCAGCGAGGTCAGAGCCGTTCCATCCGCCGGTGCGGCGGCAGCTGTGGTGGAAACCTTCGGGGAATATACCAACGGGACCACCATCGCCAACATGGGTGGCGGAACCGGGTGGTCAAACCCGTGGCAATGGAATAACTCCGGAGCTCAAATTGCCAGCAATGGGATGCTGTACTGCTATTGAGACGCGTACAATAGGGTGGCATTACGGCCA
>DATGLT010000220.1:0-12210 GCA_035294005.1 Verrucomicrobiia bacterium
AGGCACGCCAGACCGACGATCGTCTTGAAGATCGAACCGGGCGCGTAGTTTTCCTGAGTCGCGCGGTTTTTTTGAGCGTGAAAGTCGCTGATGCGCTGCCATTCCTCGCGGGAGATTCCCTTGGGATGAATGAAAGCATTCGGATTGAGGGTCGGCGAGGAGGCCATTGCCAGGATATCGCCGGAGCGAACGTCCATCACCACGACGGCTCCGCGCGTGCTTGGGCCCTGCACATTTCTCAGGGCGTTTTCGGCGGCTTGCTGGATCTGCAGGTCGATTGTTAAAACCACGTTGTGGCCCGGCTCCGCCGGACTCCAGATGTTCTCCGTCTGGCGGTATCCGAGATTGTTTACCAGAACCGATTTGGCGCCGGCGGTTCCGCGCAGTTCTTTATCGTAGCCGTACTCGATGCCCAGCTCTCCTCGATAATCCGGCAGCCGGTACGAGAAAAACGCCTCCTCGCCTACGGTCGAATTGTCGTCTCTCTTCAAAAACCCGAGCAGGTGCGCGGCTGTCGTTTGATGGGGATAAACGCGAGTGGACTGCACTTCGATGTCCGCCCCCAGGGAAGTCGTGAACTGTTCCTCAAACCTCGCGATGTTGGTCGGGTCCAGGTCTTCGATGATGGGGTAGGGCAGCGCCAACCGCGTCTCGTAGTGACGCTCAAACTTTGACGGCTCGAAAACGGCCGGTTGTTGAAGCCGGTGCGCGACCTGCATCACGACGTTGCTGGCCACTTCGGCGCGCGCCATTTCGCGCAGATCATTCTTATTGGCACTCGAGAGCGAAAATTGGCGGCGCTCCTGTTTGGAAAGCCGCCGCCCGAGTTCCTGCTGGTGTTGCGCAAGCTCGCGGGCTTTTTGAGCTTTTTCGCGCGATAACGCTTGAAGATACGCAGTGTCGAATGGTTTGCGGAGGTCTTCCAGGTACAGGCTGACATTATAGGTCGGCCGATTCTCCGCCAGGACTCGATGATTGCAGTCGAGTATGCTTCCACGCACGGCCGGAATCCGAACCGTGCGGAAGGACTGGGTCTCAAGGGATTCCTGGTACTCCCGGGCCGAGACGACTTGCACCCACCATAACCCGGCGAGAAGGACGCCAAGCCCGGCGAGGATCAGCACGGAAAGCATCCGCAGCTGGGGATCGCTCTTCTTAAGCTGATCAAAAACTATCATCGACCCCTCCTTATCTCGCGGTCGGGTCGAAAACTCGTTTCAACCACCGGCGCGTGGGAAAGCATTTGCTGCAGCCATTCGAAGATAAAAAATAAAACCGGGGTCGCAACCGCCCCACCCAGGCTCATGACGATTAACTGCCAAAGAGTGCCCCAGCCCAACTGCGGGGCACGCCCGGCGGTGAGCAGGAGCAACAATTGCATCAGGGGCACGGCCGCGCTGGCAGCCAGGCCCAGGACGGTCTGGGCAAAAACCTGCTGTTTCAGGATCAAATCGCGCCAGACATGCGTGGCCAGCCCGGCTACAAACAACGGCAGCACACTGATGCCGAGCGGATTGGCCGAAAGCGAATCAAACAGCAGGCCCCCAAGGCCGGCTACCAGGCAAACCGTTGAGAGGCTTCCGCACAGCGCAGCGTAAATCGTGAGCGCCGGCAGCAGATCGATCTGAACCCCCAGTAACCGGCGGAACACCTGGAACGCCGCTTCCCAGAATACCGCAAGGAAAGTCGCTGTGGCTACCAGGATGGTCGAAATCCAGTTCATGGTTCCATGATGATCCAGACTTCCTCCAATGCGCCGAGGTCCGCCGCCAATTTTACCCGCGCGACAGCGGACATCCCGTAATCCTCCGAGCGCGCATCGAGTATTTTTCCAACAAGTATGTCCTTGGGGAAAATGCCTCCCAGGCCGCTGGTCCAAACGCTCTGGCCCGGTTTGAGATCGGCGGTTCGCGATAAATAGCCCAGTTCGACAGTCCCGCTCTCCAGCGGACCGGACCCGGAAATGACGCCCGTGTCCCGGCTGGCGTTGTCCACTCTGGCGGCCACTTTGCAATTGGGATCTCCGACCAAAACGACTTGCGAGCGTGTGAGGCTTACCGAGGAAATCCGACCGACGAGTCCATCGGTTGTCAGAACGGCCGAATTGACTTTGATGCCGTCGCGGCTGCCCACATCCACCTGGACGGTTCTCCACCAGTTGGAGGGTTCAAACAACACGACGTGGGCCGGTTTAAGTTTCCAGGGTTTGTTGGGTTGCCATCCGAGGAGCCTGCGAAGTCTTTCGTTTTCGCGCACCATTCCTTCGGTTTGCATGGCTTGAAGGCGCAGTTCCTGGTTTTGGCGTTCGAGCACCTCGCGCTGCCGAATCAGTTCGGAGCGGGGCAGAACCGTATTGGCCAGGCGAGTGCCCTGTTGTTGCACCGTGTTGGCCAGGCCAAACAGCGGGACATACAAACTGCCCAGGCCCAACTTCATTCGGGCAGTGATCCTGCCCGGCAAGTTCAGAATGACCAGCGTCAAAAACACACTCAGACCCAACGCAATATAATGCGCACGTTTTAGCATCTCGTTCACGACCCGGCTTTGCTGAACTGGACCGGCCAGTGCGCGCGACCCGATCGGAGATCCGGCGGCCAACGCGCTGCAAATCAGGCCCGTGCTCCGGGACCCGATGCCTCAGCGGGATGAGAGGTGGGAATTACTTGGAATTGGAAGAAACGCGCTTAAGAAATTGGAGTTCCTGCAAAACCCGGCCTGTGCCTTCGGCGACCGCGCTGAGCGGGTCGTCGGCGATGTGGACCGGCAGGCCTGTTTCCTCGGCCACCAGCCGGTCGATGCCGCGCAACAGCGCGCCACCTCCCGCCATGACGATTCCGCGGTCCACCAGGTCGGCGGACAACTCAGGCGGGCAGCGTTCGAGGGTAATGCGGACAGATTCCAAAATGCTGGAAAGCGGCTCTTGCAAGGCTTCGCGGATTTCTTCGGACCGGATTGCCAATGTTTTTGGCAATCCGGCGCTCAAATCCCGACCCTTGACTTCCATGGTTAATTCCTGCTCCAGCGGAAAAGCAGAGCCAATGCGTATTTTTATCTCTTCCGCGGTGCGTTCACCTATCATCAAGTTGTAGGCTCGTTTCATGTGCGCAACGATCGTCTCGTCAAATTCGTCTCCGCCTACCCGCAGGCTCCGGCTGAAGACGATTCCTGCCAGGGAGATGATTGCGATTTCGCAAGTGCCTCCCCCAATATCGACGATCATGTTGCCCGCCGGTTCATGAACCGGCAGTCCAACCCCGATTGCCGAGGCCATCGGCTGCTCAATCAAGTACACCTCACGCGCCCCGGCATGCGTCGCCGAGTCTTTAACCGCTCGCTTCTCGACTTCCGTAATCCCTGAGGGCACGGCGACCACTACGCGCGGCGCGATGAGTTTTCGATGGTGTACCTTCTGGATAAAATGGCGGAGCATCGCCTCGGTAATTTCAAAGTCTGCGATGACTCCGTCCTTCATTGGCCGAATGGCCACGATGTTTCCAGGGGTTCTGCCAAGCATCCGCTTGGCTTCTTCGCCGACCGCCAGCACGTTGGTGGTGCCTGCTTGAATTGCAACGACAGAGGGTTCCCGTAGAACAATTCCCCGATCCCGCACATAGACGAGCGAGTTTGCCGTCCCAAGATCGATGCCAATGTCGTTGGAAAACAGGCTTTTAACTTGCGTCAGCATGAATTCGGCCTAACAAGCGGGCAAGTTAAGAGACACTGCCACTGGCGGTCAAGACTATTAACCCGGCTTGGGATTGACCGCTTGGGAGATTATTGAGACTTGATAACCGGGGTTTTTGGCCGGTAATTGCTGCGGACCCTAATTCCAATTACCATTGTTCCTCCCTAAATTCCCCAAGTGAAAACCAAACTGAAAGTTCTTATTTAGGCACTGTCGTGGCCCGGGCCAGGCGGTCCAGGTCTCTATTGCCGAACTGGTCGGTTTCGGGGGCTGCGACCTGGAGAGTTCGAGGATCGGCAGGACGCCAGACTTCAGAATGGCCGTCCCCAAAACTCAGCGTGAAACTGAAGTTGTGACGGTGGTCGGAAAGTGCCGGGAAATCGAACCAGGTATGAGCCGATGGGTCGCTTAAGAAGAATCCGTCATTGATGCTTCGTTCGTCCTCGTCGATCAGAACCCAGAATTCCGAAGGCCGCGCCAGGTCGGAATCTTTGGCGAAGAAATTCACGTAACCGATCGCGGTGTCGGGGATAGGGGGCAAACCGGGGTCGCGAGCGCCCATGAAACAGTTCATCGAGTAGCTTCGCACGGTGGGAAGGGTCTTGCCGCCGACCGCGACTCCCATGTCGCCGGGGCAATGGTACGTCGCGACATTCGGGGCGTAATGGAAAAGTTTGCCTTCCTTGATTAGTTCGGCGTTAACCGCATCGGAGCTGTTGGTCATGTTTCCCTGGACCCAAACATCAGGATTGCCGGGGAAAGAAGGCACCAGGTAACCGTTGTTGTCGGTGTAATACATTTGCCAGGCCACCCCGAGTTGGCGCAGGTTCGAGAAACACGCGGTGCGTTGCGCTTTGATCTTCGCCCTGTTCAAGATCGGCAAGAGCAGTGCGGCGAGGATCGCGATGGTAGCAATGACGGCCAAGAGCTCGACCAGCGTAAAGCCCTGCCGTCGAATTGACTTACCCAAATGCATATGAGGCCAATTCTGCTTCGCTGTGCTGAACCCAACCATATACAGAAACCTGACCCTCGTGCAAGAATTATTCCACTTTCCGCACCGCCAGGAACGTGGGTTGTTAGCCCCAGCCCAGCATTTTGCCAAGATGAAACGCAGCAAAAGCAAAGGACCACGCCAGGACCGCCATGTAGAACCACTGGAAAAGAGGCCACTTCCACGAATTGGTCTCTCGTCGCACGATGGCAACGGTACTGACGCACTGCAACGCAAACACGTAAAACACCATCAAAGTTATCCCCGTCAAAACCGTGTACACGGGCCTGCCATCCGGCCATTTCTGCGCTTGAAGCATCTTGACCATGTTCCCCCGGCTCGATTCGGAGCGGTCATATTTACCGACGTTGTAGACCGTGGCCATTGTGCTGACGAACACTTCGCGAGCAGCGAAACTCGTGACGATCCCGATGCCCATCTTCCAGTCGAACCCAAGCGGAGCGATGATGGGCTCGATGGCCCGCCCGAGTTGGCCCGCAAAACTGTGGCGCAGCCGCGTCCCGGCATGCTCGTTGTCCAGGGCTGCCAATTGGTCTTCAATCTTCGTTCCCGGGCCCTGATTGGCCGCGATTGCATTTGCGCCCGGACTTGTCGACGACGCCTGGCTTTCGATGGCGGCGCGCCGGGATGTGTAATCCTGTTCGGTGCTGGAATTGCGCGGGTACGTCGCCAGAAACCAGAGCAGGATATTGATGCCCAGGATCACTGTCCCGGCGCGGCGAAGGAAAAGCTTGGAACGGTCCCACATGTGACGGACCACCACCTTGAGCAAGGGCCGCTTGTATGGAGGCAGTTCCATGATCAGCAGCGGCGGTTCGCCTTTCAGAAGAGTCTTCTTGAACAACCACGCCATCAGGAGCGCGACGATGATCCCCAGCAGGTACATCGCGAGCATGGTCAGGCCGGCGAGTTTCAGAAATCCAAGCACCGTGATGTCCGGAATGCAGGCGCCAATCAGCAGGGTGTAAACCGGCAGCCGCGCCGAGCAACTCATTAGAGGCGCCACCAGGATGGTTACCAGGCGATCTTTGGGGCTTTCGATCGTGCGCGTAGCCATGATCCCTGGAATGGCGCACGCGAACGAGCTGAGCATCGGGATGAAACTCTTCCCGTGAAGACCGACCTTGCTCATGAGGCGATCCATCAGGAACGCCGCGCGTGCCATATAACCGGTGTCTTCCAAAAAGCCGATGAACAAAAACAACAACAGGATCTGCGGCAGAAATACCACTACAGCCCCGACACCCGCGATCACGCCATCGACCAGCAGACTGTTCAGATCTCCTGGGGGAATGAGATTCGCAACTCTGTTTCCAAGCCAATCCACTCCCGCCTGCAGCGCATCCATCGGTATGTGCGCGAAGGTGAAGATGCTTTGAAACATCACCGTCATGATCACCACAAAGACAATTGTCCCCCAGACCTTGTGGGTGAGGACCTTGTCGAGCTTATCACTGAAAGTTTCGCCCGGCGCAGCGGTCTGCGTCGTGACCGCTTCCTGGATATTGGCAACGCTGACGTAACGTCCCTCGATGACGGCGCCGCGCCAATCCACTCCAAGCGCGTCCAGCCGTTGACGCGAGGCGGCCACGGCTTCTGTGACACTTGCAGGATAATGACCCGTGCTGGAGCTCAGCGCTTTTTCGTTTCCTAAAATCAGCAATGCCTCTGCCGCGGGCCTTACAGTGCTCTTGCGGCCCGATTGTTCAATCATCCGGGCAAGCGACTCCGCCTCTTTGCTCAATTCAGTGGGCAACTCGCAGAAGGTTCGCCCGGCACGGGCGCGCGGACGACGCAACGCCTCGGACATCCCCACCTTTAAGGCCGCTACGCCCTCTCCCTCGCTGGCGATGATTGGAAAAACCGGCACGCCGAGCTCTCCTGCGAGTTTTTCCGGGTCGATGCTGTGGCCATTGTTTTGCGCCACATCAATCATATTTAGCGCAACGACGGTGGGATAACCCAGCTCGATTACCTGCGTCGCATAATAAAGATTACGCTGCAGATTCGAAGCATCCACCACAATGGCAACCAGGGACGGAGCAGGAAGTTCCTCCAGCCGGTTGAGGAGAACGTCGCGTGAGATTTGTTCATCCATCGATTGCGGGCTCAGGCTGTATGTTCCGGGCAGATCCAGGATGCGGACATTGAGATCGGCGGGGGCATCCAGCAGACGGCCTTCCTTGCGTTCAACGGTCACCCCTGCGTAATTGCCTACCTTGGCCCTGAGGCCTGTAAGCTCATTGAACAAAGTGGTCTTGCCGCAATTGGGATTACCCGTCAGCACGATGTATTGCGGTGTGGAAGTGCTTTTTCGCGGCGGCAAATCGGAAGAGGCCGATGAGATGTTGCCGGCAGGCGTCGCGAGGTCCGACGTGGCTTCCGGCAGGGGGGATTTGCTTTGAGCGCTGGAGGTTCCGGAACTCATCTCAACCTCGGCGCTGATGCTATTCGTTTGTGCGCACAAAGATCTGGTCCGCTTCGTGTTTGCGAAGTGTCAGGTTGTACCCGCGGACCTTGATTTCCACGGGATCGCCCAGGGGGGCAAAGCGAACGAGTTCCACGCGCGTGCCTACGAGCAAGCCCATCTCCATGAGCCGGGGACGGCTTTCGGGCGACAATTTGATTTCGACCACCGTCGCCGTTTGCCCTGCACCGACTGAAGTTAGAGGTTTAAGGGTCGCGGGAATGGTCACGGAAGTTCCTCAGATGCAGGAACCGTCTCAACCAAAATGGAGTCAGCAAGTTTCTCGCTGATGCCGAAGCGGGCATTGCACACCTGGCAAATGAAAGTCGATTCGCAAGCGACCACTTTGATCTGGCGATCTTCACACAGGCCAAGTTCTCTGAGGCGCTCCCGCATTTCCGGAGCTGCGGATAAGTGCTTGATGCACACCGTTGTACCTGCCTGAACCCGGCTCAAAGGGCAGACCTTCGGGCCGGCGCATTCGCCCTCCACGATACAATAGGTCCGCACTGGTCGTTTCTTCACTGGCCGCACCATAGGCTAATTAAGAACATGTTGCAAGAACCATTCCAGAAATTACTTATGGCCCGACCTCCGACGGAGCGCCGAGTTTTACTCGGCTTTGAAGCCCCGAACTCTTTCCAGCGCTGAGCGTTTCTCCAACCCTCTTTCGACCGCGTTGCCATCTCAATCGCAAGCCCCGCCGGGAGAAGCCTAAAGCCCCGCGTTTCAGTGTCGCGGAACTGGGCATTATACCCGGGCAATCAGACGACGCAGGCAGAATCTGGACGCATTCCAACCTCGGATGTCCGGCAAGCTTTATGCTTTTCTCACTCCTATGAAGCCGGCTGTATTTATCGAGAGGGACGGGATCCTGAACAAGGTTCGTGTGGATCGCCATCAACAGGTCACCCCGTCGAGCTCCGACGAGTTTAGCCTCAACACCGAAGCGGTGCCGTTGCTCAATGAAATGAAGGCCGCAGGGTTGCTGCTCATTGTCACCACCAATCAGCCTGGCATTTCCAAGGGCCATCTCTCCCGGCGTGAGTTGGATCGCATGCACCAGATGCTTCGGGCGACGTTCAAGGTTGATGATTTGCTGGTCTGTCCCCATGAAGACGCAGACCGTTGTCCGTGTCGCAAACCTAAACCCGGTTTGTTCCTCGAAGCCTCCTACAAATGGGGAGTGGATTTGAATCGTTCGTTTGTGATTAGCGACAAGTGGCAGGACGCCGAAGCGGCTCGGCGGGCCGGGGCAACCTCTTTGTTGCTCAAATCGCCATGGTTGGGAGATGTCCACCACGATTTCGTTCTGCCAACGCTTTCGACCCTGGTCGAGAAAGTTCTCCAACTTAGCTGCCCGCACAGCCTCGTGCCGGCGTAAGGTAAAAAGCAGCGGCGCGTCCACTTCAACGCTTGCTATTTCTGCGGCAGGCGCCACATTTTCGCCGGTCTAATTGTGTTCTCCTGGCGGCGCGGCGGGCGATGCTCAGCGTGAGTCAAACTCACGTGAGTTGGAGCGGGCCTGCCCATGCTCGACGGGATATTTCCGGTCTGTTTTAAACGCCCTTGTCCGAACCGAAAAAAATATATGTCTAAAGTCGCTGAGGATCCGAATGGCGAGCCGCGCTCGGGAACTTCCCGCGCATCCTGGAAAGAAATTGTGGCTCGGTACCAGCGGCCCAAAGCCAGCCGGGCAACCTGGCAGATCTTGAATACACTGCTGCCATACGCCGCTCTCTGGTGCTTGATGTATTGGAGTTTGTCGGTTTCGTTCTGGTTAACCGCGCCGCTGGTGCTGCTGGCGGGCGCCTTTCTCGTTCGCATCTTTATTATCTTCCACGATTGCTCGCACAGTTCATTCTTCAAAGCTCCTTGGGCAAACACAGTTTTGGGTTTCTGTACGGGGGTGCTGTGCTTCACTCCGTATCATCGGTGGCGCAAGGAACACTCCATCCACCACGGCAGCGCCGGTGATCTCGACCGCCGCGGAACCGGAGACGTCTGGACCATGACGGTGCAGGAGTACATCGAGGCTTCCCGCTGGAAGAAATTTGCCTACCGCCTGGCTCGCAATCCTTTTATCCTCTTCGTGGTAGCTCCGTTGGTGCTTTTTGTGGTTATCGAAAGGTTCCCCAAGCCCAACGACGGACGGCGTGAACGTCTTTCGGTTTACGCCACAAACGCGGCCCTTGCGTTGATGATCACCGGCCTCGGATTTCTATTTGGCTGGAAAGCTTATTTGCTCCTCCAACTAACCCTGATTCTCATTGCGGGTTCGGCCGGCGTTTGGCTGTTCTATGTCCAACACCAGTTTGAAGACGTCTACTGGGAACACGGCGCCGATTGGGATTATGAAAAAGCTGCCCTGGAAGGCAGTTCGTACTACAAATTACCGGGTATTTTGCAGTGGTTTTCAGGCAATATCGGCTTTCATCACATCCATCATTTAAGCCCGCGCATCCCCAATTACCACCTGGAACGCTGTCATCACGCTGAACCTATTTTTCGGGCAGTCAAACCCGTCACTTTATTCTCCAGCCTAAGGTGCTTTAAGTTTCGGCTGTGGGACGAGAGGACTCGAAGAATGGTGGGGTATCCTTCGGCCTGTTCGGACGGGCGCTGAGGTCCGGGGCCTCAACCTTTGAGCGACATCAAGAAGGTGAGCTCTAATCCCCAGGTTGATTTCTTTTTCAGAAGCCCTGGGAAATGGCAGAAAGAATTCCAAAAACTCAGGGACATCGTCCTGCGGTGCGGAGTGGAGGAGCAATTGAGGTGGGGTAAGGCTTGTTACACTGCCGACGGACACAACGTGGTTTTAATCCACGGGTTCAAGGACTATTGCGCGCTCCTGTTTTTCAAAGGGGCGTTGCTCAAAGACCCGGACGGAATCCTCGTGCAGCAGACCCCGAATGTCCAGGCCGCGCGGCAGGTTCGATTCACCAGCGTCGACGAAATTACGCGCAACGAGGCCGTCCTGAAGAGGTATATCCAGGAAGCAATTGCAGCCGAACGAGCCGGCCTGAAAGTGGCGCTCAAAACCACCGCGGATTTCAAGGTCCCCGCGGAGTTTCAGAACAAGCTGAAGCAACGGCCGGCTTTGAAAAAAGCTTTCGAGGCGCTTACCCCGGGACGGCAACGCCAGTACCTCTTGCACTTCGCGGCAGCCAAGCAATCCCAAACCCGCGAGTCCCGAATCGAGAAATGCGCCGAGCGAATTCTTCGTGGCAAAGGGCTGAACGATTAGGGCCGATTAGGGCGAGGACCACGCTTAACTATATCCAAATCCGGCTCGGTGTAATAACTGAACGCAGGAAATAGTCGGTCTCTAAACCCAAACCCGCCAGCCCCGGCGCTTCGCAGACGCGCAGTTTCCGCTCGCGCTTGGTCCGGGTAGAGCTGGTCGAAAGGTTCAAGAGGCATCGGGGCTTCCTTTTTTCCTTGCCGTTACCAGGCTTTCGGGCAAGGCAATCAACTCGGATCGGCTCCCATCCGGTTGCCACACAACCCGACCGTCGGACCTGACCCGGAGAATCACTCCCCGCGCAGTGCCGCGCAAGGTCTTGACCCGTTCGCCGGCGCGCAGTTTGGTCGACTCAGAAAGGCTTTCGACAATTTCAACCATGGCACCGCGGTCGAGCACCCCGGCGATGTAATGGGCCACCGCCGAACCAACTTCCCGTTTGCGGCCCGGCACAAGATCGCTGAACAAGGCGAACGCCAGTTCGCGTCCAATGGTGGCAAACGTATTGCCGTTGAAGAAAAGAAAAGGCGCCCGGCGGTGAAACTGGCGAAGTCGGTCCAGCATTTCGCCCAACGTCAGGACTTGCGACCGGAGCGCCTCCCACTCCTGCGCGCTCGCGCTTCCAGTTTCCGAGTTAATGCCGTGCTGTGCGCGACCTCTTTGGCACGCTCCTCGATTGATGCCGACGACAGACTGCCAGTCCCAGTTTTTGACAAATGCGGCTCGGGTTTGAAGCGGTGAACCGAGTCCTCCGCCGCCCGGCGGATGTCCTCCGCTGTCAGATGCTCCAGCAGGTCCACTCTCAGTTTCATCGGCCATAAGATAATTCCATTGGCGCAGAGGTTCAAGGCCCGTTGACGCCACCCGCCACACTTGATTGCCCTGATGGTATGAGGCGCTTCCTAGACCCCGAACTGTAGAGGCGTTCTGTAAAGCCCACCTCTCTCTCGAAGGCCGTGGCCAGTGAGCCGATCTGGCGGTCCACGGTAGAACCTGCGCAACCGGGCTAAAGCCGTCAGGGCATCATTGGCTTGGCCCGGCGTCAGGGTAGGAACCTGCGAACCTTTGCCGAGTTGTGACACAAGCGTATCGGCCGCACTCTTGGCCGCGCTGTATGTGGGGTAGACCTTCATCTGCCGCTTGCCGTTGACAGTCCAGGCAACACGGTAGAGCGGGTAACTTTCGGATTTCCGGTAGATTGTCACCCGGTTCTTCAAACGTTTAGGCCATTTCACGTCCGCCTCATTTTCGATTGCCTCTTTCTCAGGCTCCAGCCCGGATTCAGGCCTTTTCTGTGTCAGGGCTGTGTCAGGAGTGCCAGATCCTTCGACTTTCTGGGCAAAAGTGGTGCCCCGGCTAGGACTTGAACCTAGAACCAATTGATTAAGAGTCAACTGCTCTGCCAATTGAGCTACCGAGGCAAACCCGCAGGGCAAAAAGATTGGGGAACAGGGGTCATTTGTCAACAGCAAGGCGCATGATCGCCGAACGCGCGTCGCGGAACTGACGCAGGAAAACTTTAACAACGACGCTCTGGTCTGTGATCTTCCATTTCATGTGCGCCTGTCTCTGCCTGGTTCATCTTTGCGTCTTGGCGTCTTTGCGTGAGCCTACCCGTCGGGTGCGGGACTGATTTTGGTTTCACGCAAAGACGCTAACCTGACTTTCGCAACTCGACCCGGTTTTCAGAAAAATTCGCTCGAAGATTTTTGGATTTCCTAGGAAAACGAAGAAGGAAGATTCCAAATCGGCTTGTAGTGCAGACCTACCCTCTTCCGTCGGTTTGAGAAGCTGGTAAA
>DATGLT010000221.1:0-8908 GCA_035294005.1 Verrucomicrobiia bacterium
TGGGCCGTCTGCTGTGGTTTGACACCCTTACCGGACTACATAACGACAATACCTGCGGCGGTTGCCATTCACCCACCCGTGGCTTTGGCGACACGCAGTCTATTGCGATCGGCATTGATAACAACGGTATCGTTGGTCCCGATCGCCACGGCCCCCGCAACCAACGTCGAACGCCGATGGTGGTCAATACCGCTTTCTATCCCAACCTGATGTGGAACTCCCGTTTCGCGTCGCTTTCAGACAATCCCTTCGATAACCGCCAGGGCTTTCAGTTCCCGCCCCCGGAAGGTCTCAGCCTCTCGTACCAGCCTCACCTGTTAGTGGCCCAGGCTTTTATCCCGCCCACCGAACGCACCGAGGTGGCTGGGTTTGATTTTCCCGGTGATAACTACGCCATCCGTGCCGAGGTGTTACGGCGCCTGAACGACTCGTCCGCATACCAACGACTCTTCGGCGAGGTCTTCCCCGAGGTTAGCCGGGGAGCGCCGATTACCTTCGACATGTTCGGCACAGTCATTGCCGAGTTTGAATTCACGCTCATACGCGCCAACGCTCCGATCGACGAGTTCGCCCGCGGGCGCATGGCCGCCCTGAGCGCCAACCAGAAGCGCGGCGCGTTAATCTTCTTCGGAAAGGGGCGTTGCATCGCATGCCATGCCGTTTCGGACACTTCCAACGAGATGTTTAGCGATTTCGACCAGCACGTGATCGGCGTTCCCCAAATCGCACCCGTTGTCGGCAATGTGACCTTTGATGGGCCGGGTCAAGATGAAGACTTTGGTCTGGAACAAGTCACCCACAACCCGGAGGATCGGTATAAGTTCCGCACCTCTCCGCTACGCAACGTCGGATTGCAGCCTGCCTTTTTCCACAACGGCTGTTTCACCCGCCTGGAAGACGCGGTGCGCCATCACTTGGACGTTTTTGCCTCGGCTCGCGGTTATGACGCCAGGCGCGCCGGCGTTGCTCCGGACCTGGCGGTGTTTGTTGGCCCCACTGAACCGGTGCTGGCCCGGATCGATCCGCTCCTGGCAACTCCAATTAAACTAAGCGATGACGAGTTTTCGTGGCTGGTAGATTTTTGCCGTGAGGGCCTCCTGGACCCGGCGATCATGCCAGAGCACTTTCGAAAACTCATTCCAAAAAGCGTGCCAAGTGGCCGCTCGGTCCTGGAATTCGAATTCGAACATCACCTCGATACAGATTAGGTAAGAGCCAATGGTCTGGCTTGGCGTCACGAGAGTCGCCTTGCCAGACGAAGTTTGAACGCTGAAACAAGCTTGCGTGAGTGGGTTGTTAACGGCGGATACAACAAGCGGGTGCCGGGCTGCCTGGGGGGTGGTCCGGCACTTGGTTTATCAGGTAACATTCCTGGTTGTCTGGAAGCATAGCGGTTGGCGGATGCTGTTAGCGCATCCACTCGGTTGGTTAGGCGAGAAGGGTGAAGATGGCGTCGGGCGTGGCTCGATCAATCAATTCCCAGCCGCGGCCAGGAGGTTCATCTGGCCCGCCTCGCCAGCTCGATTTTCCGCAACACAGTTCCGTCCGGTTGGGGAAACGGCCGGGAAACACTCGTAACGCTCCAGCCGGCGCTATTCCATTCTTCGTAATGCTTCCAATCTGTGCATTCGCCCGCCTTGTCGACCAGTTCGACAGTCTTGTGTTCAGGAGTGTCACCGGGGTTCTGGGCAGCCGTTGAGCTATCGTGTTGTTTTTGGCAGCCGCCGGCGAGCAGACTGCCGACGACAAGAAGTAATAGTGTCCTGGATGGTTTCATGTGTTAGGTAAACCAGGCGGGAAGAAAGGTTTCGACCGGAGATGCAGACTGCGGGTGTCGTGCGCGGGCCAAAAAACTAGGGCACGATCAAAGATTCGTCTCAATCTATGTCACTCGGCAAAAGTGATCGACTCGACTGAGTGCCCCCTTGCTGCTACGCCTCGGGCCGGTTGTATTCAAGGGAGATAAGATGGATCGAACTCGAATTCAGGCCCGATGACCACGCTTCAACACATGCCCCGTAGCAGGCATCGTCATGCGGTGACCGGCGATTAGAACGAACAGTCGGAAGCGTCTTTCATGGAGGTCTTCACGGGCCGATTACTTCGATTACTGACTCAAGCGGTAAAACTGCCGCGTATAAGGCGTGATCATTAGAGGCCGCTCATGGCAGTCGTTTGATTCGGTAGAAAATGGTGTTCGCGATATCCGAGGTTGGGACCCAGTGGTTAGTTCCTGACGCGGCCGTGAAAGTTTGGAGGTTTTGCCAGCGGTTCAAGTCCAGGCTGCTCTGCAAGGCGTAATCTCGCCCGATTTGGAGGTGGTTCATTTGGATATTGGGCGAATCGCTGGCGATCGATGCGTCAAGCTGTTCCAGAGCGGAGTTTGTCAGGCCCTCAAGATACCAACCCGCCATCAACTCCTGGACCTTGGATGTGGGGTGAAGATTGTCCCAAAACACGTAATCGGCGCCAGGTCCAGTAAACGACTTGTCTGGCAGTAAAGCGTCGTCCAGCGCATCAATGTTTGTCTTGGTGAGCCCAGAGGCCGCGGGTTGCGCCAAGAGCTCATTGAGTCTTGAGAAGACATCCACCGTGACCAGCCGCAGCTCCGGTTTAGCCTGAGCATAAGCGGTCATTGCAGTGATCAGGTCGGCATTGAGGCGCGCAATGTAAGCATTATATTTTGCCAGCCCGGCAGCGTTCGTCCCAAATTGAGCCAAGGCAAGGGGAACCTTGCTTAAGTCTGCGCACATTTGGACCACAATCGTCCTGGCACCTTTTGTGTACAGCCGATCGACCGTATTAGAGTTATTCAAGACTACTGTTTGAATAAGTTTGTCCCACGCCGTCGAATCCGAGACGTTCAGAAACCCGTAGGGCAAGCCACTGTTTGGCAGTGCCTGTAAAAGTTCGGCGCCCCCCGCCCAAAGAAAGTAAACGGATAACTGCGGCTTGAGTGGAACGGCGAGGTAACCAGCCTGGGTCAACTGGTCTGAAGAAGTCGCTCCCGAAATTGCACGGTTGTTCGTCGCCGCATACGGCAGTCCCAGGTTCGTGGACAGGAACTCTGGCCACATTGGACCATTGCACGGGTGATTGTTGTAATATTCAGGCGAAGGCCAGCCCCCATTTTGCGTATCCGTCCAACTGTGGCCAAAACAATAGAGGGCGTTGAACCGGGTGATCGTGAGGGTTGCTACATGGCTTGTCTTCGAGTCCAAACCGTCCTGGATTACGACCGTGTACGCGCCTGCATTGGTCTTCTGAATGTCAGCCACGGTGAGTACGTTGCTAACGGCGCCTGGAATGGGCACCGCTTCGAAACGCCATTGATAAGACAACGGCTGGTTGCTCAAAGCCCTGACGCTAAAGGTCGCGTCGGCGAACAGGCTGGCAGATTGGTTGCGCGGTTGCACTAAAATGGTAAGAGCAAGACTTTCCTTTATTCCGAGTAGCGACAAGGCAAACGCCAGAAAATATTCTATTCGGTTCATGTTCTTATGGCTTCCGGCTACTGTTTGGCAAACCTGATGGGTTGCGGAAGGACGGCAGGCGGAACCAATCGGGTTGAGTGCTTGCGGGCGGCAACCAAGTCGGCTTCGTGCTTCCGCTGTCGGCGTCAGAATTCATTTTCATGTCAGATCCTCTCCGGGTCACCGGTTAACGTCGGGAGCCAGTGTGTTCTTTGGCATTTCTTCAACAGGCGTGGCTCGCCAGAACCGCACGGTGCCATCGGCGCCGCTGCTGGCGATAAGATTGCCATTCTGTGCCACAGCGAAGACCGCGGCCCCAAGGTGGCCTTTGAGAGTGAGGGCGACTTCGTGTGTCGCCAAATTCCAGAACTTGAGCGTTCCGTCGTCGCCGGAGGAAACCAGCGTCTTTCCGTCGGGCATGAAGTCGACGTACCAAACGATTGAAGCATGCCCTTTCAATAGCCACCCGCGCCCACCGCTGGGATCGGCCAGATCATGCAAAACGATGGGTAACCCAAACAGAGTTGTGGCCAGCAAGCTGTCATCGTGAGAAAAAGCGGTGTGGTTGCTGGACTCAACCGGATCATGGAACTCGCGGATGATCGCGCCTGTTCTGAAATCCCAGATCGTTAAACGGCCATCTCTATACCTGACGGCCACCATGCTTCCATGAGTTGAAAACGCAACCGAGCTAGCCAGGTTGCCGGCGCCAGGCGGGACATTGAGCCGCTTCTTGCAACTGAGGTCCCAAAACGCGAGACGGTTTGGCGGCTCTCCGCTCCCGGGAACCATGTCACCTGCAATGGCCAAAATGGCACTGTCTGCTGAGAAGGAAAGGTGTCCAGATTCGAAGTCGTTTGTTAGGATCGTGGGCACTGTTGGTGCGCGGCCGCTCCGAAACGTGGAGACATCCCACAATCGGATTGTGCGGTCGGCGCCACTGGTGGCCAGGGTGCGTCCATCGGGCGAGAACAAAGCTCCGAGGCCTGCCCGGGTGTGACCGCTGAGCTCCGTGATGAGCTGCCGGGTGGCCACATCCCAAATCTTCGTTGAAAAGGGTTCGTGATAGCTGACGGTGGCAAGCATGGCAGCATCGGGCGAGAACGCGATGGTGGATACCCAGGAGTCGTTTGCGTGCATGATATCGGGCGGGGCGAGAAGTTTGGCCAACTCCCAGACCTTCACGGTGTGGTCCCAACTTGAGGAAACCACGTTTTTGCCATCCGGAGTGAACGTGAGGCTAGTGATGCCACTCTGGTGCCCACGGAGCACTGCCAGTTGGCGTCCTTGGGAGACATCCCACAGGCGCAGGGTATTGTCTCCCGAGCCCGTAACCAGCAGGTTCCCAACTGGCGACAAAGCGACGGCATCGATTTCGGCGTTGTGGCCCAGCAAGATGGCCCGAGGTCGCCGCGAGGCCAGGTCCCACAGGATGACCCTGCCATCATTGGCGCCACTGGCGACGGTCCGGCCGTCCGGGGACACCGCAGCGGAATTCACCCAACCCTTGTGCTCTGGGGGAAACTCAACCGCTTGTCCAGTCGCCAGGTCCCAAAGGACAGGGTTTCCAACGTCACCTCCTCCCGAGATGAGATGTTCTCCGTCTGGGGTGAAGGTAGCGGTCGAGACATGCACACGAGTGGAGCGTGTCCAGAGGTTTGTTCTATGCTCGATATCCCGGACGGTCAGCGTGACACTGACGCCGCTCCCTACGGCCAGCAGCTGTCCGTTGGGCGAAAACGTAAGAGAACCCAGGCAACTATAGGAGCCGGGTCCCCTAGGACGCGCGTCGAATGCGTCGATGACCTTTTTCGCAGCCATGTCCCAGAGCTGCACGGTCTCAGTAGAAGCAGCCGCGAGGATATTTGTCGCCTTGGGACAAAACGCGATGGCTACGACTTCCTCGGTCGAGCTCTGTAGAGTGCCAACTTCGCGGCCTGTGTGGAGGTTGAACAGCTTGATAGTCGCCCCGCTGCTCGCGGCAGCGAGTGAGCCGTCCGGCGAAACCGCGACAGAGGTGACACGCTCGGAAAAGTTGGTAAATGATAGTTGGCTCTCGTCGCTGCATAATTTCCAGAGATAGCGCCACTCAAAGCCCCGCAAATCAGGCTCATGCGGTCCCGGGATGTGAGCTTTGAGGAGGGTCTGGGCACCTGCGAGGTCCCCATCATCCCAAGCCATTTTCGACCTGTTAATATCGGAAACATATTGGTGCTGACGCGCGCCCAGCTTTTCGGCGTCGGCACGGCGGTGCTCGCGCGCTTCGCTAAGGGCGTTCAACTCCGCCCTTCGCCATTGCCAGGAAACACCGGCCAGGCCGAGCGCGAAAGCCATGTTCAGGGCCAGGAACAATGCGGCAACCAGAGGCTTGCGCCGGCACCAACGCCACACCCGGGCAATGGTGCCAATGGGCCGAGCTAAAATGGGTTCGTCGCCTAGAAAGCGTGCAAGGTCCTCGGCCAGAGCTTCAGCAGTTGGATAACGTTTCAGTGAGTCCTTTTGCAGGCATTTCAGGCAGATCGTCTCGAGATCCAGCGGGATTGCGCGGTTCAATTCATGAGGCCGGACCGGTTCATCCTCTTTCACAGCTCGAACGGTCTCTGCAAGGCTGGCGCACAAATGGGGAGGGCGACACGTCAGGAGCCAGTAGAGTATGGCCCCCAGGGAATAAATGTCGCTGGTTGCGGCTATCCTGGTTGCATCGGCGGCAGCCTGCTCCGGCGCCATAAATGCGGGAGAGCCGAGCATTTGGCCCGTGAGCGTCAGTTGAGCGTCAACACTGGCTTGATGTGGGCCGGCAAGAAGCTTTGCGAGGCCAAAATCGGTAACCCGAGGCTGCTCGAACATATCCACGAGGACGTTGGCGGGCTTCAAATCCCGGTGAAGGACGCCCAGGGTATGAGCGTAGTGGATAGTCGTCGCCAGAGTTTGCATGCAGGCCGCAGCCCTTTTAGCCTCCAGCGGTCCATCCTGGACGAGTTCAGTCAGGTTTGGGCCATCGACGTAGTCCATTGAGAAGTACGGCAATCCTTCGTGCTGGCCGACCTCGATAATGCTCACGATATTCGGGTGGCGCAGCTTGGCCGCAGTTTCCGCCTCTGCGCGGAAGCGCGACAGGTACTCCGGACTGGCGAAGGGACCCGCCAATAACATTTTGATTGCTACCAGCCGGTTTAGGCTCTTTTGGCGTGCCTTATAAACAACGCCCATTCCCCCACGAGCAATTTCTTCGAGCAGTTCATAGTCGCCAAAGGCCGGGAGAGGCCGAAAGGCCGAGTTCGCGAGGCCAGCGCTCGAATGTGGTACTGCCAAAAGCGGATCGTGGATCACGACCTCATCCAGACCAACTGCCAGCAGGCAGCGCGGACACAAGCCGGAGGCACCTGCCGCGCCGAGGGCAGCGCCGCATTCCGGGCAAACAAGGGCCGTGGAGTTGGCTGGCATAAGCGACTTGAACGTCGGCTTTCAGTATACTAATAACGGTTGGACCCAAGTTGTTACGTGCTTTGTTCTTCATTGGGATTTGCCCGCGGAACGCCAGCCCGGCGGTTGCGCTACCAACGGAGAATCTCCCAGAAAAGTTAACCAAATAGGGTCAGGAAATAACGGATCTCGGCGGCCACCTCGCCTGGGCCATTAACTGTTTTTGCGATTTCGACCCTGAGCTTCTCGCCATACCGATGGCGGAGCCGGTGCACCGCGACACGAACAGCAACCTCACTGATCCCAAGTCGGAGGGCGATGGCGGGGTAGTCTCCCAAGTCCGTTTTGTCGGTGATGTACGGCTTGAGCACGTCGAACAACTCGCTTTTTCCAGCAGATTGGGCCTCATGTCTTAGTTGCTCGAGGGTCAGGTCGAGCAGTGCGAGGGCGCAGCGGCGTTCGTAAAGGCTTTCAGGGGTGGCGTCAGAGGAGGGCTCAGCTTGGTAAAGGTCCTCCGGTCCGGCATTTCCCAATGGCACGAAACTCACATTGCCGCCGCGCTTCAGGGCCGCAGCGGCTCGCCATTGGTTGGCCAGGAAGTGGTTCGCAGAGGTGAGCAGGAACGTGCGAAATCGCCCTTTCTCTGGCGCGACGACAGCCAGGCTATCGTCGGTGATCAGCCCAGAGAAGAAGGTTTGAACCGAGTCTTGTGCATCTCCGGGCGTCAGGCCCCGCCGGCGCATGTATGCATAGAGCGGATACCAGTAGGTGCGGCATAGCTTTTCCAGGGCGTCCGCGGCGCCGGGTAATCCCTGTTGTCCGGCCGCGAGCACAACGGTCCAGTGCGTCGTGACAAAGGCAGCCTGGTGCGGTGGCCACGCCGAGGGCGGCGTATTCGAAGGGGACACTGGCCAAGAGGATAGTCTACGTAAGCCCCTTTGGCGAACAGATCCGACGCTCCAGATCCTCCAGCGCGCTCCAACCTGGTTTGGAAAGACTTCGAAACAACGGTGGTAACCAGCGCGAGCCCAATGAACGGCACAAGTCCGACCGCTTTCTTTCCAGGGCTCATCCTGTTGTAAACAGAAGACGGAATACCTAATCCAGGATTAGCATCGTCGATGCTAATTGATAAAGGCATGAAATCCCCATGCCGGGGTGCATTCGGCCCAGTCTCTTCGAGATTCGTAAACTGTTAGTGCTTTTGGAGCTATAAACCGGTTACAAACCTGCGCTCCGCAACAAGGGAATATCGACGATAGCATCCTTTAGAAAAAGTCCGAGGATCGGCGTGAAATTCGCGCATTAGGCGTGATTCTCTGGCCCAACGCGGATAGTCCGCGGCTCTGGTTGCGAACCGAAGTAAATTGCTCAGCTGGCTCGGAGGGGGAGGAAATGCCTGGGTTTAGAGGTCATGGGATTTGTACTCGTATGTGGTGTCGTTAACCCCACAGTGAACTGAAAAAGTTCTGTGTAGCCCATTGTTTTGAGCCGCCCCTCGCGGGATAAAAAAGAGAGATGTCCGACGGGACTCAATCCCACACTCGGAAGGCCAGCGCCGCTTTTTCGAGGTAAACACCGCAACGTGGGCATTTGTCCGGGTAGTTCCACAGGCGCACCTTGTGAACTTCAGAAACGGGGCAGCGCAAAGGAAACTTCAGCCAATCCGAGATTTTGTGTCCGGTATAGCGCAACCGGTTGAGGGCCCAGTTGAAACTGGGCGGCCGTTTGGGCGAGGCCTCAGGAAGCGCTGCGCCAAGAGAGTCATGAGCGGCCGGACGCGAACCCTCCAGGACCCTGAGCCGGGTCACTGCGTCGAAGAGTTCCTTGCAGTCCTCGCAAAGAATGGTCTGCACCGCCAGGTGGAGGCCATCGTCGGCGCGTCCCGCAACTTTGGCCCGGTACCCGCATCGGCCGCATTCAAACCAGAATGACTTTCCCATAGCTTCGCTGGTCTGTTCCTTTCGTGAATCTGTCACCTTCCGCGGGAGACTTCAACCTGAAGAAATCTT
>DATGLT010000222.1:0-3850 GCA_035294005.1 Verrucomicrobiia bacterium
ACGAAATGGTCGGGCCGTTCGGGTCAACGTCTGTTTTCGGCACGAAGGCGCCCCCCATGTGTTTGGTCCGGGCCGGGTTGTGGTTGCGAACGACGCGAACAGGACAACTGCTGGACGCCACGACGCGGTACTTTCAGCGAGCGGACGGCCCGCGCGAATGGACAGGAATGGAGCTGATGGCCGGACAGGCGATTCGACCAGGCTCGAAGGCAACCCAGAGAGTCTATCAGAACTTCGAAACAAACCTTCGCGAGATCCTGACCGTCGCATCGCGAGCCCATGTGCCAGTAATCCTTTGCACGGTGGCGAGTAATCTGAGGGACTGCCCCCCTTTCGCATCGCTTCACCGGGAAGGATTGAGCAGTGAGCAATTAAACGGCTGGCGCGGTCTATACGAGGAAGGCGTCTCCGCTCAGATGGCAGGAGATGCCGGCAATGCGCTGAACCTCTTCATGAAGGCCGCAGGAATTGACGATGAGTTCGCCGACCTGGCGTTTCGCCGGGCGGAGTGCTCACTCGAAGCCGGCCGGCTTAAAGATGCCGCAGCTGGTTTTCAGGATGCCCGCGACAAAGATGCTCTTCAGTTCCGGGCTGACACCGAAATCAACAAAATGATTCGGAACGCAGCCACCGCATATGGGGACCGTGGAGTTCGATTGCTCGACGCCGAATCGTTCCTGGTGTCACACAGTGCCAACGGCGTACCAGGCGCGGATTTCTTCTACGAACATGTTCATTTTACTCCGGAAGGGAATTACGAGCTGTCCAGGGCGGTTGCGGATGAAGCCGCAAGGGCGCTGAGCCTTCCGACAGTGGGGGATTGGTTGTCCGGGTCGAATTGTTTTCGCGCGCTCGGGTTGACCGATTGGAACCGGTTCGACGCACTCAACACAATCCTGGACCGGATCCAAAGCGCCCCTTTCACGGCACAACTCAACCACACAAACCAGGTCGAAAAAATCCGGCAGAGCATGGCCAATCTCAAATTCGCGACCAAACCCGCGGTGGTGAAACAACAGGCCCTGGAAGTTTCAAGGCTGGCAGACAAAAACCCGGACGACCCGGATTTGCGATGGAACCTGGCAATCCTCATGCAGAACGCGGGAGATTACGCCGGGGCCGAACAACAATGGCGAGCGCTCCAGGAATTGCAGCCGCAATCACCGTTGCCGGGCCATAATTTGGCGCAGTTGCTCGAAGGCCTGGGCAGAACATCAGAGGCACCGAACAGATGAAGCTTTCCTCCAAAACGAGCTCGAAACCAAATCCTCGCCGCGGCGTTATTTCGCCGAATCGGACGAAAGCCCGATCGGTTAAGCCTCGTTGGAAGGTTGGGTTGACCCTCGGGGCGGTGCTTGGCCTTGCGGCAGCTGCATTGCTGATGTTGAACTACGGAAGGAGCGACAGGGCACCGGCCTCGGCAGCCCTACGAAATTCAACGGACGCGCGTTCAACCCGGCCAGATCGGCAGGTTTCGGCAGCCTTGAATGCAGCGATTAATCGGGGTAACGAACTCCTGGCGCAGGATAAACCCGAACAGGCGCTGGAGGCATTCTCCGAAGCATTGAAAATCAATCCGGCGGACGAAGATGTTCATTACGATCTCGGACTTGTCCTGGCGCGCCTGGGCAAAGTCGACGAAGCCATCTCGCACTACCAGGAAGCAGTAAGGCTTTACCCGCAATACGTGGAGGCCTGGAATAACCTTGGCAATCTCCTGATGCGAGCCGGTCGCACTCAGGAAGCAATTGAACGCTTCCAAAATGCGCTCAAGATTTCACCCGAATACGCTTCGGCACACAACAACCTGGGCACTGCATTGCAAGGAGCAGGAAGATTCGATGAGGCGATCGTTCACTTCGAAAGGGCTGCCCGGATCAAACCGGATTACTGGCAGGCTCACTTCAACGTGGGCGCCAGCTGCCTGAGAGCGGGGCGACTGACTGAAGCCAGCAATGCGTTCGTCGAAGTGCTCCGGCTTAAGCCCGATTTTGAACCGGCGAGAGGCGCCTTGGCCCAAGTTGAATCCCAATGGGGAGCGGCGAACACAAAATGATCTTCGATCACCGCGACCGAAGCGCCAGGCGCTGATCTTCGACCGGAGAAAGCACCATCGGACCCACCCACCGGGTGTTATATTGGTGGATCCACGAATCGCTCAAGAGCGCCGGCGCAGACCGGCCGTAACCTTGATCGTCCATTCCGTGATAAGGCAGGGGTTCTACGCGCCAGCCCTGGCCGACATGAAAATCGGCATCTTTATCCCAACCGGCTACGTATAAAAAGAAATCGCGCGTGCAACCTTCGGGTTTGGGCGGCAGGTGGCTCGCGTCAAAGGATAATGCCAGTTCATCTCCGCCATTCAAAAGCACCAACCGGTCGTCCTCGGTTTTAACCAGGTCATCCACAGGACCGTAGCGAGTGCACCAACCTGCCGGAGTGCGGCGCCATGGCGGAGCGAGGTCGACATGGTCGTATTCAGGACAAAGCGGCGCAGTTTCGCTGGAAGCGCTCAGGTGACTGTATCCGCGCCAATGTAGGTCGGTGTGGTTGGGCAGGAGTTGGGTGGAGGTGGGGTAAAGGTTCGGGAGTTTTTCACAAAGGAGGGCGGAGTCCCAGTAGAGTTCAAAGGCGGTGGAGAGGCGGAGGCGGCGGGCTTGGGGTGGGAGTTTATGGTCGAGGTCGACGAGGATTGTTTTGGTTTTGCCGGCCGGGACGCCGACGACCACCGGCACGTTTTGCCAGGTGCCGTCGGGAAGTTCTGCTTCGAGCACCGGGAAAGGGAATGGGAGGTTAGGGTCAAGCGAAGCCCCGATATTGGCCATGCCGCCGCCGAAGCGGAGCCATCCGTTCAGGGCGAGCACCAGGGGCTTTTCAGACGGCAACGGGCCGAAATCCAGTGTCACTGAGAAAGGCTCAGCCAACCCGCGCAACTGAGGTTCGCGCAGGCGGACGGGGGCAACCCTGTTACAATCGACAGCTTGCAACGCAGCTGAGACATCCAGACCGTCACTACGAATAGCCCGCATGGGGGCCCGGAGCGGCTGCAGGGTCCATAATTCATGCGGAACGAACGGTTTACCAGGAACCATCTTGCTGGTGGTCGCTACGAGAGTGTTGGAAGGATGGTCCACGAATGTAAGCCGGGCGTGGTCCAGGTAGAGCACTTCGCGAAGCTCCTCGGTGATGCGCACTTCGAACCTGCCGTCCCTGGCAGGGAATTGTGATTCATCGCCAAGGTACAAATATTCATCAGGGTCGGCCTCGACGAATCGAGTTTCGGAAACCGGCAATCCCAAGGGAGCGGAGCCGAGGATATCGGTTACGAATCGAAATTGGCGGCCGTCCCAGGCGTAAAGATAGGGGCACGAACCGGTCGGCAAAGTCAGTTCGGCAAGGACCACAGGCTGGGGCTGAACCGGGATGTCGACCAGGGTTGTTGCCAGGTCGAACCAGCGGGTTTTGAGCACATCGATTTTATCGTGTTTGCCGACGCCGATCTCGAACGGTAACCGGTCGAGCGTGCGAATGGCGCGCCAGCGGCCGGCCAGGACTTCGACCCGGACACCGAGGGCGCTTGGGTTGGAACGATTGCCCATTAAGAGCAGTTTGAGCTGGCGATTGGCGTTGCCGCCGTCGTTTCTCAAATATTGCAGTCCGTTGGCACTGCTGACCACAAGGTCGGTGTCTCCGTCCTCGTCGAAATCCGCGGGAGCAACCGAGTCGATCGCGCCGACCTTGTCCAGGCCGGTGGCCGCGGTCACATCCTCGAAGCCGAGCTTGCCCAGGTTTCGCCACAATCGAATTCCGTTACCGTAAGCCAGGATGTCGAGCCAGCCGTCGTTGTCGT
>DATGLT010000223.1:0-38894 GCA_035294005.1 Verrucomicrobiia bacterium
GCTGACCCGAATCTGGACTCTGCTCACATCATTTGGGAAGCAAGCGGCCAGGAACCAGCGTTCGGCGGACTCTCGTACACCTTCAATCCCGGAACCCAAACCGGACCAGCCTGGATTGAAGCTGAAGTGCAATGGCCTGACGGACGGCGCGCGTTTGCTACCAACTCAGTGATGGTGACCACAGTGGCGCCGCCGATCATGGTCAATGTTCGACCGCTTGCCAATGGCGGCGTTGGATTCAGTATCGCCGGCACACCATTCGCCAAATATGTCATCCAGGTTTCTACCGACCTTCAATCCTGGAGTCCCATTTCGACTAACACGGTTTCTTCGAGCGGACTTCTTGGTTTTTCCGATCCGCAGGCCGGCGTTGCTTCTCCGCGTTTCTACCGCGCAGTGCGGTCCCAGTAGACTTCTGACTTGGCTCTTCCGGGCTGCTTTGCTGCTTTAACGGCGGATTTGTTGTGAACCCTTCGGGCTCTCGCCGGAGTTGAGAATCTCTCGATTCCGTCGTAAAAGAATTCCGGTGAATAAAGACACTTTGGACCCGATGCAGTCTGCTTCGGCGGCGCAGTTTGGCCGCCAAAGCGACCGGTACGGCAAGAGCCACATTCTTGCGGACACAAGCGATGTGGCCGCTGGACTGACGGGCGTGGAGGCAACCCCGGGCGCTACCGCCCTGGACGTGGCTACCGGAGGAGGGCATACAGCTCTTTGGCTGGCTAAACACGGCTGGACGGTGACTGCCGGCGATCTCGCGCCTCGAATGCTTGAAAATGCGGCCAAGCTTTGCGCCGACGCCGGATTTGCCATCGACACTCGCTTGTTTCCTGCGGAGCGGATGCCATTTTCCGACGCGACTTTTCACCTGGTTACGGTCCGCGTTGCACCGCACCATTTCAGTTCTCCTGCGGATTTCGTTCGGGAAACAGCGCGGGTTCTCAAGGCCGGCGGTCATTTCCTCCTCATCGACGGCAGCGTTCCGGACGAGGATCCCGAAACCGAAGAATGGCTGCATTGGCTGGAAAAATGGCGGGACCCAAGCCACGGCAGGCTTCTTTCCAGGAAGGGCTGGGAGACGTTGGTCCAACAGGCTGGGTTGCGGGTCGTCAGGTCGGAATTGCAAAGTTTCAAGCAACCCGACCTGGAATGGTATTTTGAAACCGCGGCGACTTCCCCGGAGAATCGTCGAAAGGTTTTGCAGCATATTGAAAACGCGACGCCTCACGTTCGAAAAGCGCTTCGCCTTGGAAACGAGGATGGCAAGATTGTTTGGTGGTGGCCGCGGTTGACTTTGATCGCGATGCGTCCCGGAGACGCAAATTAGTCTTATCAGCACGCTGCCTTTCCTGTATTGGATCGCTTCCTTTTCGAAACATGCGCAAGCTTTTGTTGATGCTGGCGGTGGCGGTGTGTCCTTTGGGGCTCCTGGCGGAGGAAGCCCCAGGCGAGGCGCCGCCGGGTTGGGCTTACCCAGTCGACCCACCGGGGCTCGCCTCCCGGAAAGATGATGGAACACTGCGTCACGTGCCCGATAGCTCGTGCGCGTTCACCTTGAGCCAGGTGAGCGATGGGTTTTTGTCTCCCGACTGGCATCCCGAGGACCACCCGCGAATGCCCGAGGTCGTCGTTCATGGCCGAAGGCCCGACGTGCTGGCTTGCGGCTACTGTCACCGGGCCGAGGGAACCGGCGGCCCGGAAAATACCAGCCTCGCTGGTTTGCCTGCTATCTACATCATCCAACAAATGGCCGATTTCAAAACCGGCGCGCGAAAGACTTCTG
Source organism: Verrucomicrobiia bacterium (assembly GCA_035294005.1). GTDB lineage: Bacteria > Verrucomicrobiota > Verrucomicrobiia > Limisphaerales > UBA8199 > JANXQE01. The sequence continues at coordinate 1,784 of DATGLT010000223.1, forward strand.
TGCCCGAAAGAGCGCCTCCCAAAGTGATGATCGCCGTCGCCAAGGCTGTGTCCAATCAGGAGACTGAATCGGCCGCGACTTACTTTTCGAGCCTCAAACCGAAGCAATCCATCCAGATCGTTCAGACCAACCGGGTGCCGCGAACCCAGGCGCACGGCTGGCATCTTGTCGATCTGAAGACCGGGGAAACCGAGCCAATCGGGATGCGCATCATCGAGGTGCCCGAGAATCTCGAGCAGTTCGTCAGCCGCGACTCGCGGTCGAGGTTCCTCGCGTATGTGCCCGAAGGAAGCGTCGAAAAGGGCAGAATGCTGGCCACAACCGGCGGTCAGGGCAGGACCGTGCAGTGCTCGATTTGTCACGCGCCTGATCTCAGGGGACTGGGGCCGGTGCCTGGAATAGCGGGGAGGTCGCCCAGCTACATCGTGCGCCAGTTATACGATATCAAGCACGGCGCGCGCGCCGGCATTGCAAGCGCCCTGATGAAACCCACCGTCGAGAAGCTTCGATTAGAGGACATGATCGACTTAGCGGCTTACGCCGCTTCATTGGCGCCCTGAGCCGGTCGAATTCAAAGGATTTCGCCGGGAGTGCCCAGGCTTACGGAAACCCAACCAAGGATTATTGCTTGCCGGCAGGGATGCCAGCGCGATGGTTGAGGGAGGGCGTTCCTGGGCCATCTCGACTGCCGTCACGCTTGACTTGAACCCCGGCAGCGCCAGTATTTCCGAACCTGAAATCATGAATTATCCAAACTTTTATCTTCGACCAAGCCGAACCTGTGCGGCGCTTGGATTAATGGGTTTGCTTGCGTCATCGCTCTGGGCGGCCGAGGCCCGCGACCCGAATCCCGCTTCCGACGGTGACGGCGACTTCCAGGTTGGTCCTGTTTACGGCACCGATCCTGATCTCACCGATCGCGGCAATCCAAAAGGCAAATCCTTCGAGTTCTCGATGGCATTGGCCGACAGCAAGATTTTCCGCGGAGACGACTCGACGCTGCAGCCGGAAAAGAAGCCGGTTCGCAAGGAGCGGAAGATATTTGTGTATGTCCCCGCTGGATACAAAGATGGCACCAAAGCGCCTCTGCTGATCATTCACGATGGGCCGGGACAATTGGCGTTGGTCCGCAATGCGTTGGATAACCTGACGATTTCGAAGGATCCCAAACGGTCACTGCCGGCGTTCATTGCCATCGCCGTGCAGAACGGCGGGAGTGACGGTAAAAAGAGCGAGCGCGGGCTTGAATACGACACGATGTCGGATCGGCTTGCGCGCTTCATCAACGACGAGGTGCTCCCGGCGGTGCTGAACAACCCGGAAATCAAGGCAGCCTATCCCCACCTCGCGTTCACGCAGGATCCCTGGGGTCGGGCGGTAATGGGTTGCTCTTCGGGAGGAGCGGCTGCTTTGTCGATGGGCTGGTTCCGGCCCGATCTGTTTCGACGGCTGGCCTGCTACTCGGGAACATTCGTCGCCCAGCAGGATGAGGATTCGCCAGAAGCAAAACAGTTCCCGTTCGGGGCCTGGGAGTATCACTCCTCAATGAAATTGATCGAAACAAGCGAAGTTAAGCCCTTAAGGATTTTCACGCACGTTTCGGAGCACGATTTGAGGGCAACTGATCCCGAAGAAACCCACCACAACTGGGTGATGGCCGGGCGCAGAACCGAGGAAGCGCTCAAGGCCAAGGGCTACCACCACCGGTTTGTGTTCAGTCTTGCCACCAACCACTGCGATTCACGCGTGTTTCAGCAAACGCTTGCCGACACATTGGTGTGGCTTTGGCGCGGTTATCAGGCCGAGTGATTCCTTGTTTGTGACGCAACCGTAACCAGACCGACACCTGGCTGCAATCCGCGGCTGGATTTATTGGCGTGACACCAGTCTGAAGCCGTGCATTTCATCTCGCATCATTCGGGCGCTCGGATAGCCTCCCGACTTGTGTTCAAATCATCATGAATGCAAAACGGCGATCCACGAACCGGCTCAACGCGCGGGCTTTAGGCATGCGCGCAGCGCAAGCTCGAGCCATCGCGCATGCGGCGGAGCAACAAAAGCGGCTTGCCAGGGCCGAGTTGCAGGCGGCTAAAAAATCGTTCAGGCGCGCAAAGAAAGTTGAGCGGCAAGCTCGCAAACTCGCCAGGAAAGCCGCACGCGAGCATTCGCGTCTGAAGAAGAAAAATCGGTAGATTCTCCCCGACGAGCTTGCGTTCGATTCGTGTTACATGAATGTAACGCGGGGAAGCAGTTTCGAATGGTACAACTTTGGAGCATGTGTCCACGCTTCCTCCTGGTTTTGGTGATCTGTGCGGGCTCGCTGGTTCCCGCTAAAGCTTTTGCGCGGGGCAAAGCGGAGCACGTTGTAATGGTCGTCTGGGACGGCATGCGGCCGGACTTTATTACGCCGCAGTACACGCCTGTGCTTTTTGAGCTGGCAGCCGGTGGCACTTTTTTCGCCCGCAACCATCCCGTGTATGTTTCGACGACGGAAGTCAATGGGACGGCTCTGGCGACCGGCATGTTTCCGGAGCATAGCGGGATCATCGCCAACACGGAGTATCGGCCTGATTTCAACTGGCTCAGTTCCTACGCTACCGAGGCCCTGGAAGTGGTCCGACGCGGAGACGCCGCGTCCCAAGGGCATTACCTGCAGGCCGCTACCGTGGCTGAACTAATTCACGCGGCCGGGTTTCCAACGATTGTTGCGGGAGCCAAGCCCATCGCGCTGCTGCATGACCGCGCCCCGCGCAAGGTGTCACAAGCCGAAAAAGACTCCGTAACTCTGTTCCGCGGCCAAACACTTCCCAAGCACGCTTTGGATTCCCTGGTCAAAGCCAGAGACGTCGGGCCCTTTCCTGGCGCGGACGCAGACAGCTCGGATGCAGGTTCCTCTCGCGGCCGGCGAAGGCGAGCCGCTGAAGCAACCCCCGCCGCCGCAGGCCCGGCGCCCGCAGCGGCCACGAATTCCGCCGCTTCAAGAGGCAGCCTGGCGAATAGCATCGATTCCTGGACGACCCGCGCCCTGGCGCGAGGTTTGTGGAAAAACGGGCTACCAAAATTCTCGGTGCTTTGGCTCAGCGAGCCCGATGCGGCACAACACGCTGGAGGCGTCGGGTCGGACGTGGCGCTCGAGGCCCTGGCCAGCAGCGATGATCAGCTCGGGGCAGTGCTCAAGGCCCTCGAGGAAAAGAACGCGCTCGACTCCACGGACGTCATCGTCGTCTCTGACCACGGCTTTTCCACCATCGACCGCGGCCCGGACATCATGGATTCCCTCAAGCGCTCGAAATTTAACGCGGGCGTTCAATTTCAGAATCCGGAAGCCGGGGATATTTTGGTAGATAACCTCGGCGGAAGCGTGTTTTTCTACGTGTTCGAGCATGATGAGGCCGTGATCAAGCGGTTGGTCGGTTATCTCCAGGGGACAGACTTCGCCGGTGTGATTTTTTGCGCGCTTCCGATCGAGGGGACTTTCAGATTATCGGACGTTCACCTGGCGGCAACCAACGGAGCGCCCGACGTGGTCGTGTCGATGCGGTGGAACTCCGAGCCAAACGAATACGGGGCCAAGGGTCTGGTCACTTCGCTTGAAGGACGGCCCGGGCAGGGCACGCACGGTTCATTGAGCCCGTTCGACATGCACAACACATTGGTGGCCTCGGGACCTGACTTCAAAAAGCAGTTTGTGAGCGGGTTGCCCAGCGGCAACATCGACGTGGCCCCTACAATTCTTTGGATCCTGGGTATTGCTCCGGAAACAGCCGGGGACGGCAGAGTTTTGTACGAGGCCTTGGCCAACGCGGGACAAGAGCCCCTGAAACCGGTCGAACGGACCCTTGAAGCCCACCGCGACCTGGGTGTGCTCTCCTGGCATCAATCATTGAAGACCCTCTCCATGGGAAACGCCGTCTATTACGAAGAGGGCAACGGCGAAAGCCGGATGAAACAGCCCTAGATTTCGTTTTTCAAACTTCTTCCCGGGCGGTTTGGGCCCTTTGTGACAATCCTGTGACGTTGGGGTTATGTATCGACAGCAACGAAGCCCCAAGCTGAAATTTGCCCTAACCCGAATAATTTGAACGAAGAAAAACAGGGCATTGCAAACGCAGCGATTACGGTCAGTGCTGGTGTTGTCGTGGCGGTGTTCACCATCATCGCTTCGGCCTCATTTGCGGCGTTGATTTTTCACGGCGTTCTGCAGCCGTACATTGCCAGCGGCCTGTGGATGGGCCTGGTGACGGCGGTGATCGTGGGACTTCTTGTCGCTCTCACAAGCTCGTGCCATGGAGCGATTGCCATCCCGCAGGACCGCATCGCTCCCATCCTGGCGATTCTCTCGGCGAACATAGCGTTGCGGATGCCCAATGCGACTCCCCAAGAGACGTACCTGGTCGTGCTCGCCGCCATTGTCCTGGTGACGCTTATTACCGGGCTGTTCCTCTACGGGTTGGGCTGGTTAAAACTCGGGAATCTCATTCGCTACATCCCCTACCCGGTGATCGGCGGCTTTCTTGCGGGCTCCGGCTGGCTTCTGGTTTGCGGCGGAATCAGAGTAATGACCGGGAGAGCAATGCACTTGGGTGAGCTCACCCTGTTTTTCCAAGCGCCCATCTTTGGCCAATGGGTTTCTGGAATTGTGTTTGGTAATCTCCTGTTCCTTGTCTTCAGACGCGCTCGCCACCAGTTAGCCATGCCTGCAACCCTGGTGCTGGGTATTGCGGCGTTTTATGCTTTCCTTGCCCTGAGCGGCATTACGATGGCTGAGGCGCGGCATGGCGGCTGGCTTTCTGAGTTTCCGCATCAAACCCACGCGAGCCGAGTCACGCTTTTCACCGTGCTGCCGGTGCTATCGTGGTCACTTCTTTTCAACCATTTGAACCTGGTTGCCACCATCCTCCTGACGAGCGTGGTCTCGATCCTCCTGACAGCCAGCGCGCTGGAACTGGTTGCCAAACAGGAGATCGATTTAAACGCCGAATTGCGATCCGCGGGGATGGCCAGTTTCGCGGCCGGCTTGGCCGGCGGCATGGTGGGGTTTCATTCTTTGAGCATGTCGCGCCTGGCGTTGAGCATGGGCGCGCGCAGCCGCTGGGTTGGAGTGATCTCAGCCCTTATCTGCGGTCTTGTGCTGCTCTTCGGCGGCACAATTGTGTCCTATGTTCCCCAATTCGTGCACGGCGGGCTCCTGTTTTTCCTTGGGCTCGTATTTCTATGGGAGTGGGTCTACGAAGCCAGCCGCAAACTGACGAGGCTGGATTACTGCGTGGTGCTCATCATCCTGGCGGTGGTGGGAGCGGTCGGATACCCGGAAGGCGTCGCGACCGGCATCGTGGCAGCCATCGTGTTGTTCGTCCACAACTACAGCAGGGTGGATATTGTGACGCACGCGGTTTCCGGCGCCAATCTTCGCAGCAACGTCGAGCGGCCGGTCAATGAAGTGCGATTCCTCCGAGAACGCGGCGACCAGGTCTACGTTTTGCGGCTGCAAGGTTTCATTTTCTTCGGCACCGCCACCCGCGTGCTTCAGCAGGTCCGTTTGCGGGCAATGGACAGCGCTCTCAAGCCCTTGCGATTTGTGATCATGGATTTTAGACGGGTTACGGGGTTGGATTCCTCCGCCGTATTCAGCATCTGGAAGGTGTACCAGCTTGCCAACAAACTGAACTTCACGCTGCTGATGAGCCAGGTGGGTCCTGCAATCCTGAAACAGCTCGAGATGGGCGGGTTGCGCGAAAGTCAGTTGGATCAATTGGTCGTCCAACCGGACCTCGATCACGCCATGGAATACTGTGAAGCTTCCCTGCTACGCGAGCTGCCCGAAATTGGAAATGGCCTGCATGTCCATTTGACTGAGCAACTGAGTCAAATTTGGCCTCGCGAAGTCCCTCCCGACCGCCTGCTCGTTTATCTCGAAAGGAGAGATGTTGCGCAGGGTGAGCATCTTATCCGCCAATCCGAAATCTCCGAATGCATGTATTTCATAGAAAGCGGCCAGGTGACCGCCAAAATGGAATTTGAGAACGGCCGTTGGATGCGTTTGAGGAGCCAGGGACCGGGTACGGTTGTGGGTGAGGTGGGCTTGTTTCTTGGGGGACATCGAACGGCTTCCATTATCACCGAGCGACCTTCTACCGTTTACTATCTCTCAGCGGACGCGTTAACGCGAATGAGGACGTCGGACCCTGCCCTTGCGCTTGCATTTCACCAGTTCCTGGTTTGTTTGCTCGCGGAGCGGCTCACCAGCGCCAGCAACATGCTCCGAGACCTCCAAAGTTGACGGTTCAACTGTCCTTCAGTTGAGCCAATCCCGGCTCGAAAACGGCAGGCTCGGCTTCGAGTTGTTCAGAGACGATGTATTGAACCTTGGCCTCGAATCGAGCTCGACATAGGACTTGGTGTCCTGTTCCCAGAAAAATAATTCCGAGACGACGAGCATGCGTTTGATCCCACGGGGTAAGCCGAAAAACCCCGGGTAGCTCTGACTGATGGTCCTGACGTAATTTTTCATGCTGATTACTCCGGCCTCAATTTTGCCCGGGCGAGTCAAACCTCAAGCGACGTTTGAATGACAAAACGAAATCCTGTTGCGGAAGCGCGGCCCTTTTTGGATCTGTGCCAGTAAAGCTGGAAAGTCAAAGAAACGTAGCCTTTCTGTCGCAAATTTGTAACCCAAGTGCGCGAACGTGGGGCACGGGCATGAAGACAGTCCTCATTCTCACGGCGAGCTTCGCTGACCGGTATGCTGTTGCCGCGCGAAACCTCAGCGATGCTCTTGAGGCCAAATGCGCGGAGGCGAAGGTGGAGGTGGCTGACCTTTTCCAGCCGGCATCAGGCTCTTTCAAGAGCGTGGCTCAGAAGGCGTATAGCGGCCTGATGCGCATTGCTCCAACCTGGTGGGCGGGCATAAACGGTTCCGTGGACCGTCAAACGCTGGGCGAGAGCGGATGTTTTAGAGTCAGTCGTTTGCAACGAGCGTTGGGGCACGTGCTACAGGAGGCTCAACCGGATCTCGTGGTCTCCACTTACCCGGCCTACGCCATGTTGATCCACGATTTGTATCAGGATCACGCAGAACGCCCGTTCCGGCTTATAAGCGTCGTTACCGACAGCGGCACGATCCAGCCAGGATGGCTTGCGGGCGCCAGCGATTGGTTCTCCGTCAGCAGCGAAGCCGTAGCCGAGCAATTGCGCGCCCAATCGATTCCCGAGGATCGCATTAAGGTGCACGGTTTTCCCGTCAGCGTTCTGTCTTCGGAGTTGCGGAAGGAAAGTTGCCCCGCGCCGCAAAGCGACGGGCCTTACCGAATCCTTTTCCATGTCGAATCCGGCAGTAAAAAAGTAGCAAAATCCCTAAAACGACTGTTGGATCGCGAAGAGAACCATGTGACCGTCGTAGTCGACTGCAACGCCTACCTGAAGGCCGACCTTGCAAAAAAGCTCAAGCAATACGGGGAACGCGTCCAGGTGCTGGGCTGGACGAACCGGATGCCGCAGTTGTTGAGAAGCCATCATCTGGTCATCGGGAAGGCCGGCAGTGCCGTTGCGGAAGAAGCAATAGCGGCAGGTTGTCCGATGATTGCGAACCAGCGAGTCAACGATCAGGAGTACGTTCACACCCTGATCAACAATGCCGAGATTGGGGCCGTTGCATGCAAACCCCGGCAATTGGCCGAGTCGGTCCGGTATGCGTTCAAACACAACGCGAAAGTCTGGAAATGCTGGCGTTCAAACCTGGCGCAAATCAGCCGTCCGAACGCCTCGTTGGACATTGCGCAGGCGCTCCTCGATGAATGTGAGATCGCCAACTCGAGCCACGCTGTGCCTGAGCAAAGGACGGCGGAACACATCCTCGCCAACCCGGCCGTGCAGCGTGGCATGACGCACCACCTGCTTTGTGACTTTCACATCCACACTAATTATTCCGACGGCAAGTTGAGCGTTGCCGATGTGGTCGATTTCTATGGCGTCCGGCATTTTGATTGCATCTGTATCACGGATCACCTGGCGGACTCGCGGCGGTTAATCGGCAAACTCGGGCGCCTGAGCCGGCTCACATTGAGCCCGAATCAGCTCGAGGAATATTTCGATGTCATCGACCGACAACGTCGCCGGGCGTGGCGCAAATACAATATGCTCGTCATGACCGGCCTGGAATTCAACAAGGATGGCCTGACTAAAAAATCATCCGCGCATCTGCTGGGCATAGATTTGACCGCGCCCATTGTCGATTGCCTGGACTTGCCGGAGACGATTGCTCAAATCCACGCTCAGGGCGGCCTTGCTGTCGCCTCGCACCCGCACATTATGAAGAGCGAGTGGGGCAAGGACACGCTCTACCTGTGGGAGAACCAGGAGCGGTTCGATCCCTTGATCGACGCGTGGGAAATCGCCAACCGCAATAATATGTTTAACCCTGTCAGCGCAAAGCGGCTCCCGTACCTGGCAAACAGCGATTTCCATAAGCCGAAACACATCTACTCCTGGAAGACCCTGGTGAGCTGCGAAAAAGAGCCCGAAGCGATCAAGGAATGCATTCGAAAGAACGAGAGGATCGCGATCACGCTTTATCGTGAGGCCGATTCTGCGGCGGCTCAATTGGCCGCGGCCGTCAGCCCGGCATCCGCTTCAAACGTTGTGCCGCCCCGGGCCCGGGGCGCATCGCCGATGCTCCCCGCAGCCTAATCCCGGCGTCTATTCAAGGCTTGGACCGGTGGGGTATACAGTATTGCTCCAAAAGTAAGTGTTACCCGGAGGCGAGGGTGGCGTTCGACTTGCAAAAGGATCTTGTTTGCTGCCATTCTCAAAGGCAGCCAATCTTGTTGTATGAGTCAGATTCCTGATCCGTTTTTAGAGGCCCGCAACGCAAGTGCCATCCTCAAATGCACCTTCCAGGGCGAAACGCTTCCGATGATCCTCCGTCACAATGATGTGCGCGAAGCCTGCAAAGACTGGAAAACCTTCAGCTCCGATGCGCCTTTTCGCGTCCCCATTCCTTCCGAGGAAGAAGTCCGCACGATGCGCCAATTACCCATCGAAACCAATCCCCCGGAACACACGGAATATCGGGCAATCGTCGAGCCGTTTTTCCAGCGAGCCAAACTGCCGGAAATGATCGGCAAAGTCGAAGCCCTCATCGACCGAAAACTCAGCGAAGCCATGGCCGCCGATTCAGTTGAGATTGTCCAGGGATTTGCGCTGCCCGTGCAGTCGCATTCCCTGACTTGGTTGCTGAACGTGCCGGAGACGGAAGCTGAAACCTGGATCGGCTGGGGCATCCACGTTTTCAAAGCCACGAGCGGCTCCTTCAAAAAAGGGAATGTTCTTGAAGGCTACCTGCTGGCGCAGTTCGATCGGGCTTCCGCAGCCCCGGGCCAGGATTTCTTCAGCGCGTTGACGCAGGCAACGTATCGGGGCCGGAAACTGACACGCGAGGAGATGATGGGGTTCGCTAACCTCGCCTTTGCGGGAGGCCGCGATACTATTATTCACAGTATTTCCTCAATCATTGCTTACGTGGCCCGCAATCCGGACGCGCTTGAGTTTTTGAGGCAGGATCCGAAGCGGGTCGTTCTGGCAGCGGAGGAGTTTTTCCGTGTATTCATGCCGCTGACGCACATCGGGCGCGTGTGTCCCCACACGACGAATGTGCATGGAACCGAGGTCAAGCCCGGGGGCCGAGTCTCTCTATGCTGGGCGTCGGCAAACCTGGACGAACGCGCGTTTCACGAGCCTCGCCGGGTCATGTTGGACCGCAAACCGAATCCGCACTTGTCCTTTGGATTCGGCGAACATCTTTGCCTGGGCGCCCCACATGCCCGGCTTATCGTGCGAACCTTGTTGCTGGCGCTTTCAAAACGCGTGAGCAAAGTCCGCATCATTGAAGCGAGGGAACACATTGAACAGGAAGAGACCTATCGTCGCTCAAACGGGTTCGATTCCCTCAAAGTCCAGCTAAGTCCGCGTTAATCCTACGCGCGGGCGCCAGTACGCAGCTTCGCCGATGCGCTCGTGTGACGAATACGTGTCGAGAGCCCCTTGCGCAGAGTCGTTTCTGGAAGGCCTTTCCGTTCACAACCTTACCCACCGGGTATAAGTCAGCCAACTGTAGCCGGTTTGTCCGCCTTCTGGTGGTCACCCGGCGCTTGAGCAGAGAAGATGGGGGTGCAAGGTAACTTTTATTGTACATTTCTAGGGATACCGCTGTCCTGACTCGATGGGACAAGCGCTCCCACATGGACCGACTAACTGCATATGAAAGTTTTGTTACGAGACGAACAGGCCCGACTTTATCACGGCCCGAATGACACATGGGTGATCGATCCAACCACGGCCACCGATTATCGCATGGTAGAACGTGCCGGCCACGAAGCTGTGCAGCGGCCGGCGCAAATGCTCGCCGTAGTTTTGCGCTATGACAATCCGGAATGCGAATTGGCCTTGAACCCGGCGTTTTGCGTCAACAAAGTGCCGGTCAGGATGACGTGAGGCCTTTTCGCTAACCGCATGATTGATGGAAGCTCGCTCGTTTTGGGTATTGGTTGCGTCCTTGTGTTTTGGGGGTTTACCCTGAGACGCCTTCGGCGCAGATCGCTTCCGTCAATCAAGGCTCAAAACGGCTCGAAAACAGAGGGGCGCTGAGCCCAGGCGGCTGCCAAGGTAACAATGCGGATTGGCGGCCGTTTTCTTGTTTTGCACGGATGGCTTGCCGCTGCGAATTCGACTTAGGCCGGGATTGGCAAAATGGCGCCGCGTAATTGAACCAGGAGGTTCTCTGTTGTAAATGGCTTTGGAAGGAAAGGTATTTTCAGGTCGCCCAGTCGTTTCTGGATGCTGTCGTTTTGCATGAGACCGCTGACCGCGATGATCTTGAGTCCCGGTTCCTGGCTCTTCAAGTGACGAATCGCGCTTGGGCCATCCATGACCGGCATCATCATGTCCATGAGGACGGCGCTGATTTTTCCCTGGTTTTGCGAGTAGAGGGCCAGCGCATCCGCGCCGTGAACGGCGGTAAGGACGTTGTATCCGTAATGGGTCAGAATGCCCTTGGCGAGATCCAGGATCGCGGGTTCATCATCCACAATCATCACCAGTTCACCCTTGCCCCACAGTTCGGGAGACAGGTTGCTTTGAGACGGCGCGCTGCTGGGCATCTCAGCCGCGGGCAGATACACATTGAACGTGGTCCCTTTTCCCACTTCAGTCTGCAGGTCGAGAAATCCGCCGTGGCTCTTGATAATGCCAGTGACCGTCGAAAGGCCGAGACCGGTTCCTTTGCCAATTTCTTTGGTGGTGAAAAAGGGTTCGAAGATTTTGTCCATGATCTCGGCGGGAATTCCGGTGCCGGTGTCGGAAACGCTCAGCAGAACGTATTCGGCTGGCCTGGCGCCAACGAACTTTGCGGCATCGGCCTGGGATAAAGTCACGTCTCGAATGGCGACGCGGATCCGGCCGCCCGCGGGCATTGCGTCCCGAGCGTTTACACAAAGGTTCAACAGGATTTGGTGAACTTGGGTCGCATCGCCCAGAATGGGTTTTGTCTTTTCAACACAGATCTCAAAATCAATATTTCTCGGGAATGTTTCCTTCGCGATTTTCTGCATCTCCCGAACGAGGTGTCCCACCTGCACTGGCGTTCGCTCGCCATCCTGTCCCCGGGCGAAGCTGAGCACCTGTTTCACCATGTCGGAGCCGCGTTTGGCGCTGTTGGACATCGTGGTCAGCATGTTGCGGCAGGATTCATCTTTCACTTTCGTCTTGAGCAACTCGACCCCCATCATGATTGGCGAGAGAACATTGTTCAGATCGTGGGCGATTCCTCCCGCCAGCGTTCCGATGCTCTCCATCCGCTGCGTCCGCAAGAACTGAGCCTCGAGTTGTTTTTGCTCCGTCATGTCCGTATTGATCACCAGCACAGATTGGGGGTTGCCGGCATTATCTCGGACCAGGGTCCAGCGGCTGTGCACAATCAATTTCTTGCCGGTTTTCGATATTTGCTTCAATTCGCCGAGCCATTCGCCCTTGGCCAGGGCAATTTGAAGAGCGTCCATCAACGGCGGCGCCGTGCCTTTCAGAACCTCCGTTTTCAGGTCCCCATTCTTTATTTCTTCAAAGCTCCAGCCGTACAACAGTTCAGCGCTCTTGTTCCAGTATTGCACTCGCCACGACAAGTCGTGGACGATGATCGCATCATGCGCCTTGTCCAGCAGCGCGGCTTGTTCGCGGATCCTTTCGTGGGCCTGGCGGCGTTCCTCTTCGAGTTTGCGCCTATGCGCCATCCATTCGAGCGAACGAAAAATGACCGAGCACACGAGCGCGGTTGGGATCTGGACGGCTACCACCACCAACCACGCAAACCACAAGTGTTGAATTGCGAACAAGCTTTGCGCGATGAGGGCTACCGCCAACCCTCCGCCAACGGCCGTCACGGTTGCCATGAGCGGTCTTAAACGCAACAAACCCACTCCGAACAGGAAAGCGCCCAGCGCCATAATACAGGTTTCCTGCAGGAAAGACGGTCGTTCTAGCCAGTCGCGACGCAGCAGGTTCAGGAACTCGGTGGCATGCACCTCGACCATGGGCATGAAGACGAATTCCCTGTCTGTGGCGGCGTATGGGTTGCGGAGTTCGTCTCGCTTTTCAATCAGCGAGCTTGTCATCGGCCGGGCACCCACAAAAACGATTTTGTTTCTGAAGAACCCAGGAGCTACCCCATCCGTCGATAACGCCTGCTTGTAGCTGACGTAGGGAATGGTCTCGGGCGGACCGTAGTAATAGATCCACCTTTCGCTCTGCCGTGACCTTTTATCCCGGGCCCACTTCAAATCGATCATTTCCGCCCCAGCCCAGCTTAAGCTTGGAGGCGCTTCCGGCAGGCCCGCGAGTTCATGGAAATGACGGCGCACGAGAAAGTCGGTGTCGGGTTGCAGCAAGACAAGCCCAACTCGGTTTGCAGTCTGCGCGAATGGACGGTATATGGGCGTGATACTGCGAAAGGCGACTGAAGCGAGGGCCTCCCCGGGGCTATAATCTTCGCCCAGGATCACGCGTCCATTTTCTCGCATAGCGCGCGCGAGATGTTCGTCGGCGCCCGTGTCGGGTCCCGGATCGCTGAAGACGATGTCCATAACGACCGCCTTGGCATGGTCAGCCGTCAAGCGCTCGATCAGCTTCGCATGAAGGTCCCTGTCCATTGGCGCATTGAGGGGTTGATTCAACGCCTTCAACGAATCCTCATCGATGTAAACGATGACCACCTTCGAGTGGCTAATGTCCGGCTGCGCAAAGCGGGTCAGTCCAAAGGACCAATCATAGCTGGCGCGTATCAATGCCCGGGAAATCCGCGAATCAAAGGCCAGCATGCCAAACCCAAGGCAAAAAACCAGCAACGCGGTGAGCGGGCCTGCCGTCCGTTGGGTTAGAAAGGCCGATTTGATTTGCATGTCTTTATTGATTGGAATCCTAGAAATTCAATTTGAGGCCGGCGTAAAACGTCCTGGACCGTGGAAGATCCGCGTACAGGTTCAGCGGGTTCAGGTTGTAATCCTGGTTCCCAATATTCAACACCCCGAGTTGCACCTGGACAGCTCGCCGGGGAAAGCGGTATCCGGCGAAAACGTTGAACTGCCAAAAACTGTCTCCAGCAAGAGGCGCCGCGTAGCCCTGATTCGATTGGGACGACCAGATGGACTCTGCCTTCGCGAAAAACCCGCTGGGATGATTAAAAATCCCATAAATACGCAGCTGTTGCAGAATCGCGCTCACGTCCCGGTTTGCGGTCAGGCTGAAATTCCCGCTGAGTTGTGGAGCAATGGCAGGCACATCGTCATCCAGAGACGCCCTGCTGACGCGGTAACTGACGCCTGCGGCAACTTGTTTTCCCAGCAGTTGGTTGACGACAGCGCTGACGCTTTTTTCCTGGTAGTCAAGAACCTGGCTCACACCCGAAGGGATATCGAGCGCTAGCGGCCCCAGGGCGTCGAGTGTGCCGACGGTTCGCTCGCCATGCGACTTGAGCAGTTCCCCTGCGATTGTCAGGTAAGTGCGGGTTGAAAACTCCTGGTCGAGCGCAACTCCAAACGTTTCGAATTTTGAGCCAGGCACCAGCCCGGCGACCGACTCCGGGATAATGCTGCGAAACGCCTGATTAAAACCGGCGACCTGGGTCGGTTCCAGCCGAACGCTCGTGTCGTAGAACACTCCTCCGAGCGAACGCGTGTAGGCGCCGCGCAACGTCGTGTTTTCAAATGGAGTCCAACGGATCCCCGCTTTGGGAGAAAGCCGGCTTGCGTGGTCTTCACCCGTGGAAACAGGAGGGATTTCATTGTTCTGCGGGAACTCGATGTAATCGTAGCTAAGGCCGGCGGTCAGTTGAAGTGGGTCTGCGACCTGCCACGAGTAATATCCATAACCGCTAATCCGGGTCAGGCTGAGTGAGTTGGTTTGTCCGACGGGGAGCAGGCGCTGCACGAAAGAATCCGTATCGATGTCCCCTGTCTGATAACGGGCGCCCACAATGATCGTTTGGCTCGCTGTTTGGAAGATTTGCTGCAGTTCGGTCGAATACGCGGTCAGATCACTTTGATACGCGAGGTCGGCCGGCCTTTGGCTAACGCCCACAATTTGTCCAGTCGAACTGTTCCTGGTTGTGATGATAACGGGAGCTAGCGGGTCCGTTTGGCTGAACGTGTCTTGAAGCCGGCCCGCGAGTAACAAGGTATGGATCCCGGGCGCCCACTCGCGATGATAACCGGCGAACAGGTTGGGTTCCTGGTTCTCATTTATCCTCAAAGTTCTGCTGGCGGCGGCGGGGTCGTAATATTGAAGCACATCCCCTGAGCTGTAGTTCGCTTTGTTGACTTCGAAAAACAGCGAATCTTGCGAGGTGATTTGTTGCTTTAGCCGGAGCGAGAAATTTTCATCCTGAACATCGTTGTTGGGCCGTTCACCGCGGTCGGAGCGGTAATACTGGTCCAGCGCAAACGCGGAGTTTCCATAATTTCCAAACTCAGAGGCGTCCTCCAGCCATGCGCCGCGGCTCAAATATTCGGTTCCGCTGAAAAATCCAACGCGGTTGCCCTCAAAGAACCTGGAGTATTCCTGTTGGGAGACGTTCTGTGAGAGTGGAACCGATCCGACGGGCGCCAGCAATTGCGCCACGAGCAGTTCGCTGAACCATGGAGTTTCATAGCGCAGGTTGACTTTCCGCGGATCGCGAAGGCTATCGTAACTGTCGGCGAGGAACAAGTGGGCGGAATAGTTGCCGTAATCCAGGTCGACTGCTCGCGATGCTTCGCGAACGCTCACGTCCAACATGCCTGCATCCTGGTAAATGCGCGCGAGATTGGCGCTGCGCACCGCCTGGTCCTGGTCCAACAGGAGCGCCGAACGGTAAACACTGCGATTGTTGTTCAGTTCCTTTGAAGTCTCGAGGTCCTCAATCGCCTGGTTATTCTGGTTGTAAGCCTGGTTTAGCAGCGCCGAATAAAGCCAGGGAGTGGGATCCTGCGGATCAAGTCTCTTTGCCAGCGTCAGTTCTTTTTCTGCATGCCCGCGGTTATGCGTCTCGGCCCAGGCCTTTCCAAGATAGCTTCGCAAGTCGCTCCGATTTGGTTCGAGAGCCGCAGCTACCTGGAGATCCTGCCGGCCCGCTTCGCGATCCCCGGCTCGTATCTCGCACAGGCCGCGTCCCACCCACCCGTTGGCCAGGGCTCCGTCCGTTGCGATCGCCTCGTCGAAGTAAGCGCGGGCTTGCTTAAAATTGTTTCGTGATGCCATTACGTACCCTTGAAGGACCAGGGCCTGGGCATTTTTAGGCGAGAGCCTCAACCCCCGGGCCAGTGCCTGGCTGGCCCGCTCGGAATGTCCGGCGCTGAATTCGAGCTCAGCCAATCGGACCCACCCGTGTCCGAATTCGGGCGACTTCTCCACGGCGCGCCTGGCGATCTCGATCGCCTCGTTCAGCCTGGAGCGCGATTGAAGGTAATAAGACTGGGCAAGACATCCGGAAGCCGACTCCGGCGCTAATGAATTGGTGAAAGGTGCGTGCTTCACGGCCGCAACCAATTCCCTTAGGGCCTCCGCAAAAGCGGACGGTTCCTGCAACATTTTCAGTTGCGTTTCGGATTGATCAACCTGGCCTACCGCGAGCAACAGGCCGGCATGATAGATCCTTTCCGAATTCGATGCGGGCTGGTGGCCCGCCGGGTACAATGACAACGCCGCCAGAAGGTCCCCATCGTTGTACGCCGATACAGACTTCGCGAGCTCGACCGGGACATTGCTGTTAAAACCCAGTTCACGGATGTCCAGTACTGCCGGATAGTACAGGCTCCACTGAACCGCGTTGATGGCGCTCAACATGGGGCTTTTTTGAGGACTTTGATTGGGCGCAACCACCCCCTCCTCGCCGTTGTGCAGGACCAGGTCACCGAACGCATTGTTCAAAAACACTTCTCCGTCGATCAACACCACTCGTGTCGGTGAATCCGGCTCAGCTTCCAAAGTGAATTCTGTGCCTCGTATCGCGCCGGAGACCAAAGGCGTTCTAAACTGCAGGGCCCCGGGTTTGGAGCGATTGAAAAAATATGTGGACCCCGAACGGAGATCCAGCAACGCACCTTTTGAGTCTGCTTGCGGGTGAATCTCCAGGAGCGTTTTCTCGTTTACGCGCAACACACTCAGGTCCGACAACCGAACCGTCGCGCGGCTGCGTGGGCCTGTTCTCAAGCTGTCGCCAAATCCAATTGGCTGGTTGGTGAGTGCGGAAGACCATTCTGCGCGCCTAGCTCGCGAGATTTCCACGGTCCCTTCAATCGTTAGAATAACTCCGGCGGGTTGTGACGCCTGGGCGCTGGCAGCTACGGTCGAGGTCTGGATCTGAGATCCGAGCAGGAACATCAGCGCGCGCATCGTTGTCTTCGCCACAGCGCTCCGGGTTGGGCACAGTCCGCTCAAAGAAAACTTCTTTGTGGCGGCGAGGCGCGGGAAGTGACGCGATCGCAAATTCATGTGTTATGGCAGGGCTGCTCCAGCAAGTGCAAAGCCAGACCCTGCGTTGTGTCAGAGTTGCGACTGCGATTCCGTGAAGTACCCGACACCCGTTTCAAGCGACGAGAGGCTGCTCCCCACAAACTGAACACGTGCTTCTAAGCGTCGCGGTTCTTTTGTCCCGATTTGAGGCAGAACTGTCTAAGATTTGGACCTGTCCAGAGTGTCCCATTTTAAGGCTGAGAAAAATGGGCCTTGGCTCGCATGCTGCTCTATCTGCCTATGGACAATGGAAATGTACGGGTTAGTACGGACACTGTTTAGAATCGCGCGAAGGGCGATTCCAGTTTCGTTTCTCTGGCTGGGCGTGAGGGTGGCTGTGGCGCAGAGTGCCAACCCGGTGGACCTCCAACTCACGCTTGCAGCGCCTACGAATGCGGTTCTGTTCGGCAATCAATTGGAGTATTCGATCACCGTTTCCAATGCCTCGGCAAACGCCGCAACCGGAGTCGTAGTCAGCGATATGCTGCCGCCGAGTTGGCAGTATCTTTATTCTCAACAGTCGCAGGGGATCTCGACGAATGCTCGCGCCCAGGTCGATTTTTACCTCGGCATGCTGCCTCCTTGGAGCTCCGTTACGATGGACATCTTTGTCCAGCCGCAAGCGCCCGGCAGTTTTAGTCACAGCGTGACGGTGGCCGCAGACCAAACCAACATCGATACAGTCCCGATCGCGATAATGAGCCTGGACGTTTTTGTCCCGAGCCCGCCCATCATTACCGCCCAGCCCGTGAGCCAGAGCCTCAGCCTGGGAGGTCTATTAAATCTCGCCATTGGCGTCATCCCCGGACCAGGAACCCAGTACCAATGGCGCCTGAACGGGGCCAACATCCCTGGCGCTACGAACAGCTCGTACACCGTGCTGAACGCTTTGGCCAGAGACGCGGGATCCTATACGGCCGTGATATTCAGTCAGCTCGGCGCTACAGTAAGCCAGCCCGCCTTGATTTCGCTCGCCGGTGTTTTGACTCTTCCAGCCAGTGACAGTTTTGCCGGCCGGGGCCCCATGCTCAATCTGTTGGACCTGGTCAGCTACAGCAATGTCGGAGCGACGAGTGAACCGGGCGAACCGCTTCACGCGGGCGTGCCCGGGGGCCACTCTGTTTGGTTTTCCTGGACGCCGCTACTGAATGGGACTGTTACATTCTCCACGGCGGGCAGCAGCTTCGATACTTTATTGGCGGTCTATACGGGCAATTCCCTGACGAATCTGACCTGCGTAGCAAGCGATGATGACAGCGGTGGGTACTACACCAGTTCAGTGACATTCAACGCGGTGGCGGGGACTCAGTATTCGGTCGTGGTCGACGGCGCCTATGGTGCGCAAGGCAACATCCTATTGAACTCGAGCTTCCAGCCGCTCGCATCGCCAGTTCCGCAGGTTGTCTCCTGGCCTGCGGACCAAATCACGACGCTTGGAGGTTCGGCCCGCTTTTCAGTGGTCGCGAACGGCACCGGTTTGGCATATCAATGGTACTTGGATAATGCGCCGATCGAAGGCGCCAACGCAGCGACTCTTCTATTGACGAATATTTCGGCCGAACAAATCGGAGCTTACAGAGTTGCAGTAAGTTCATCCGGCGGCCGAATTGTTTCAGCCCCTGCGGCGTTACAGGTTGGAATGGTTGACGGCCAATTCAACCCGGACAGCCACACGTTCGATAAATTTCAGGCGGTTTCGTTCAGGGTAGCGGGGTACAGTCTGAAAGCGCTGCGCAAGCTCAGCAGTGGAACCTCTCGAGGCTACACCGGGATGCAGGTGTTCAGCACCTACGGCAGCGCCACGCAACCCGGTGAGCCGAACAATTGCAACAATCCCGGCGGGGCATCCTCCTGGACCTCGCTGCAACCCGTGCAAGGCGGCGTCATGGAAATCGACACGGCGGGCAGCAATTTCAAAACGATCCTCGGTGTTTATACCGGCAACGGTTCGGATTTTTCGAGCCTGGTGCCGGTCGCTTGTGATGTGGCGACGGGCACCGGAACAAACAATGCCAAAGTCACCTTCGCCGCGACGGGTAATGTGGTCTACTACGTGTCGGTCGACGGCGTGAACGGCGCCTACGGCACCGTGCAGCTCAACTGGAACCTACTGGTTGCGCCCTCGATTGTTTCACAACCTTCGAGCCAGGCCGTGCCCGCCGGTGCGACCGTGATCCTGAGCGCCTCGGCGGCGGGCAATCCTCAACCTCGCTGTCAATGGTATCGCGACGGCGCATTAATGAGCGGGGCGACGAACTGGAACCTGACGCTCAGCAATTTCGCCGCCTCGGCACAAGGAACCTACCAGGTGTTGGTCAGCAACCCGGCCGGCTCGGCCACGACCGCTCCCTCTACGCTAGTGCTCAACTCAGGGTTGCATCTGGATTGCTTTTCGCTCAACCCCACCAACAGGGCGATGCAAATGCGGTTGATTGGCACCGCAAACTCCAACTACGTCATCCAGGCTTCGTCGGATCTTCATACCTGGGTGCCGATCGGTACCAACGCGCCCGGCAACGGGCTTTGGTACTTTAGCGACCCGGGAGCCGCGAACTTGACTCATCGGTTTTACCGTTCAGTGCCGCAGTGATCAGTGAGTGCCACAGCAACCGGGGACTTCCTGGGTGGCCTGAGGCAGCGCCTTCAACTTGGTTATCTTTACGCGGAATTCATCCGGGCCTTTAACGAGGTGTTTCCATTCAAATGCTCCGGGCCACTGGGCGCTAAACTGGTAGTAAAGAGGCACCGGGTCATGATCGTTGAGCAGGATGAAATGGTCTCCGACCGGTAGTTCGCTCCAGGTTCTGATGATGAGCCCATGCTTGACGGAGCAGGGGATTGGGCGGACGTCCATCACCCTGTTTGCGTCGATGAGGTTATTGATTTCAGTGTTTGTGTTCATTTTATTTTTGGAAAAATTCAGTAAGCGCCGGTCATTCTGCGGCCCACTTCGGTCATCATGGAAGGATGCCACGGCGGATCAAAGACCAGGTCGACTTCTGCCGAGGCCACGCCTTCCAGATTCAGCAACGCATTCCTGACCCCCGCCCGTAAACTGTCGTGCATGGGGCAACCGGGCGTTGTGACCGTCATGGCAACGCTCACAGCCCCGCCATCAATCTTGATGTCGTAAATCAGGCCGAGGTCAACGAGGTTACAGCCCAATTCGGGGTCGATCACCTCGCGCAACGCTTCGAGCACTTGCGATTCATCGGGAATGGTTGTCATGATGATTTGGCGCGGCCCGGGAGCGGGCTCAGCTTCGGCTGAAGAACATGGGAGAGGATTTTTGCGATGTTAACGGCCAGCATGAGGAGAGTGAAGGAGAGGGCGATCACGCCGAGTCGTGCTACAACGTCGCTTTGCAAGAGGATTCCGGCGCCCGCGGCCGCCAATCCTGTCAGCCAGGTCCAGTAGCCGATTCGTTGCAGGTGTTCCGAATACAATGCGGCAAGGGTTGGCACCCGGAAGCGCCCCACGTGCGGGCTATAAGTTTTGAACCATGCCAGGAAGGGGACAATCTTGTGCAGCATACCGATGATGGCGAGGGTCACGAATCCGAACGCGCCTAGAAAGCCGTAGAGGTTCTCTAGCTGGCCCGTGAAGACGTTCAACGGAAGACGCGGCCAGGCCAGGACGGCGCCTAACAAGCCCAGCGGCGCGAGCAGGCATAAAGCAGTGATAAAGCTGCGAACACCCCAATCCAGCGCAGCGCGTTTTCGCGCCTTGAGAACCGCGGCGATTTCCCATCCATACATTCCCAGTGCGGCGCAGACAACCATCCCAAATACAAATTTGAAGGGACTGCGCAACAAAATGGAAAGAAATGCCCCGAGAAGTCCCGCGTTGAGCAAAGCGATTGAAAGGCCGGCACGCCGGCGGTTCTGGATTTCGCTCAAGGTAAACATCGGCACGAGTTTGTAGCTCACTCCTACGACCAGCATCGTAAACAGCCCGATTAGGCCGAGGTGCGCATGGGCATGCATTGCGCTGATGGCATCGAAGCGGGACATGAATGCTCCCATTGAGCGCAATCCGGCAATCAGCGTTCGAACTCCACTCGCCACGGCGGCGCCTTCGGTGGAATCATAACTGCATTTGCCGGCGGCGATCGAGAGCCCGGCCAGGATCGACAACGTGAACCATGCCAACGACGAGGCGAGCGCGGTCGCAACAATGTTCCATTTTTGAACTCGCAACAGGGTTCGAGCGAGATTGTAGATGAACAGCCCCGCGCCAAGCCCCAGGATCGAACCGAAGTGACCGACCTGTTTCATATTCCAGGTCTTGAACATCCAAACCATTCCGACGAAACCAACGAGGTGGAACACGAACTGGCACTTTGCAAGCCGTTCACTATAGAGTTTGGTTTCTAGCGCAACGGGCACCAGTTGGTAGGTTGCACCGATCACGACCGAACAGATCCAGCCCAGGACCACCAAATGAGTCAGAGCGATGATGTTCTGATTGTAATGGTAGGTCGTGAGCAGGTCCGGCTGCGCTATCATCCAGCCGACCGCGGTTAATAACGCCAGGAGCCCGGTGACAATGAAGCTCAGCGGCAGCCAAATGGAAGGGACAGTTGGTTCAGCCGCTGCGGCGGGCCGCGTGGTCACCGGACTAACTGTGGCGGATAGTGGTAAGATAGCTTCCATCGGGTTGCTCCTGGGATTGACTTGTAAATCCGCGTTTCTCGAGTTCGGCGTAGAGCAGCGCGGGCCGCCAACGGGTGTGGAGGCGGAGCGTGACTCCCTGGGGCAAGGAGGCAACGGCCTCGAGAGTTTTCATTAAGGGCTGAGGCGGTTCGAACTCACGAACGTCCAGGTCCAAAAATTCAGTTTTCATTTGCGCTCTTATATCTTCGAACTCGTTTTGGCGACGCTCGTCGCGGCTTCAGGCCTGCATAATGTCAGCAGCATCGAGAACTGCTTTGTCGCCTTCACGGCATGTGGTTCATTCGGCTGCAGATAGACAATGTCGCCGGTCTTTAAAGCGTGCGGTTTTCCGGAAAGAGAAGACTCGCATTCACCCGACAGGATTTGGACCAGCGCGTGTTGCGTGGAGGTGTGTTCGGTAAGTTCCTGGCCTTCGGCGAAACCAAAAAGTACGACCCGGCACGCGCCGGTGTTCAAAACAGTCCTGCTTACAATTCCGTTTGCCGCAAACTTTGTTTCGTTATCCACGGAGAGGACTTTTGATGAGCCCCGTTCGCAAATAGGTTTTTCTTTCACGCCTCAACTGTAGATCATCCGCGGCCCGCCTGTTTTGACGGCGGTCAAGGTTTCCGAAGTTTGTCCTGCGCGGTAGCTGGACGGATCTTAAGCGAGCTTTCCTCCGAACGCCGCCCCCGGCGTGGTCTCAGTACACGTCGCGGAGGTAGCGGTTTTGCTCCCTTAAACGCCCGACGTACTCGGCGGCTTGCGCGGGCGTGCGGCCGCCGGCGTCTTGAACGATCTCGGTGCAAAGTGGCATCCACGTCTTTCGCCATCCGTGCGGCGTCACCGCAGACATAGAAATAAGCACCCTCTTCGAGCCACTTGAACAGTTCGCGCGCCTGTTCCCTCATTCGGTGTTGAACGTAGATTTTCTCCGGCTGGTCCCGCGAAAACGCCGTGTCCAGCCTCGCCAGAAATCCATCTTTGCTCAGCCCTTCCAGTTCTTCGCGGTAGAGAAAATCGGTCGCGCTTCGTTGATCCCCAAAAAACAACCAATTTTTCCCGGCGGCGCCGCGTGCGCGGCGTTCCTGCAGGAAAGCGCGAAACGGAGCTATGCCGGTGCCCGGACCCACCATAACCATGGGCGAACCATCGGCCGGTGGACGGAATTTCCTGTTCGAATGCAGGAAAATGGGAACCTGGCGCACGCGCTCAACTCTTTCAGCAAGGTAGGTGGAGCATACGCCTTTCCGATGTCGCGAAAGCGACTGGTATCGCACCACATTGATCGTAAGGTGCACTTGCGCAGGATGGGCCTTGGGACTCGATGAAATCGAATACAGTCGCGGCGCCAGGGGTTTGAGCAGTCGGACAAACTCGGCCGGGTCAAACTTAACCGTTGGGTAAGATTGCAGCAGGTCGATGATATCTCGCCCTCGCAAAAACGTTGTCAGCTCGCCATTCGCGTCGGGGGCAGCCAGGCGCTTGAGAGCGTCGTCTCCGGTTTGCTCGGCCATGCATTCAATCAACGGCCGCGGGATGCGCGTGATTTCGTACTGATCTCCGAGCGCCTCACGGAGTGTCACGGTTGCGCCGTCCCGGCCTGAGACCAACTCGTTGCCTCGGCAGTGGAGCGCTGTCACAAGTTCCTCCACCAACTGGCCGCAATTGGAAGGAAACACACCCAGTGCATCGCCCGCCTCATAGCGGAAATCCGAACCATCCAGGGCAAATTCCAAATGCCGTGTGTCCTTTTCAGAGCCTTGCCCGTTGAGACGTTGATTGCCCACCAGGGGGGCAGGGAAAGGATTTGACCGGGAGTAGGCGGCCCCCGGAACAATGGCAGTAGGCGCGGCGCTGTCTTGAGCGGGAGTTGCTGGTCCTCGTGTGATCTGCTGCGCTGGGACTGATGTCGTCAGGCCGGCGAGGGCGCAAGCCAGCCAGTTTGAAAACGGTTCTTCGAACTCCACATCGCAAATCGCTGCCGGGTGAACGCGCGTGCCGCCAAGTTCTTCCAGTCGTGAGTCGAGTTGCTTGCCAAAGGCGCAGAACCTGGGGTAATTCGAATCGCCCAAAGCGCAGAGTGAAAATCGCAGGTGAGGGAGTTTTGGGGCCGTTTCGTTGGACAAGAACTCCCAAAAGGCCTTCGCATTATCGGGAGGCTCTCCGTCACCGTAGGTGCTGGTGATCACGAGCAATCGCTGTTCCGAGCTCAACTGTTCGACAGGGTATTTCGAGAGGTCTTGAATGGTCGGAGCGAAGCCGCGCTGACCGGCGGCCTTGGCGGCGCGCCGAGCGAGGTTCTCCGAGTTACCGGTTTGTGAACCGAAAAGAATCGCCAGCGGCACCAGCGCATCCGGTGCCGGCGCCGATGCGGCAGGAGAAGCCGGAAGCGCGGTTCGAGAAAAAAGTCCCGCAAAGAAGCCGTTCAAATAAGCGCGCTGTTCGGGCGTAAACGGCGCGTTTTCAGGGAGGCATGGAACCGACTGGAGTGAATTGGCGTCCATCAAAAGATCAAGTTGAGCTGCAGGTACACATAGTTGGCATCCTTGGAACCGCCGGTCGCCGCCAATGACTGGTCGATATACCTCCCCGTAAAAAAATGACCATACCCGGCTTCGAGTTGTGCGAACCGGGTCAGCGCGTACCCCGCAATCAGGTCCACCTCTGTGCCGAGAAAACTCGAGTAGTTCGGGTGAATGCCGTACCCACCTGTCGTGCGTGGGACGCCGGCCACGTTGTAGAAATAGTCATGGGTGTCCGCGAGCCAGAAACCATGCCCTTCCAGGGCGATACTAAGCCGGGCAAGGGGTCTCAGCTGGAAGATTCCCCGAACATCGTGAATATTCTGCAACGACAAGAAATCCATGTAGCCATAGAATTTGTGATTCGTTGGAAACAGATTATCAAAGGTTCCGTGAGTGCCGTCAGTCGGGTTGCGGTCACCGGAGGAATAGTCATACTCCAAGCCAAGCCGTGGCTTGGCTGGGGCATTGACGAACGTGTAGCCGCCCTGAACAATCGCAGCAAACGCCTCCTGGTTCAAACGAGGTGATGTGGCGGTTGGGCGGAAGTTACCCAGTTGGTAGGCGCCTTCAATTGTGTAGTCAAAGTTGGTGAGCTGACCGGGGGCGGATTTTAGACGTCCGCCGATGGTGTAGATGTCACGGGCGGTGGGTTGGGGGAACTGCGGAGATGGCTCGGCATTAATCGCTTGCGGTGATGAGTTGCGGGAGAAGAAATAAAGTTCCAGCGAGTTTTTTGGAATTTTGTTCAGTGTGACATACAGGCCGGAAAACCAATCGTACTCGTTGCTGACGTCGAACCGGCCTTCTTCGGGGATCACAGGGTGTGCGGTGAAGAGATCGGCGGAAAACCCGTCTTGCTGGAAGCGCAATTTGGCGGCGTCGAAGGTGCGGCCGATATTATTCCAATCGAAAGCGCCGACCAACCGTTCGTCTCCGTATGCGAGGATCTGCCGTCCAAGTTTTAACGTTACCGGAAACTCTTTCGGGCCGCCCACCGTGACGTAAGCCTGGTGCAGGTCAATCGAATCGGATTCCGGACCGCCGCCCCGGCGCGTTTGTGTGCCAATGACATTGGCTGTGTTTACGTAAGCATAACGTTCATCATTGGCGGCAAGGCTGCTTTGGCCTTCAAGGTAAGCTCCGAACGAGGTGTTGCTGTAGCCTACGTGTGCCCGGATTCGTTCCAGCAGGTACTGGTTGTCGACATCGGCGCCACGGGCGCGAAAATCAACCGAACCGGCGGATCCGGGAACGGCGAAGCCGTCTTTGATTTCAACCCGTGACCGGGCAGCGCCACCGAAATCCCATGAATTGAAGTCTGGAGAGTCCTTTCGTGCCCATTCGTTAATGAACCCGGAAAAAGGGCCCCGGGCGGGCGGAGGGGTATACTGGGCGTGAAGTTGGTTCGGAAAGAGGAGCCAACCAGCGGCAGGCAAAGTCATCCGAGCGACGTGGCAACGTTTAAAACTAATGAATGACAGCATTTTCGAAATTTGTGGAATTAAAAAGAGAACATTTCCTGGAGTTGCTTGATTTCGTGGCGTCGTGTGAAAGCGGCAAAGGATTCGTTGTTGTGCCTGCGTTGCAGGTAAACTTGGAGCACTCGCTCGCACAATTTGGGAATTTCGGTAAAAGGAATTCCTTTGAACACGTCTTTCCCGATGGCGGCGTCCGTTCCAAAGCCGCCTCCGAAGGCGATGTTATAGCCCTCGACGGATTGGCCGCCGACGCTGACTTTGACCGCCTGGAGGCCGATGTCGCCGATATAATGTTGCGCGCAAGAATGAGGGCAGCCAGTGAGGTGGATGTTCAAGGGATGGTCCAGGCGAATTCGTTTGTTCAGGTAGGCTGCAAGCGCCAGAGCATTTCCTTTCGTATCGGCGGCGGCGTATTTGCACCCGGTGTTGCCCGTGCAGGCAACCAGGCCGCCGAGAATGTTTGTGGCTTCGTGATGGAACCCCATGCGCTCCAGTTGCCGGGTGATCGTCCCGACAAAGCTGTCCGACACATCGGGAATCAGCAGGTTTTGCCACGGGGTCAGCCGGACCTGGCTGGAGCCGTAATGAGCAGCCAGGTCAGCCAGCCTGCGCATCTGGCGTGAAGTCATGATGCCGACCGGGATGACAACGCCGATATAGTTTTTGCCTTTCTGTTTTTGCCTGTAAACACCGATGTGCCCGTGTTTGACCGGGGGCGGGCGCCGCACGCATTGGGTCAGCGGAAATCGCACCAGCGGCAGCCCAAGATTCTTTTGGACTTCGGCGAGAAACTTCTCTGTGCCCCAGCGGTCGATGAGGTACTTGAGCCGGGCTTTGCGGCGATCGGTGCGGTCGCCGTTCTCGAGGTAAACCCGCAGCATGGCAACAGCCACGGCGACCACCTCGTTCGGACGGACCAGCAGCCCGGCATCGGTGGCGAGTTGCTTGTGACCGCTGATTCCCGCCAGTTCGACGCGGAAGAAAATCCCGGGCTCGATTGGAACGGCGGAGTTGTCCCTGAGCAATTGACCTTGCAGGGTTTCGTTGTCCGCCTGACGGACCATGACGGCGATAAAGCCGATGTCGTTGCTTTCCGCAACCGTATCCACAGAACCACCGCCTTCGAAGGCGATATTGAATTTCCGCGGCAAGCCATACAGGTCGCGGTGGTTCAAAATGTAGTGGTGAAGCGCATGCGCGAACGGGCGTGTGTCAATGAGTTCCTGCGGATCAAAACCCGCCGTCGGCGAGGCCGTGATATTGCGAACATTATCCATTCCACTGCCGCGCGAGGTAAGGCCCAACGCTTGCAGCCGGGTTAAAACGTTGACCAGGTTTGATGGCGCGATCTCGCGAACCTGGATATTGGAGCGGGTGGTGATAGCGGCCTTGCCATTGCCGAAATCATCGGCGATTTCCGCCAGTCCGCGAAGTTGAATGGACGTCAATTCGCCGGCTGGAATCCGGCAGCGCAACATGAAGCTGTTTTGGGTGGGCCCAACATAGAACAGCCCGAAATTGCGAAACCGGTACGTGTGTTCCTCGTCGGGAAAACGGTTTGCTTCCGCATGAGCCAGGATGCGGTCCCAGCCGTCAAGAGGGTGTTCGTCATATTTCCACCGCTCCTGTTTGGTGACGTCTGTTAGCGGTGTGCCGTAAATCGTTTCGACGGCGGGTGCGTCCGCGTGCGGCTTTTCGGTCAGCGGCGCGCCGAGGACCGCGTTTCCGCAACCGGCGAGGTTGCGCCGGGCCAGGCCTTCGAGAAAACCGGCCAGATATTCCTTTTGTTCCGTAGTGAAGCCGGTGACGGGGGCGGCAACGTTTTGATCTGCGCTCATGTTTGTTCGCGTCTGTTCAACCTGCCCCACCGCTAAGCCGCAGCTATGCCACAGGTCCCCGATCGAGTCGATGAACCCGGCGCGGAATTACCATCAAAACCATGAATTGCATTCATATGATTGAAATGGCCGCGGTTTTATTGGGCTGCCCGTGCCCCCAAGTGCGGGCTGCTCGAGCGGCGGATAGGGGAGAAAAAGGCTGTGCTGGAGTTGGCTGGCCCGGGGGAACTTGTTGTGTTTTGAACAGCGTGGGCAAAACCGCGGGCCAGCTGCTCGGGCCATGAATGACGCACGAATGCATGGGAGACATTAGCAGCGCCAGTTTTCACCAAGGATCTGGACGGGGTTGGTTAGCAAGCCAAACGCGAAGCACTCACCCGTGGGTGTGGCGGCGGCCGGCATTTTGGCCGCGGCTGGTTTTTTTAGCCTTCTCAATGCGGACGGCGCAGGCTTTGTAAGCGGGCTGACGGGAATAGGGATCGAACGCAGCCAGGGTCAGGCGATTGGTCTCCGCGTAGTGCATCGGAACAAACACCTGGCCCGGTTGAATGGTGGCGGTAAGAAAGGCGCGGGCGAGCAGACGTCCTCGACGCGAGATGACCGCGACCTGGGTCTCTGGGGCGATGCCGAGGCGCTGGGCGTCCCGGGGGTTTATCTCGACGTAGACACTGGCCGGGCGGAGTTTCCTTAGAACATCCGACTTTTCGGTTCGCGTTCCGGTGTGCCATTGGGCGCTGCTTCCGCGGCCCGTCAGTAGCGTGAAGGGAAACTCCTGATCGCTGGATTCGGGTACGGGTCGCGGCATTTCGTAAACGAAGCGCGCCTTGGAATCGGGTGTGAAGAAATGTCCGTTCTCAAAAAGGCGCCGCTCTCGATGGGCGGGCTCAACCGGTTCAACCATCGGCCACTGCAGCCCGCCACATTCTTCGAGATGCTGGTAATCGCGAATTCCTGTGAAGTCACAGGGTTGGCCCGCGCTGAGCTTTTTCAGGATTTGGAACACCTCGGCAGGGGAGGTCCACGCGCTGAATAGGTCGGCGCAGCCCCAGTAATGCGCGGCAAGTTTGAAGATATTGAAATCGCTCAAGGCCTGGCCGGGGGCGCGTGCGACCTTTTTAACCAGGCCAATCCGCCGTTCGCTGTTGATAAAGGTGCCGTCCTTCTCGCCCCAGCCTGCGGCCGGCAAAACGAGGTCGGCAAATTGCGCGGTGTCGGCAGTGTGGAACATATCCTGGACCACAAGAAAATCGAGCTTGCGCCGCATTGCTTCGAAGGAAGAACTGTTGATCCAGGAATGCGCGGTGTTGGTGGCCACAATCCATAGTCCCTTGATTTTGCCCTCGTCCACGGCCCGCAAAATCTGGTCGTACGCGAGGCTGTTCCGGGACGGAATGCGTTCCAGGGGCAGCGCCAGGATTCGCGCCACCTCGTCGCGGTGCGCCGGATTGAGGAAGTCGCGTCCGCCGAACAGGCCGGTCGTATTGCTGAACAACCGCGATCCCATGGCATTGCATTGGCCGGTGATACTGTTTGCGCCGGTGCCGGGCCTTCCGACGTTGCCGGTCATGAGCGCCAGGTTGATGATGGCTTGCGCTGTCCGAGTGGCCTCGTGGCCCTGGTTAACTCCCATGGTCCACCAGAACGAAACGGCCTGGCCGCGATGAATCGATTCGGCAAAGCGATACAACTCACCAATCGTCAACCCGGTTTGGGCCGCAACCGTATCGGGCGTGAATTGGCGAACGAACCGGTAAAACTCGTCAAAGCCGGTGGTGTGACGCCTGATGTAATCGCGGTCGATCCAGTCATTGGCAATCAGCAGGCAGGCCAAGCCGTAAAAGAGGACCAAATCGGATTTTGGCTTAAGCGCCAGGTGGCTGGTGGCGGCCATGGCGGTTTCGGTTTTCCGGGGATCGATCACAACAATCCCCGGCGAACGGCGATTGCGCAGAATCCGTTGCCACAGGATTGGGTGGGTGATGCAGAGATTCGACCCGACCAGGACAATCAGGTCGGACTGTTCGAAATCAGCGTAGGTGTACGGGGGCGCATCGAACCCAAAGGATTCTTTGTACGCGGTGACCGCGGTGGCCATGCATTGACGCGTATTGCCGTCCCCATGCACCAGGCCCATGCCGAATTTCCCCAGAGCGCCGAGCAGCGCCAGTTCTTCGGTACAAATCTGGCCCGTGCCGAGCCATGCCACGGCCTCTTTGCCCCATTTGTCTTGAATCGCCTTGAAGCGCAAGGTGAACACCTGCATGGCAGTGTCCCAGTCCACCGGTTCGAGTTTGCCGGAGGCATTTCGCAACAGCGGCACGCTCGCCCGATCAGCGGCTCCCAATGGTGTGAGCGCTTCCCAGCCTTTCGGGCAGGCCATGCCCAGGTTCACCGGGTAATCTGAATTTGCCGTCAGGTTCAGGGCTTGCCCATTGCGAAGGTGAACATCCAGGCCGCAACCGGTGGAACAAAATCCGCATACTGTGCGGGTGACGGCCTCTGCCTGTAAGCGCGAAGGCACGCGGCCGAACGCGGTGGGCTCAAGGACCAGGTCCTGGGTCAGGGGACCATGCCAGTTGCGGAGGAGCGATTGTTTTTCTTCCGGGCGGATCATGAGGGCGGCATTCCCGGCATTTTGCGCACGGCTGCGGCCCGAAAGAACAGCAGCCGTTCGAGGAACTCGCCGCAGAGGCAGAGAAACATCGCCGTGATGGCGGGCAACAATGAAGGAGAATCCCGAAGCAAGCTCAGCAGAGGCAGGACAATGCCGCCGGCCCAGGCGCTGGCGATGCGTATGCGCAACAGAGCCCCGAGCCGGAATCGCATCAAATAAGCGCTGCGGGCCGGCAAGGAATCGGGGAGTTCCTCGTTCAACCCGGCGTCATCAGGGCAGAGTCGCAATTGTTTTTGTTCGAAGCCCAGTTTAACGAGGGCGCTGATAGCGAGCGCCAGCGCGAAAACCGGCGCCGTTCTGCCGGCCAGCACGGAGGCGACCCAGGCTCCGGCCAACCCGAGCACAACCGTCGTGCCAAAGAAACGCCCGAACGAAAGTTGGCCGCGCCAACATTCACGGCGAGTGACGTGGTACGTCATCGCGGAACAGAAAACACCCGACAACCCGGCGAGGGCGGCTGGGAAAACCAATGCCGATGCCCAGTTGGAAGTGAACAGCCCCAGCGTGGCTCCAAGGCCAAGCCCGGCGAAACATCCAAAGACAACAATTTCGCGACTGAGCCAGGATTTCCGCAAACCGAGGAAAGCGCGCCATGCCTGGGATGGCCTGCCCAGGTGAAAGATGCTGGTGACCACGCCGATGATCGTCGCGGTTATTGCGAGCAGGGCGAGAGGCGAGCGAGCTCCGACCGCAGTAAAGGGAAGGAAGGTGAACCCGCCGGCTCCCAATTGAGTGAAGACGAGCATCAGCACCAGGGGAAGGTGGGCGTGTTGCAGCGGAAGATTCTGGCTGTCGCCGGCCATCAAGGGTCCCGGCAGCCGTTTGGCCGAAACGTAACGGGTTGTCGGCAGAGTGATCGCCGGGTCGGGTGAATCGGGAAGGAATTTGGAACAACGATCCTCAAGCCGACTGTGTGGGCGATCGGCATCGTCTCGGTATTCCAGGCGCAGTTCTTCGGTCTGCACCAGCGAGATGCGAATGGCTTCATTGGGGCAGGCCTGAACACAGGCCGGGGCCTCATCGTGCGCGAGCCGTTGCTGGCACATGTCGCACTTTCTCACGATGCCGCGGCTGGACGAGTATTTCGGCACCTCATACGGGCACATGAAAATGCAGTACTGGCAGCCGATGCACTGGTCGTCCAGGTGTCGGACGATCCCGGAGACGGGGTCCTTGTCGTAAGCGAGCACGGGGCAGCCTTCGAGGCACCCGGGTTCAACACAATGGTGGCACGCGGTAGTGATCGTCTGTTGAAACGAATTGCGGCCGTGCCCGTGCAAGACTCCGGTGCTGCGCCAGGTTTCTTCGTCGTCGAGCCCGTTCAGAGCATGACAGGCGGTGACGCACGATTTGCAGCCGCTGCAACGGTCCAGGTCCACTTCAAAGGCATACTGCTCGCCCGGGCTGGGTTTGGAGAGCGGGAGAAGCTGGCGGTGCGAGGGGGCGGTTGAGAAGGCCGCGCCGTCGTGCCATCGCGCGAAGAGTTCGGCCGCACTGAGATCGCGCTGCTCTTCCAGCAGGGCGTCGATCAGAGTCCGGGCCTCGACGGCGGGTTGGGCGGGCATGGTCATCCCTGCGAGCCGCTGAGGACGCGATAATCAGGCATCGCCCCGGCGGCAGGGACTGGAGTCGATTCGCCTTTGACACGGCCATGCTGGCCAATCCAGTCGCCAATCCATTCGGTTTGCGCAATCGCCAGCGCGGCAAGGGCAATGGTTGCGAGCCCAGCCAAAACCGTGAGGCCAATGGCGTAAGTTCCGGTCAGTTGCTTGAGAGAGCCGACCACAGTTGGCAGAACGAAACCGCCCAGGCCGCCGGCCGCGCCGAGAATGCCCGTCGCGATGCCGACGCGCTTGCCATAGCGTTGCGGCACCAGCTGAAACACAGCGCCGTTGCCAAGACCAAGGCAGCCCATGAGCAAAAAGAAGAATGCGACCGCCAGCCACAAAGGCGGCAATTGCGCAACGCTGAGCGCCAGCAGCGCGGCCAGTCCGTACAGCAGCGACAGCATCCGAATGCCTCCGATACGATCCGCCAGCCACCCGCCGATGGGACGCAGAAAACTTCCTGCGATGACACAGAGCGAAGTCAGATCGCCTGCGGTCACTTTCGAAACGCCGTACTGGTCGCGCAGCAAAATAGAGAGAAAGCTCGCGAGGCCAACAAAGCCGCCAAAGGTCACGCCATACATCAAGGCGAACATGTAAGTATCGCGCTCGCCTAGAACGGCAAACAATTCAGAAGCTCGCGCCGGAGGAGGGGCTCCCGGGGCTTCCCGCGCCAGGAGCACAAAAACGGTTGCCGTCACTACCAACGGCACGATCGCCAAGCCGAACACGGAGTGCCAGCCGATGTGCTCGGCGAGGCGCGGCGCGAACAGTGTTGCCAGGACGGTCCCGGAATTGCCGGCGCCCGCTATTCCCAGCGCCAGCCCCTGGTACTTAGGCGGGTACCAACGGCTGGCCAGCGGCAGCGCCACGGCGAAACTGGCTCCCGCAATTCCCAACAATAAGCCGATGGCATAGACCTTGGGCAGGGAATCCGCCCAGAGCCATCCTCCCAGCAGCGGAACCAGGGTCACACTGAGCCCAATGCACCCGGTTTTACGCGGTCCAATTCGGTCGGTGAGTTGGCCCAGGACGAGACGCAGAAAGGAACCGCCTAACAGCGGAATGGCCGTCATCAGCCCCTTTTGAGCCGGATTGAGATGCAGGTCGGCGGCCACGTAGTTGCCCAGGGCGCCAAGCAACACCCAAATCATAAAGCTGACGTCAAAATAGAGAAACGCGCTGAACAGCGTTGGTTTGTGGCCTGATTTCCAAAAGGAAGGATCGTTGCGCATAGTGTTTGATTCGTGATTCAATCTGTAAGAACGGTGGTGGTCGTCGCCTCGGGAGCGGTGTTTCGGAGCCGAATCGCGTCGGCGTACAAATCTGTTCGGAACACCCGGGCCCCGAGCGCCGCGTTCACCCGCGAAGGTTCAAGTCCGGGGACCGCTCGGCGCAGGTGGTTGAGAATCCAACCCGCTTTGTCCGCTGACGGTTCGTTTGCGTCAGCGCCGCTGAACACGATGAAGTCGTTGACCCGGCGGGTTGAACCGTGACCCACCTCCAGTTGCCCGCTAAGTGGGCCGCGCAGGGCCGATTCGCTCACGCCGACGTAGCGCGGTTGGGCCAGGATCGCGATGATGCGTTCGTGGTTCTCTGGCTGCGCGCAAAATTCACAACTTTCGAGCAGCGCCGCAATGAGCGCCACATGCTCTGCCGAGCGTTTCTCGGCAAACTCGCGTCGCGCCATCAGGACTTTTTCCGGATGGCCTGGCGCCAGGTCCGCGCTGGTGGCGACGCACCATCCGGTTCGGGCTTGCGCCGCGGCGGAATTCCAGGGTTCGCCCACGCAGTAACCGTCCAGGTGACCGGCTGCGAGGTTGGTCGGCATTTGCGGAGGAGGCACAATGACGATGCGGGCCTGGCGATCCGGATGAATCCCGGCCTCGGTCAGCCACTGACGCAACAGGAACAAATGGGAGGAGACATTTCCCACGGCGCCAAAGGTGAGCGTTTTTTCGCGCCTGGAGGTGCGAAGGACCTCGCGCAACGTCGCCCCATCACGCACGCCTTGTTCCCATAACGCATTGGACAAGGTGATCGCATTGCCATGCAGGTTCAGCACGAGGCCTGTGACACAGTCGCAAACGCTCGACCCGAGCCCGAGCGTTGCGGCGATCGGCATGGCCGCCAATGCGTGGGCCGCTTCCAGTTCGCGATAGACGATTTTATCGCGAATCGTTGCCCACCCGAGTTCGCGCTGCAGGACGACGTTCAGGCCGTGCTTGCCGAACAAGCCAAGCTCGTGCGCGATGACCAGGGGCGCGCAATCAAGCAGCGGCACGAACCCGAGGCGGATCGCAGTCTTCGTCCGGGCAGGCATGGGCATTCGTATTCGGTCCATTTTCAGTCGGCAGTTCAAACCGCCTCGAGTTCCCTGAGCGATGAGCGTGCCATCCGGTTGAACTGGCTCGTTGAATGCTAAGCGGGTTAGCGATGAGAATGATGAATTGGATTCATAAATGAGCGTTCCACTGGATAGCAGGCAGCTCCGCGCCTTCTGTGTGCTGGCCCGAACGGGCAGTTTTACGCAGGCTGCGCGTGAGTTGCACGTGACGCAATCGGGGGTAAGCCACGCGATGAAGGCGCTGGAGCGCGACGTGGGCTGTAGGCTTTTTGACAGGGTGGGCAAAAAATTTGCCCTCACGCAGGCCGGCGAACAGTTGCTGCATCACGCCGGAATTTATTCTGCGCGAGATGACCACCGCGCGGGAATCGCTGAACCAATTGGGCAAGTGGGGCCGCGGCCGTTTGCGGCTCGGAGCCAGCACAACCGCGTGCCAGCACATCCTGCCGACCGTTCTGCGCGAGTTCAAAGAGAGCTTTCCGGAGCACAACATTACCATCGAACCGGGTGACACCCCGGCCCTGGTGGCCCTGCTCCTCCAGCAACGCGTTGACCTCGGACTGGGACTGGAAACCGAGCGGGAGGCGCAGCTGGAATTTCATCCGCTCTTTACGGACGAATTGCAGTTCATTGTTGGAGCGCAGCATCCGTGGGCTCGCGCAGGCCGGGTGGATCGAGCCGAAATTCCCAGGCAGAATTATATTCTCTACAATAAGAAGAGCATTACGTTCCGGTTGATTGAGGAATACTTCCGGGCGGAGGAAATGATGCTCAACACAGTTATCGAACTGGGCAGCATGGAAGCGATCAAAGAACTGGTGAAGCTGGGGCTTGGGGTCAGCGTGGTGTCACCCTGGATCGCAAAGAAGGAAATCGAGGAAGGCTCAGTGATGCCGCTGGCCCTGGGGCGGCGCCGGTTGCGCAGACGTTGGGGCATCCTGCATTGGCGCGGCAAACGCCTGAACCTGGCGGAGGAAACGTTTGTGGGCTTATGCGAGGCGGCTTGCAGCGCGCTGAATCCGTAACCGGAGACCTGCGATCACCGCAGCGCTTACTAACGCGCTGTTTCAATCCAATGCGCGGAGGAAAATCCAGGTTGCACGCGCGGCATGGTTTCGGACGCCGCTAGGGAGCCCGTTGGTCATTGCCAACTGAAGCCAGGCTCTGCAGCAACTGGTTCAGCTCGGGGCCGATCCGTTGGAGTTGTTGGTGGTGCGCGGCCGAAAGCCTGGCCAGCACGCCTTCACCGCGTGCGGTGAGCTGAACCAGGACCTGGCGGTGATCTTCTTTGGAGGGCTTGCGCACAACCAATTTCTCCAGCGCGAGGCGATCGATCAATCCCACTGCGCTGTGATGGCGCAGTTGCAGTCTCTCGGCCAGCTCGCCCACGGTGATTTCGTCGCGCCCGGGAAATCCTTTGATGGCCAGGAGCGCCTGGTGCTGTTGGGGGGTAAGGCCGGCTCCTTGAGCTGCCATTTCGCTGAAGTGGAGGAACCGGCGCAAGGCATAGCGGAACGCCGCCAAAGTCTCGTATTGCGCTTTTGAAAACGGTTTGGCTTTAGACACGGAATGGCGTGTATACGGTTATGAAGGCAAATGCAAGTGACTCCTCGGAGTGGCCAGCGCCAACTGCTGCGACTGTATTGTTTACTTCCGGTCTGAAGTGGTTTGAAATCACGATATGCCCTCGGAGCTTACCGAACTCAGACGCAGCGGCATCATCAACACGCTGCGCGGCTGCCAGTTGTTTGCGGGGCTGCCTCCCACGGATCTGCAGAACATTGCCGATGTCACCGTCCCGAAGTCGCTCGAAAAAAATGAGTATCTATTCCATGAAGGCGACCCGGCGCATGGGTTTTACATCGTGCAACGCGGAGCGGTGAACGTTCACCGGGTAAGCGCTGCGGGCAAGGAGCAAGTCATCCATATCTTTCGCGCGGGAGATTCCTTTGCCGAGGTGGCGCTGGCGTCCCCGGTGGGTTATCCGGCCGAAGCGCGCGCGCAGGAAGCCACGCAAGTGTTGCTCGTGGAGAAGGAAGGCATTCTTGCCCTGTTGAAACGGCAACCCGAGCTGGCGCTGCGCATGCTCGGTTCGATGAGCAGTCATCTCCGCGTATTGGTGGGGCAAATCGAGGACCTCACGGTCAGAGACGTCCAGACCCGGCTCGCTAATTGGCTGGTAAAGAGGTGTCCGGATCCGCAAAGCGAATCACCTGTTCACATCGAGTTGACGATGACCAAGCGGGCCCTGGCGGCTGAGTTGGGGACGATCAGCGAGACGCTCTCGCGCACGCTGGCCCGGTTTCGCGAACAGAAGTTGCTCGTCGTGAAAGGCAAAACCGTGACGGTGCTCTCACCCGCAAAGCTCAACACGCTGCTGCGACACAACCTTGGCGAATAGCGGCAAGCTCTGAGGCAGGCTGGGAAAAAGAGTTCGAACGGAATCCAAACTTAAGCTTGCTTTGTCAGGCTTAACCAACAAGAGTCCAACGCGGTCAATCCCATGAAACTGTCTGCCACTCCTGTCGGTTTGTTGTGTACGGCGGTGTCGATTTCGATGCTCTCGCTGCAGGCACAAACTTACACCAACCTGCACACTTTCACGGCGCCCACCTTCGATGCTTCGACGAGCGCACTGACTAACCTCGACGGAACGGAACCCAACGGCGGACTGGTCTTATCCAGCAATGTGCTTTACGGGACCTCGTGGCAAGCTGGTGCCCATGGGAACGGCACGTTGTATTCGATTCAAACGGACGGCTCGAATTTGCGTATCCTTCACACGTTTTCGGCGCCGCACGTCACGTCGGTGACCTTCACCAATCCAGACGGGGCCAAGCCGCAACAAACTCTCTCGCTGCAGAGCAACGTGCTGTATGGGACGACCTCGCAGGGAGGACCCGGCGGCTACGGCACGGTCTTCAAGGTCAAAACGGATGGCACCGGCTTTACG